>DATLUE010000316.1:0-11942 GCA_035533255.1 Allostellaceae bacterium | reverse complement strand
CGCGCGACGGCGGGCATCGATGCGAGCCGTAGATATTCGTCAGGCGCTCAGCCGTTTGCGCCCTTTGGCGCGCCGGCTGGACAGCACGCGACGACCGCCGACCGTCGCCATCCGTGCACGGAAGCCGTGACGGCGCTTGCGAACGATTTTGCTCGGCTGATAGGTGCGCTTCACGAGGGCGACCCTTCTTTCTGGCTTTCCGGAATGAGCGCGCTGTATAGAATTATGCGCGCGCCAAGTCAACGCCGCGCCGGAAAGCCGGGAAATGCTTATGGGCGTCAAACGGTTGTGGAGCGGCCTCGCGACCGGGCTGTCGGCTCGGCTGCTGGTCCTGACGGTATTCTTCGTCATGCTCTCGGAAGTGCTGATCTTCGTGCCCTCGGTGGCGCGGGACCGCCTCGCCTATCTCGAGGACCGGCTCGACGCAGCGCGCCTCGCCGTGTTCGCGCTCGAGGCGACGCCCGACAACAGCGTCAGCCAGTCGCTCGCCAACGAGCTCTTGGCCGATGTCGGCGCCCACGGCATCGCGGTTCACGAGGAAGACGCAACCTTGATGATCGATTCGGACATGCCGCCAACGCCGAATGCGACCTTCGATCTGCGCGGGGTCGGCATGTTCGCCCTCATCCGCGACGCGGTCGCGACGCTCTTGCGCTCCGACAATCGCATCCTGCGCGTGCTCGACATGTCCGCGAAGGAGCCGGGCGTCACGGTCGAGCTGCTGCTTGACGAGCGGCCGCTGCGCGCCGAGATGTGGGCGTTCGGGCGGCGGCTGTTCGGCGCGTCGCTGGCGATCTCGCTGATCACGGCGGCGCTTGTCTATCTCAGCCTGCAATGGCTGCTGGTCCGGCCGATGCGCCGGCTGACCCTGGGCATGATCAAGTTTCGCGAAGACCCCGCCGATGCGACGCGGGTGATCAAGCCGCTGGGCCGCCGCGACGAGCTCGGCCAGGCCGAGCGCGAGCTGGCGGGAATGCAGGCGACCGTGCATCAGGCGCTGGCGCAGAAAGAGCGCCTTGCCGCGCTCGGCACCGCGGTTACCAAGATCAATCACGATTTGAAGAACATCCTCGCGACCATGCGGCTTTTGGCCGACGGCATCGCGACCAGCGCCGCGCCCGAGCTGCGGCGCGTCGCGCCCGGCCTGGCCGCCGCGATCGACCGCGCGGTGGCGCTGACCACCGGCACGCTCGATTACACGCGCGAGGGCGCGCCGCCGTTGCGCCGCAGCCGCTTCGCGCTTGCGGGCCTCAGCGAAGAAATCGCCGAGATGGAATTTCGCACGGGCACGGATCGGCTTTTGGTCGAGAACAAAGTCTCGCCCTTGCTGATCGCCGCCGCCGATCGCGACCAGCTCTATCGCGTGCTGCACAATCTGGTGCAGAACGCGGCCCAGGCCGGCGCCCATCGCCTGACCCTGCGCGCCGCCGAAAGCGAGGCGATGCTGGTGATCGAGATCGCGGATGACGGGCCGGGCCTGCCACCCAAGGCGCGCGAGAATCTGTTCCGGCCTTTTGCTGGTTCCGCCCGCCCGGGCGGAACGGGCCTGGGACTCGCGATCGCGCGCGAGGTGATGCGCGCGCATGGCGGCGACATCGCGCTCGACGAGAGCACCGGCGCCGGCACGATCTTCCGGCTGACGCTGCCGCGGCTAAGCGCCTAGCATCACAGCCGGCGCTGCCACAGGGTTGGGTCTCGTCGCGCATGAGCGCAGGCCGCGATGAGGATTGCGTCCGCGACAGCAATATAAATGAGGCTATATGGATAGCGTCGCAAGACGGCGCGGCGCGCTTCGCCGAATATGGTCGGATAAATCTCTGGGTTGCGCTGGACAATCTCGATTGTTGTTTCGAGCGAATATAAGAATTGACCGCCGAGACCTTTGCGGCGTGCCTCGTACCAATCAATTGCTTGAGAAATCTTGGCTTCGGCCTCGGGCTAAAACTGGGTACGCTTCATCCGAGACGCGCGCGAAGTCTCGCGCGCACGTCATCCCAGCTTAACGCAATGGACGGGTCCCGCTTATGCGCCTCAATGCGACGCTCGATTTCGGCACGTTGCGCATCAGATAGAGGCGGCAGTTCTTCGGGATGCGTGGCGACGCTATCCCAAAGCTCTTCGGCCAACGCGATGCGCTCGGCGGGGCTGAGCTTCAAAAGCTCAGTAACCAACGTGTCATTCATGCGCCTTGGCCTCGGTGTTTGACGGCGGTGAATTGTGACAAGCCTCCACCGGCTAGTCCAGCACGAGCATCTGCGCTTTGAGGTAGGCGCTTTCCGGCAGCAGGGGATGCACCGGATGGTCGGGCGCGGCGCCGGTGCTGGCGACGATGCGCCCCTCGCGCTGCGCGTCAGCCAATCCGCGGCTCACCGCTTCGGCGAAGGCATCGGTTTCGACCTGATGCGAGCATGACGCGACGAGCAGCGCGCCGCCCTTCGCGACCAGCGCTGCCGACATGCGCGCGAGCTTGCGATAGCCGCGCAGCGCCGGCCCGAGATCCTTCTTCGCGCGCGCGAAGGCCGGCGGATCGGCGATCACCAGATCGAAGCGCTCGCCCTGGCCATGCAGCCGCTCGAGCTCGTCGAAGGCGTCGCCGCGCGCGAAGCGGCAGCGCGCGGCGACGCCGTTCAGCGCGGCGGAGGTTGCGGCGAGCGCCAGCGCCGCTTCCGAGCGGTCGACCGCCAGCACCTGATCGGCGCCCGATAGCGCCGCGAGAATGCCGAAGCCGCCGCCGAAGCAATAGAGATCGAGCACGCGCGCGCCGGCGGCAAAGCGGCTGGCGAGGCGGCGGTTCTCGCGCTGGTCGTAGAACCAGCCGGTCTTCTGCCCGCCCAGCGGATCGATCGCGAAGCGCGCGCCGTTCTCGACGATCTCGACCGGCGGCGCGATTTCGCCGAAGGCGACGCGGTCCTCGCCCGCCAGCCCTTCGAGGACGCGCGCGGCGGTGTCGTTGCGCAACACGATCGCGCGCGGCGCCAGCACCGCATGGCAGGCGGCGAGAAATTCCTCTTGCAGCAGCGCCATGCCGGCGGTGTTGATCTGGCAGCTCAGCACGTCGCCGAAGCGGTCGAGCACGATGCCGGGCAAGCCGTCGGCCTCGGCGTGGATCAGCCGGTAATAGGGCTCGGGATAAAGGCGGTGGCGCAGGGCAAGCGCGCGCTCCAGCCGCGCGGCGAAGAAATCCCGGTCGATGCGCGCGGCCGGATCGCGCTGGAGGATGCGCGCGGCGACCAGGGTGTGCGGGTTGAAGGTCGCGACCCCGAGCGCTTTGCCACTGGCGGTGGCGAGCGCAACGAGACTGCCCGGCGTCAGCGCTTTCGCCGCCACATCCATCGCGATCTCGTTGGAATAGACCCAAGGATGGCCGAAGGCAGCGCGCTTGTCGTGGCCGGGCAGCAGCCGGATCGTCGGACGGCTTGTGGAGGTAGGGCTCATGACGTGCAGGATAGCGGCGAGCGCGCTGCCGACAATGTCAGGTATCCCTCAGGAAATTTCGTAAACGCTTTTCTACAGAAGGCACATCCTTTGTCTCACACTCCCAGATCACCAGCACGCGATAGCCTTTCTGCTTTAAGCGCACCAAATCTTGTTGATCACGCTCGATGTTGCGGCGCAGTTTCGGACCCCAATATTCGAGATTTCGTCTGGGCATCCGCGCAAGGCGGCAAGGAGCATGTTGATGCCAAAAGCAGCCATGCACGAAAATTGCAAATTGGCGTGTCTGATTAGCGATATCGGGCGAGCCAGGAAGGGCTTTCACATGAAGCCGGTATCGCCAGCCGAGCCGATGGAGTGTTGATCTTACAACGCGCTCTGGCCGGGTATTCCGGCTTTGAATTCGCGCCATCATCTCCGATTTAGAAAGCGTTCGAGACATTAGGGATGCTAGGAGATTGATGTTCGCCGACCTACTGCACTAGGGCCTTTTCCAGTACCGGGATGGGCAGCGTGCTTTCCCGAAAGAAAGTGATAGCTCTCTGGAACAAGGGCTACTTTCTCGGGGTCCGGAATCGGGCGTCGCTTGGTTGGGAGCAAGCGCGGCGGCAGATCGGCCAGCGGAGCGTTGAGAAGCTGGCTGCGGATCGCTCTCGCGAGCACTTCCGCAAGTAAGCTGGGAACGGCATTTCCCAACTGTTTTTGGGCAGACCGGCGGTCACCAACGATCGTTACATCATCTGGAAATGTCTGTAGTCGGCATAACTCGCGAGCGCTGAGAAGGCGGTTGGACCAATGGAAAGGCCCAGTAGCAGGACCTGGCTGTGCCTGGATGGTCCAAGAGGGCTGATCCTTTGCAAGTTTGAGTAGGAAGCTCCAAAACCGCGTTCTCCACCCAAACAGCGGCTTCCCACCACCTCGGGAAGTGTGCCAAAGGTAATTCCGTCCCTCGGGAATCGAGGGGAGGAGTTGTGCCCATTTTCCGGTCAGTTCTAAGCCTGCCTCATTCGAGAGCGAGTCCAGATCACCGATAGCATCCCATGCAGTCGAGAACGCCTCACGCTTCGTTTGTCCCGAAAGCAAGTCCTCTCTCGAGTGAGAAGGATTTGGAAAGCGAAATATCCGTCCGTCACGCGCGGCAACTAAGAACAGCCGAGTGCGATGCTGAGGCACGCCATAGTCGGCGGCGTCGATAAGCCCGATTGTGGGTTCGTAACGCGTGCCAGTGAGTACGTTTATCGCCTTGAGGCCATCGACCAGGAGCTGAAGGCCTTCATCCTTACCCTCGTAGCCAACGGCATCCACATTTTCGAAGAGCACGACTCGAGGCCGCAGTTCGCGGATAATCGTCAGATACCGGCCTAAAGTCCCTGCGCGCGGATCCTCGAGTCGCAGCGCATCACCCCGCCACCAGTAGCCCGATTTTGAGAATGGCTGGCAAGGTGGGCCACCGAGTAAAACGTCTGTCTCTCCAGGCTCAAGCGCAGCAGCACGGAGTATATCTTCTGCAGGCAACTCCATGACGTCGGCTTGGATCACAGGCCAAGCTCTGTTCGCTCTAAGCGTCGCGCACGCCTCCGCGTCAAAATCGACACAAACGCGGCTCTGAAAGCCCGCTGCCTCAAAGCCGTAGTCGAGCCCGCCGGCCCCCGAGAAAATCGATACCGCTTTCATGCGATTAGGGCAGCGACATCGGTAAGAGCAGCCTCAGCGTTTCGCCAGTTTCCATCAACAATGACGTTTTGAGAAAGGCGGCCCGGACATTTTTTGTGTTCGACCATTTGAGTGGTCGGTTGGTAGCTGAAGTCCCATTGCTCAGTGACGGCATGCAGGCATGCTGCCAAAATGTCGAATTCGTCGCGCTTGTAATATCGTGAGCAGGGGTCTCCCTTTGATGCGCGCGTTCTTTGAAAATCGACACATGCAAACCCTCGCGCGCTTTTTTTTCCGCAGCACGTTTTTGCATTCGATGAGGATTGGGCGGCTCCCGCGATAGCGTAAGCTAATATCAGTCGTCGCCTCACCAGCAATTCGGTGGCAATCGGCCACCCCCGGAGTTTGCTGCAAAACGCGTAGCAAGTGATCCTCCGCGACCCAACCTCGAACTGCCATCTTTAGTCGCGGCGTCGTTGATATAAGATCAAGAATGTGGTCGGGAGTGAGTTGAAATTCCCTTGCAAGTTCATGCAGCTCTTTTTGGGAGACAGGCGCCGGAGTCACATCGGACGCGTCAGCTGCTTTCAAAGATAGGAAGGTCTGTTGCTCGGCAAGGAGCTGGCGATGGCCTTGGTCGAGACCTTTTGCGCTACGTTCGAACCGAACTAGGTCCAAGAGTCGCTCTGGTCTGCCCCCGACGAGAATTTCAACCGGCTCCGAGACCTGCTTCCTGCTCTCACGCTCCCAGGTGCACCAACCTTGATCGCGAATTGCCGCGAGATGATGTTGCTTAAATTCGAGGGAGATGAACATTCTCGTTGGATTATGAAGAACCGGATCGGCGGCTACGAAGCATCCAGTTTCTGGTTCAATCCCGAGAAAAACAGTTGTGTGAAGGCCGGTCGGGTCCTGCCATATTTCGTGGTCACCGCCATCCTTGGTTCCGTACTTAATTTGGAATCTGCATTCATCTGCTGGGCGGTTGGGCGTTTCTCGACATCCTATCGTGAAAAGATAAAAAATCGCGCCCATTCGCTCGCCATCAGGCGTGTCGAAGATGACTTTGAATGGGGCAATGTCGCGGGCTGGCTCGGAAATAATGTTGCAGCCTGCTTGCATGAGGCCACGCAGTAGCCATCCCAGCGTTTCGCTGCGGGCAGCCGCCGACACTCGATAGGTTTTGTACGGTTCCATGGGCCTTCTTCGCAGTCCTGATTCTGGAGGACTATGGCTAGCCGTGCAACCGCTGATAGTGGGTCAATCGCCGAGCGCCGTACCTGCGCGCCGGTCATCCGCAGCGCCGTCGAGGCCGTGCGGCGTCACGCGAATGCCGGAGAGGCCGCTGTCGCGGCTGTTGCGGTGGATATCGTGGCCCTCGGCCGCCAGGGTCGCCGCCAGCGCGTCGGCGGCATGCGTCGCCTCGATATCGGTCGCGCCGTTGCGATTGCCGATATTGGGCAAATCCATCGCGCGCTGCATCGAATAATTCCAGTCGAGGGTCGCGACCAGGGTCTTGGCGACGTCGGTGATGATCGCGGGGCCGCCGGCCGAGCCGACGCTCATCGCCAGCTTGCCGTGGCGATCGAACACCAGGGTCGGCGCCATCGAGCTGCGCGGCCGCTTGCCGCCCGCGATGCGGTTGGCGACCGGCTTGCCGTCGCTTTCGGCAACGAACGAGAAATCGGTGAGCTCGTTGTTGAGGAGGAAGCCGCGCACCATCAGATGCGAGCCGAAGGCGAATTCGATGGTCGTGGTCATCGCCAGCGCATCGCCCGCGCGGTCGATCACGGCGAGGTTGCTGGTCGAGGGAAATTCGGGCGTCCGGTCGCGGCCCCAATTATCGGCATGCAGCCCCGGCGGGTCGCCGGGCGCGACCGTGCCGGCCGCGAAATGCTGCGGATCGATCAGCTTGGCGCGCGCCGCCAGATAGCCGCGATCGAGCAGCCCGGCGACCGGCGCCGTCACGAAAGCGGGGTCGCCGACATAACGGTCGCGATCGGCATAGGCGAGGCGGCTGGCCTGGGCGAACAGATTCCAGGCCTCGGGCGTATCGACCTGATCGTGCAGGTCGAAACGCTGCAGGAGGCCGAGGATTTCGAGCACCGCGACACCGCCCGAGCTCGGCGGCCCCATGCCGCAGAGGCGGTAGGCGCGATAGGTGCCGCAGATCGGCGGGCGCTCTTTCGCCCGATAGGCGGCGATATCGGCAAGCGTCAGGTCGCTCGGGTTGATCCAGGCATGATCGGCGGTCGCGACCATGTCGGCGGCGATCGCGCCGCGATAGAACGCGTCGGCGCCGTTGGCCGCGATTGTCTGGAAGGTCGCCGCGAGCGCGGGGTTGGTCAGGATCGCGCCGGCCGGCTTGGCGCTGCCGTCGGCTTGGTAGAAATAGGCATGCGCGGCGCCATCCTGGGGAAAGAGCTTGTCGCGCGCCAGCTCGTTATGAAGCTTGTCCGAGATCGGAAAGCCGGCGCGCGCCAGCTTGATCGCCGGCGCGAACAGACTCGCCCAGGGCAGCTTGCCGTAGCGGCGATGCGCCATCTGCAGCATCCGCAGCACGCCCGGCACCCCGACCGAGCGTCCGCCGACCAACGCTTGGAAATAGGTCAGCGGCTTGCCGTGCGCGTCGAGGAAGCGGTCGCCGCGCGCGGCCAGCGGCGCGGTCTCGCGCCCATCGAAGGTGGTGACGCGGTGGTCTTTCGCCGAATAGAGCACCAGGAACGCGCCGCCGCCGATGCCGGATGATTCCGGCTCGACCAGGTTCAGCACCATCTGCGCCGCGATCGCCGCGTCGACCGCGCTGCCGCCGCGCCGCAGCATCGCGCGCCCCGCTTCGGCCGCCAGCGGGTTGGCGGCGGCGACCATGTCGCGCTTTGCCGATCGCGGTGCGGTCGCCGCTTGCTGCGCCTGCGCGGTACCGGCAGCGGCAACCAACCCGATCAGGATGATCAAGCCGCGGATCATGGCGGCGGGCGGACGCTGGCGATCGGCGGCGCGAATTGCAGGTCGATGTCCCACGGGAACAGGATCCAGGTGTCCTGGCTGACCTCGGTGATGAAGGTATCGACCAGCGGCCGCCCGGCCGGCTTGGCATAGACGGTGGCGAAATGCGCCTTGGGCAGCATGTTGCGCACCACGCGGGCGGTGCGGCCGGTATCGACCAGGTCGTCGATGATCAGCCAACCGGTGCCGTCGCCGCCGACCGGCTTCAGCACCGCGATCGCGCCCTGCCGGCGCTCGTCATAGGAGGCGATGCAAATGGTATCGACGAGGCGAATATCGAGCTCGCGCGCGACGATCGCCGCCGGCACCAGGCCGCCACGCGTCACCGCGACGATGCCCTGCCACGGCCCGCGATCGAGCAGCCGCCAGGCGAGCGCCCGCGCGTGACGGTGAAGCTCGTCCCAGGTGACCGGAAAGGTCTTATTGCGGGGCGATGCGGCGGGTGCTTCGGGCGCGGCCATCGCGCCCTCAACGCACGAAAATCCGGACCTCGTTGCTTTGAATGTCCGGGCTCATCGTCGCGGAAAGCGATACGCGGTCCGCCGGCAATCCCATATTGGTCAGCGAGCGCAGCACGTTCTCGGCATTCTGGCGCGATGCGTTGGTGTTGACCGCGACAGCGGCCGCGGAGCCGGCATTGGGGGCGACCGCCTGGATCGTGAAGGTTGCGCTCGGCTTGCGCTGCAGCGCGCGGCTCACCGCGGTGTAAAGCGGCTGCTCGTAATCGACGTTCGGCTGATCGAAGCGGATCACCACCAGCGGACGGTCGTCGCCGCTGGGCGCAGGTGCAGCGGCCCGACTCGGCGCGCGGCGCGGCGCGGCGGCGCGCGGTACCGGCCGCGGTGCCGGGGCCGGCGGAAGCGCGGCGGCGGTGGCGAAGTTGCGGTTGGCGAGGCTCGGCCCATAAAGCTGGCCGTTTTGGATCGCGAGCGCCAGGGTGACGAGGTTGTTGCGCTCGCCCGCCACATAGCCGGTCTGGCGCGTGATCTCGTCGCTCAAGGCGTTGAGGAGCTGATCGACCGCGGCGAGCGAGGCGGTGGTTTGGGCCTCGATCTGGTGGAGCTGATCGCGGTCCGACTCGACGCCGCCTTGAAGACTGTAGGCCGAGCGCACCTCGTTGAGCAGATAATTGCCGAACGACGAATCGCTCGCGACCTGGTTGGAAAGGCTGTTGAGCCGGGCGACGCCCGCGTCCATCTGGTCGAGGATCGACTGCGCCTGGCCCCACTGCGCGACCAATTGCGGATTGCCGGGCGTGGTTCCCGCTTGCAGCCGGGCATTGATGGCGGCAATGGCGTTGAAATAGGTGGTGGCGTTGCCGGCCAGACTTTGGCGCGCGCCGGCCAATTCCTGCTGATGGCGGGCGATATTGCCCTGCAATTGCGCAAGCTCGGCACGCAGCGACTGAACCTTCAAGCCGACGAAGGTCGTGCCCGACGATGCGGCGACCGAGCTCGCGGTCGCCGGCCCGGATAGCGGCATGGCGCTGACCGTCGGCTGCAGATTGCCTTCGGCCGCGGACGGCGCGATCGGAATGCTGGCCGCGGGAGTCGGCGTGTTGTCGCTGCGGTTGGTGCTCGCGGTAGTGCCGGTCGCCCAGTCGAGCATATTGTCGGTATAGGAGCAGCCGGAAAGTGCAAGCGCCGCGGCGAGCGCTAGGCAGGGAGAGCGCGGACAACGCATGCGGAACAGCCACCCTCGTGTCATTTTGTTATTTCTGCCAGCAAACGACATCGATTTTGCAAGCAACCCCCGACGGATGCATCGCTCGATGCGACTCGAAGAACGGCCGCCGAGCGATCTTACGCCGCGGTCGATCTTATGCAAAGCCGCGCGCAGCGACAAGCCGCTTTCGCATTGCGGTACCGCTTGCCTTGCCACCGCGCGGGCTTGCCGCTAGGGTCGTGCTGCCAAGGCGGCGGCATGCGCCCGTAGCTCAACTGGATAGAGCACCAGACTACGAATCTGGGGGTTGGGAGTTCGACTCTCTCCGGGCGCGCCAACCGCCAAGCTGCCGGCGCTTCTGCTCAAATTTTGGTCTGGTTCCGGCTTGCGCTTACGGCGCCAAGGAAAGCGTCTCGATCGCCTGGAGGAGTTGCGGGATCGCCAAAGGCTTGCGCAGGACGCCGATGGCGCCGCTCGCCACCGCGCGGTCGACCAACTGCTCGACGCTGAAGCCGGTCATCATTATGACGCGGGCATCGGGGCGCAGCTTGCGCAGCTCGAAGAACGCATCGACGCCGGTCATCCCCGGCATTTTCACGTCCATCAGCACGAGATCGAAATCGCGCTCGCGGAAGCGCTCGATCCCGGCCTCGCCGCTGCCGGCGATGACGACCTCGTGGCCGCGCATCGCGACCAGATCGGCGATGCTGTCGGCGTGATCGCGGTCGTCGTCGACGATCAGGACGCATCGCTTCACGCCGCCATCTCCACCGGCCGCGCCAATGGCAGCCGCACGGCGACGCGCGTACCAAGCCCGGTCGCACCGTCGATCGCGATGGATCCGCCATGCTGCTCGACGATCTGCTTGACCATCGGCAGGCCGAGCCCGGTGCCGAAACTCTTGGTGCTAAACAGCGGCTCGAACACTTTCGGCGCGATGTCGGCCGGAATGCCCGGACCGTTATCGTCGACCGTGAGCTCGAACCCGCTGTCGATGATCCGGGTCGCGACCGTGATGCGCCGCTCGCGCCCGTCGGGCAGCGGTTCTGCGAGAGCTTGGGCGGCGTTCTCGATCAGGTTGATGATGACGCGGCGCATGCGCTCGCCGTCGAAGCTGACGATGCGGTCGGGCGTGGAAAACCGCCGCTCGAGATCGATGCCGGCGCCGAGCTTCTGCTCGTCCAGCACCTCGGCGAGCCAGGCGTTGACGGCGACGGGCGCCGATTCGAGCGCCCGCAGCCGGGTGAAATCCAGCAGATCGTTGATGATGCGCTCGCAACGTCCGATGCTGCGCTCGATGCGCGCGAGCGGGCGGCCGAGATCGAGCGCGCTGCCTTCGATTTGCCGCTTCAGAGTATAGATCGTGTTGCTGATGGCGCCCATCGGGTTGCGCAGCTCATGCGCCATCGTCGCGGTAAGCTGACCCAGCGCCGAGAGGCGCTCGTTGCGCAGCAATTCGCTTTGTACCTGCCGCAATTCGGCCGTGCGCTCCTCGACGCGGCGCTGCAGCCGCTCGTTCTCGTGAAGGGCGCGCTGCGCCAGGCGGTTGTCGACGAAGGAGCCGGCAAGACCGAGCGTGATGATGATCGCCGTCACCGCGGCGACGGCGATCGCCAGCAGATCGGGCGCCAGAACTTCCTGGGGCATCGCGACGTTGGGATTGAGCGTCAGGGTCAGCGCGGCCATCCCGGTGAAATGAAGCCCGACGATCGCCAGGACCAGCATGAGCACAGCGCCGATCCGATTGCCGAGGCCGGGCTTCGGGCCGAGGAACTCGATCGCCGCAGCGGCCATCGTCACGCCGACCGCCACGGAGATGCCGACGATGATCGGATTCCAGGCGAAATCCGCCGGTGCGCGCAGGGCCGCGATTCCCGTATAGTGCATCGCGCCGACCGCGCCGCCGATCACGGCGCCGCCGATATGGCGCAGGCCGAAGCGCAGGGCGATCGACATGCCGATCCAGGTTATCACGATGGCCACGGCGACCGACAAAACCGTCAAGCCGATATCGTAGCCGACCGGAATTCCCGGCCGGTACGCTAGGGCCTGTCCTCAATTGAGCCAAATGATAGCCGCCGCGAGGTGAATTGCGGCGAGGAAATTTCTGGCGGTTTTGTCGTAGCGGGTGGCGATGGCGCGATATTGCTTGA
Organism: Allostellaceae bacterium; assembly: GCA_035533255.1. Lineage (GTDB taxonomy): Bacteria > Pseudomonadota > Alphaproteobacteria > ATCC43930 > CGMCC-115725 > CAIKMD01. Next base: position 30 of record DATLUE010000316.1, on the reverse strand, counting down.
GCTTGCAGAAGAAATTCTCGATGAGGTGGC
>DATLUE010000315.1:0-22243 GCA_035533255.1 Allostellaceae bacterium | reverse complement strand
CCACGCACAATGTCCCTCGTCCCGCGCGACGTCGAGGGATGCAGGTTGCGCGTGCAACCGCTAATACCCCGCCGCGAGATCGACCCGGTCGGTCATCGGCTCGCCGCGCTGCAGGCGGCGCAGATGCGCGCAGATCAGCGGCGCGATGATGCTGGGGAATTGGCCGCGCGCGGCATGCGGCATGACCGTGACGCGCGGATGGTGCCACAGCGGATCGTCCTTCGGCAGCGGCTCCCGGCGGAACACGTCGAGCGTTGCGGCGGCGAGCTGGCCCTCGTCGAGCGCGGCGACGAGATCGGCATCGACGACATGCTGGCCGCGGCCGAGATTGATCACCGAGGCGCCGCGCGGCAACACTGCAAAGGCTTTGCGGTCGAGAATGTCCTCGGTCTCCGGCGTCAGCGGCAGCAGATTGACCACGATCTCGCTGCGGCCGAGAAACGCGGCGAGCTGATCCTGGCCGTGGAAGACTTCGATGCCCTCGACCTCACGCGGCCGCCGCACCCAGGCGGCGACCTCGAAGCCCTGCGCGCGCAACGCCTGCGCCGCGGCGAGGCCGATCGGGCCCAGCCCCATCACGCCGACCTTGCGGTCGCGCGTGCGCAAACGCTGCGGCGCGGCCCACTCGGCACGCTGTTGTGCCAACAAAAGCTCGGGAAGCTGGCGATGATGACGCAGCACATGGAGCAGCACGGTCTCGGTCATCATCTCGTCGCCCGCGGGATGGGCGGCGCGGACGATCGGCACGCCAGCCGGCAGCGTCTTGTCGCTGAGCAGCAGGTCCTGGCCGGCAAAGAGCGAGATGATGAGCTTGAGATTGGGCAGCGCGCGCAGCGCGTTCTCGGGCAGGCGGCTGATCGCCGCGGCGTCGATCTCGGCGGGGTTGCCGGTCTCGGGCCAAAAGCGCAGCTCGATCTCGGGCATCTCGCGGGCAAAATAGTCGCGCCAAACCGGCGGCGGCGCGAAGATCGGCGTCATCAGGAGGATCATGGCGCGGATTGAGGCACGAACCCGGACGCGGTTCAAGCGCCGGCTATTCGCCGCCGTCGTCCCGTTCTTTCTGGTGGCGGATCGCAAATCCGGCGATAGACTGTCGCAAAATTCCCAGCGCCATTCATTCGGGGAGCCGCCATGACGTCAGATCGCCTCTACCGCCTCCAGGCCGCGGCCGTTTGTTTTCTTGCCGCGATGGGGATTGCGGTGCTCGTGCCGCCGCCGGCGCGCGCGGCCAGCATCCCGATGTCGCCGGCGCTGCAAAAAGTGATCGACGGCGCCAAAAAGGAAGGCAAGCTGACGCTCTCCTATGCGGCGAATATCCTGGGTGGCGCCGAGGGCGCGCGCCGGGGCGCCGCCGGCATCAAGCAGATGTTCGGCGTCGATCTCGACGTGACCTATTATCCCGGCCCGTCTTTCGCGCCGATGGCGGCCAAGCTCGTGACCGAGAGGCAAGCCGGCCAGCCGGCCTCGACCGACGTCTATAACGGCACGGCGGTCGAGATCACGCCGCAACTGGCGAACGGGCTGTTTCGCCAGATTCCCTGGACCGAGCTCTATCCCGGACGCATCACGCCCGAGATCGCGGAAGCGGACGGCCGCGCGTTGCGCATCGTCACCAAAATCCCCGGCATCCTCTTCAACAACAAGGTCGCGCCGGAATTCGCCCAGGCGCATGCGATGGCCGATCTGCTGAAGCCCGAATACAAAGGCAAATTATACACGACGCCGTATCTCGCCGGGTTCGACGTGCTGGTCGCGAAGGACATGTGGGGCTTCGACAAGACCGCCGCTTTCGTGCGCCAGTTTTCGCAGAATATCGGCGGGCTGGTGTCCTGCGCCGGCGTCGATCGCATCGCGTCCGGCGAGATTCCGGCGCTCGCGCTGTCGTGCTCGGGCTCGGAGGCGAACCTGCCGAAATATGGCGGCGTCCTCGGCCAGACCGTGCTGCTCGACGCGGCGACCCGGCGCTTCGATTATCTCTGTGTGCCGGTGAACGCCGCGCATCCGAACGCGGCAATCCTGTTCGCGCTCTATGCCTCGTCGCCCGAAGGACAGATCAGGATTCTGCATGACGGCTTCGGCAGCGAGCTCGACACCTATCCCGACACGCCGACGCATCGGCAGATCGTCGCACTGCAGAAAGAGGGCGCGAAATTTACCGACGTGACGATCGCCTGGTGGTTGTCGCATCCCGGCATCGACGCCGATCTCGGCAAGCTGATCAAGATCGTGACGAAGCAATAAGAGTGTACCGGTAATCGCGCCGGCCTTTTTTGTCGTCATTCCGGGGTGAGCCGGGGTCCATCTCTCGACATCGTGCTGTTGAAGAATGGACCCCGGCTTTCGCCGGGGTGACGCTCGCCGAACGTCAGTTTCCGCCGAAGCTTTGGACGAGGCTGCCGGCGACCAGATACCAGCCGTCGACCAGCACGAAGAAGATCAGCTTGAAGGGTAGCGAGATCGTCACCGGCGGCAGCATCATCATGCCCATCGACATGAGGATCGAGGCGACGACGATGTCGATGATGAGGAACGGCAGGAACAAGAGGAAGCCGATCTCGAAGGCGCGGCGCAGCTCGCTGATCATGAAGGCGGGCACCACGACGCGCAGCGGCACGTCCTTCGCCGCGACGGTCTTGGTGTCGACCTTGGCCATGCCGGCGAACAGGTCGAGATCCTCTTCGCGGACGTGGTTCATCATGAATTCGTGGATCGGCGCGGCGGTCAGGTCGAAGGCCTGCTGCTGCGTGATCTGGTCGGCGATCAGCGGCGCGATGCCATCGTCATAAGAGCGCGTGAGGGTCGGCGCCATGACGAAGCCAGTCAGGAACAAGGCGAGGCTCACCATCACGATGTTCGGCGGCGTCGATTGCGTGCCGAGCGCGTTGCGCAGGAACGACAGCACCACGACGATGCGCGTGAAGGAGGTGACGGTGATCAGAATCGCCGGCGCGAGGCTCAGAACCGTGAGCAGCATCACGAGCTGAACGATATGTCCGGTCGACGAGCCGCCATCGCCCATGTCGAGCGTCAGGCTCTGCGCCAGGCTCGGCCGCGTCGACAGCAGCAGCAGGAGAAGCGGCGCGAGCCAACAGAACCGCGCGCGGATAATTTTAACGATCAAAATCTTCATGGCCGTGACCCTGGCAACAATGCGGCAAAGCTCGGTGCAGCTTTTTCCGGCGGCAAATCGTCGGGCGGCACGATGCCGCGCTCTACGACCAGATCGGCGTTCAACCCCAGCAGCAGCAGATGCTCGACGCCGTCGCGCTTCAGGAGAACGAGGCGGCGCTTGCTGTCAAGCGACAGGATTTCTTGAACCGCGAGGCGGCGCTTGCCGCGCGCGGTGGCGAGACGACCGCCGAAGCCCAGCCGCTTGGCGACCCAGGCAAGCGCGAACATCAGAGCGATGACGAGGATGAGCGCGCCGAGAACTTTCCAGTAAACGCCATAAACATCTTCGGTCATGGCGCTGCCTCTGCCGGCGTCTGCCGGTCGGCGGCGAGGAGATGGAGAAGAAGGTCGGCCGCGACCGCAAAGGCGGCGACCGGCACCTGATCGCCGATCTTCAGTGCGGCGAGCAATTCCGCCAGCCCGGCATCGTCGTGGAGGGTGGCTCCATGCGTCCGCGCGAGCTCGCGGATGCGGATGACGATGGCGTCGGCGACGGGATCGGAGGGGGGGGCGAGCAATGGTTAATCCTTGACGCTGCGAAGGCCCGATGCTGGGGCCGCTATGGTTAATTTTGTGTTGCCGGAAGCGCCTTTTTTCTCGCGATTGCGGCATCGGGCGGTGCGCGTTTTACGCTTTATTAAGGTAAACGGCGGAGGATGGCGGCATGGATATCGGCCGCATTCCCCTGTTCGAGGCGTTGACCAAGCGCATGGGCTGGCTGTCCGCGCGCCAGACCGTGCTGGCCGAGAACGTCGCCAACGCGAATACGCCGGGCTATGTCGCCAAGGATTTGAAGAAGCTCGATTTCGGCGCGCTGCTGGGGAAATCGCCGGCGGCGGGGAGCGGTCCGCTTCAGCTTGCGGCGACCGAGCCGGGCCACATCACGTCCGCAACGCAAAGCGATAGCGGGCAGATCGTCACCGTTCCCGACGATCACAGCCTCGACGGCAACGGCGTCTCGCTCGAGGCGCAGATGATGAAAGTCTCGACCAACGCCGCCGACTACGCGCTGGTCACGACGCTCTACAAGCAGAATGTCGGGCTGATCAAGATCGCGCTCGGCGGCGCCGGCCCGAGCGGTTGAACGATAGGAGATGAGAAATGGAACTCGATAAATCCTTTGCTATCGCCTTCGCCGGCATGAGCGCGCAGAGCGAGCGCTTGAAGGTCATCGCCGAGAACATCGCCAATGCGGATTCGACCGCGCAGACCCCGAATGCCGATCCCTACAAGCGCAAGATTATCAGCTTCGAGGACGAGCTCGATAAGAAGCTCGGCGTCGATATGGTCAAGGTTTCCGGCGTCAGTCAGGTCCAGGGCGGCTTCGGCAGCGTCTACGAGCCGGGCAGCCCGGCGGCGGATGCCAACGGCTACGTCAAGACGCCGAACGTCAATCCGATCACCGAGATGATGGACATGCGCGAGGCGCAGCGCAGCTACGACGCGAATCTCAACGTCATCGATGCGGCAAAGGCGATGCTGAGCCGCACGATCGATTTATTGCGCGGCTGAGTGCGAAAGTGGTTCGACTGGTAGGAAAATGAATCTCGTCATTGCGAGCGTCCTTCGCCAAGCTCAGGATAAGGGCGAAGCAATCCAGGGCCTCATATTGGATGTTTCCCGGATTGCTTCGTTGCTTCGCTTCTCGCAATGACGAGTTGATAGACAGGAGCTAATTCATGGCCGTCAATATGGGCAGCGCCGTCAATGCCTACGCCAATGCGGCGCGGATCGCCGGCAACGGGGCGTCGCAAGGCCCGGCCAAGGCCGGCGGCGAGAGCTTCGGCAAAATGATGCAGGACGCCGCGGGCTCGGTGATGGATACCCTCGGCAAGGGCGAGCAGGCGAGCCTGCAGGCGGTGACCGGCAATGCCGACCTCGCCTCGGTCACCCAAGCCGTGACCGACGCGCAGATTGCCTTGCAAACCGTGGTCGCGGTGCGCGATCGGGTGATCTCCGCCTATCAAGACATCATCAAGATGCCGATCTGACCAAGCGCGAGAATCATTCTCATGACATCCACAGACGCCCTCTCGGTCGCGCGCGACGCCATCATCGTCGCGTTGAAGCTCGGCGCGCCGGCGATGCTGCTGGCGCTGGCCGTCGGTCTCGCGATCTCGTTCTTTCAGGCGCTCACCCAAATCCAGGAAATGACCCTGACCTTCGTGCCGAAGATGATCGTCATTCTGCTGTCGCTGCTGTTCTTCCTGCCGTTCATGCTGGAGACCCTGACCTCCTTCACCCAGGGCCTGATGGGCCGCATCGTGTCGGGATAGCAATAAACAAACCCTCTCCGCCCGCTTGCGGGGGGAGAGGGTGCGAGCAAAGCGAGCGGGTGAGGGGGGTCGAAGATTGAATGAGAAAGTTGTGCTGCAGATAGACACCTCACCCTCCCATCGCTTTGCGATGGGCCCCTCCCTCTCCCCGCTTTGCGCGGAGAGGGCCATTCTTTTCCAGCCTGCGTAGAATTATGAATCTCACCGAATTCCTGCCTGCCAATGCGTTCGGCTTCATGCTCGTCTTCGCGCGCATCGGCTCGGCGATGATGCTGTTGCCCGGCTTCGGCGAGGTTTACGTGCCGCAACGCTATCGCCTGCTGTTCGCGCTGATCTTCTCGGCGCTGCTGCTGCCGATGCTGTCGCCGATCCTGCCGGCGCTACCGGCAAGCCCGGCCGCGCTCGTGCTGGTATTGGGCGGCGAGCTGGTGATCGGCGTCTTCATCGGCACGTTGACGCGGCTTCTGCTCGCCGCGCTGCAGATGGCCGGCCAGGTGGTCTCGATCCAGATGGGGCTCTCGAACGCCCAGATCTTCAATCCGATGCAAGCCGACCAGGATTCGATTCCGAGCGCGTTCTACGGCATTCTCGGCGTGCTCCTGATCTTCCTCACCAATCTGCATCACGTCATGCTGCGCGGCTTGGTCGACAGCTACGCGGTGTTCGTGCCCGGCCATCTGCCGCCGGTCGGGGATTTGTCGCAGACCGTCGCGCATGCAGTCGCCGCCTCGTTCCGGCTCGCGATCGAGATCGCATCGCCCTTCATCGTGCTCGGGACCGTGTTCTTCATCGGGCTCGGCCTGATCGCGCGGCTGGTGCCGCAACTCCAGGTTCTGTTCATCACCCAGCCGTTGCAGATCATGGGCGGGCTGCTGCTGATGGGCCTCATAGCGGCGGCCGGGATGGGCTGGTTCCTCCAGGTGTTCGCGCAGCAATTCCAGATGATCATTCCGGGCTGAGCCGTGGCCGACGAGCAGGATAGCGGCCAGAAAACCGAGCAGCCCTCGCAACGCAAGCTGCAGCAAGCTCGCCGCCGCGGCCAGGTCGCGCAATCGCGCGAGGTCAACACCTGGTTCATGCTGATGGCCGGCACCGGGATCATGCTGTTCCTGGCGCCCGCGGCCGCCGGCCGCATCGCGGTGACGTTGCGCAGCTTTCTCGCGCTCGGCCATTTCCTCGGTCCCGCCGGGATCGATTGGGATGCGGTCGGAGCGACAATCGGCCAAATCGGCTTCATCATGCTGCTGCCGCTGCTGGTCCTGGTGCTCGCCGCGGTGGGCGGGACGGTGATCCAGATCGGCCTGGTCTTCGCGACCGAGAAGATCGGCGTCGATCTATCGCGGATCTCGCCGCTCGCCGGTTTTAAGCGCCTGTTCTCGCTGCGCGCCGGGGTGGAGTTCTTCAAGAGCCTCGCCAAGGTGGCGACGGTCGCGACGGTCGCCGGCTGGATGGCGTTTCCCGCCGTCGGCCAGCTCGCCTACATGACGCGCGAGCCGGTCGCGATGCTGCCCGGCGAGCTCGAGAAGCTGACGCTGCGGCTGCTGTTCGGCGTGCTCGGCGTGGTCACGGCGCTGGCGGTGTTCGACTACGCCTATCAGCGCATCGCCTTCATGCGCGAGATGCGGATGTCGAAGCAGGAGGTCAAGGAAGAGAGCAAGCAGGCGGAAGGCGACCCGGTCATCAAGGCGCGGTTGCGCGCGATCCGCATGAACCGCGCGCGCAAGCGCATGATGGCCGCCGTGCCCAAAGCCTCGGTCGTGATCACCAACCCGACCCATTACGCGGTCGCGCTGCAATACGAGATGGGCGAGTCGGGCGCGCCCAAGCTGGTGGCGAAAGGCGCCGATCTCATCGCGTTGCGGATTCGCGAGATCGCCAAGGAAAACAACGTGCCGATCGTCGAAAATCCGCCGCTGGCGCGCGCGCTCTTTGCCAGCGTCGAGATCGACCGCGAAATCCCGCCCGAGCATTACAAGGCGGTGGCGGAGATCATCTCCTACGTCTTCCGCCTCAAAGGCAAGCTCCGCCCGCAAGTCCAGGCCGCCGCACGCTAGCCAGCGAGAAAAGTTTCACCACGGTGCCACAGAGGCCGCGGAGAAGAAACGCGGGGCCGCTTGGCGGCCTTCATTTTGCTCCGCGACCTCTGCGTCTCCGTGGTTCATCTTCCATCTTGTGATAAGCTGAGCGCGATGGACGCCCTTTACGAATCGGAATTCGCGACCCGGTCGCTGCATCTGCCGGCGATCGTGCCGGCGCCGCGGGCGCCGCGCTGGGTCGCCGCGGTCGGCGTGCTCACCCTCGCGCTGGCGGCGGCCTCGGTGCTGTGCGTCGCGTTGCTGCTCGCGCAATCGGTATCGAGCGCGCTGGCCGCGCCGGCCGCGGTGGTTCTCGCGACCTTGGCGCTCGGCTGCGGCGTCGCCGCGGTGGTCGGGCGCCAGGTTCACGGCGCGATGATCGGCAAGCTCGATCTCTTGAACCAGGCGCTCGCCGCCGCCGCCAACGCGCATCTCATCGCCGCCGATAGCGGCACGGTCATCTATGCCAATGCCGCTTTCGCGCGCTGCTTCCCCGGCCTCGTGGGGCCGCCGCTCGACGCCCTGCAGCGCCGACTCGCCGCGGTCGAGGGCAGCGCCGGCGATCTTGCGACCTTGCGCCGCGATCTCGCGAGCAAAGGCCGCGCCGGCGGCCGGGTCGCGATCTCGCATCCGGCCGGGCCGGTCGCCTGGTTCAGCGTCTCGGCGCATCGCCTCGCCGGCGATCGGGGGCTGAGCCTCTGGAGCTTCGAGGACGTGACCGAGCGTCACGCGATGGAGCAGGAAATCCGCGACGAGCGCGCGACCCTCGCCGATTTTCTCGATCACGCCCCGATCGGATTCTATTCGGTCGATGGCGCGGGCCATTTCCTGTTCGTCAATGCCGCGCTCGCCGAATGGCTCGGCGTCTCGGCCTCGGCGCTGGTCGGGCAAGGCGCGAGGCTCGGCGATTTCCTCGCCGAGCCGGCGGCCGCGGGAGCGCCGGCGCATGCGCCCTTCGCTGGCGACGATCCGCAGCGCCAGGAGGCCCGGGGCGAGGCGATGCTGAAAGGCCGGCAGGGCCGCATCATCCACGCGCTCATCACCCAAAGCGTCGTCAAATCCGGCGCGGGCTTGCGCACCCGCTCGGTGGTGCGCGATCTGACGCCCGAGCGCGATTGGCAGCAGGCGCTGCGGCAATCGCGCGAGCGTTTCGAGCGCTTCTTCGCCAACGCGCCGGTCGGCATCGCGCTCTTGGATCGCGACGGAAAATTCGCCGAGGCGAACGCCACCCTGGGCGCATTTCTCGGCGCCGATCCGGCGACGCTGATCGGCAAGGCGCTGACCGGCTTTCTGTCCGAGGGCGAGCGCGCCGAGGTCGCGGACAAGCTCGCGGCGGCGTTCCAGGGCGATGCGCCGCCGGGATCGGTCGCGCTGCGTCTCGCCGGCGGCAAATCCGCCTCGCTGGTGATGAGCCGCGATAGCGAGGGCGGGCTCATCCTCCATTTCATCGACACCACCGACCAGAAGAAGATCGAGGCGCAATTCACCCAGTCGCAGAAGATGCAGGCGGTCGGCCAGCTCGCCGGCGGCGTCGCGCACGACTTCAACAACCTGCTGACCGCGATGATCGGATTCTGCGATTTGCTGCTGCAGCAGCATGGACCGGGCGACCGCTCGTTTCCCGACATCATGCAGATCAAGCAGAACGCCAACCGCGCCGCCAATCTGGTGCGCCAGCTTTTGGCGTTCTCGCGCCAGCAGACCTTGCAGCCGCGCGTCCTCGTCATCACCGACACGCTCGCCGACCTGTCGCATCTGCTGCGCCGCCTGATCGGCGAGAACATCGAGCTGAAGGTCGTGCATGGCCGCGATCTCGGCCTCGTCAAGGTCGATCAGGGGCAGTTGGAGCAGGTGATCATCAATCTTGCGGTCAATGCCCGCGACGCGATGGCGAATGTCGGGGCGAATGGCGGCACGCTCACGATCAAGACGGCGAATGTCGATCTCGCCGATCCGATCCGCCGCGGCGACGAGGTGATGCCGCCCGGCCACTATGTCGTGATCGAGGTCGCGGATACCGGCACCGGCATTCCCAAAGAGCATCTCGAGCGCATCTTCGAGCCGTTCTTCTCGACCAAGGAAGTCGGCGCCGGAACCGGGCTCGGACTTTCGACCGTCTATGGCATCGTCAAGCAGACCGGCGGCTTCGTGCTGGTCGACAGCGAGGAGGGCGCGGGCGCGACCTTCGCGATCTATCTGCCGCGCCACGAGGGCGACGAGGCGGTCGGCACCTTGGTCGCTCGCGGGCCGGGCTCCTTCGACCACGGCTCGGGCGAGGCCGCGCTGCCCAAGGATTTGACCGGCACCGGCACGATCCTCTTGGTCGAGGACGAGGACCCGGTGCGGCTCTTCAGCGCGCGCGCCTTGCGGAACAAGGGCTATATCGTGATCGAGGCGGGAAGCGCCGAGCAGGCGCTCGAGATTCTTCATGACGGCGCGCAAAAAATCGATCTCGTGGTCACCGACGTGGTGATGCCCAAGATGGATGGGCCGAGCTTGATCAAGGAGGTGCGCGAGCTGTTACCCGATCGCGCGCTCAAGGTGATCTTCATCTCGGGCTATACCGAGGACAATTTCAGGAAGCGCCTCGGCGACGACGTCGACATCCACTTCCTCGCCAAGCCGTTCAGCCTCAAGCAACTCGCCGGCAAGGTCAAAGAGGTAATGGCCGCGGCCGGATAAGAATACCGGGTAGGATGACGGTCAGGCGGCGCTGCCCGAAGCCGCCAGGGCGCCGGCATCGTCGGCGCTCGGCGGGGCCTCGGCCGGCGGGGCGACCGCCGCGGCGATGCGCTCCACCGCCTGCTCCAGCGAGGTCTCGATCCCGTCGACGCCCTCGGCAGCCTCGCCCCGCTCGTTGAGATATTGCGACGTCGCCGACCACAGGCCGAGCAGGATGTTGGCGCCCGCGGACGAGCGCCGCCGCAGCCGCCGCGTCAGCAGCCGGATGCGCGTCGGCGGCGCGCTGCCGAGATGCGACAGGCAAAGTACCCGCTGGGTCGAGGTGGCCGAGGGCGAGTTGCGGGCGAGACGCGGCTCGGTCAGCCAGTGGCGCGCAAGGGTGGTGCGCGCCGCGAGGCCGCGCTCGGCGAGAAGCTGCGCGAGCAGCGCCGCCGCCGCATCGTCGAGCTCGTTGCGCGCGCCGAGGCATTCGATGACGGGCTTGTCGTCGCCGGGTTCATCGACCTGACTGTCGTCGCCGACGCTCTCGATGGTCTCGCGGATGGTGTCGGCGATCTCGCCGCGCTGGTCGCGCGTCAAGACGCCGCGATCGCTGTCTTCCTGCGCCATGAGCAGCGCCGGGATCGCGACCTGATCGCAAAAGCCAGCGAGCGAGCCGGTCTTGAGGAACGCCTCGGCTTGCTCGGCGGCTTCGGCCGCATCGCCCGCCAGGAGCCGCTGATAGAAGCTTTCCTCGGCGGCGAGCGGGGACTCGTTGCCGAGCAGCACGGCGAGGAAGCGCAAGGGCTGCGCATAGCGCCCGATCACGACGAGGCAGGCCGTGAGCGGCGTCGATAGCACCAGGCCGATCGGTCCCCAGAGCCAGGTCCAGAAAGTCGCGGCGACGATCACCGCGACCGGCGACATGCCGGCGCTGGCGCCGAACAGCCACGGCTCGAGCGCGTTGCTGGTCACCAGCTCGACCACCGCGAACAGGCCGAGCATCTCGACGAACATGCCCCAGCCCGGGCTGACGGCGAGGGCGAGGCCGAGCGGAAACAGCGCCGCGAACCAGGTGCCGATATAGGGCAGGAAGCGCAACACCAGCGACAGCGCGCCCCAGAGCGCCGCGTTCGGCACGCCGATCGCGAAGGCGCCGACGCCGATCAGCGTGCCGTAGATCGTGTTGACGACGAATTGCATCAACAGATAGCGGCTGAGCCGGTCGACCGCATCGTTGAGCATCCGGGTCGCGCGATGGAGGTCGCGCGCGCCGGCGAGGCGGATGAAGCGGTCGCGCAAATCCTCGCGATTGAGCAGGAAGAAGATCACGAAGACCAGCACCAGCCCCGCGGTCGCCAGCGGCTTCAGCACCGGCCCGAGCACCTCTTCGAGGAAGATCAGCACGCCGGTCTGCTGCTGAATCTCGACCGGCACCGGCGCTTGCTCGGTGCCGGTCGCGCTCGCCGCGCGGGCGCCGCCGGCTGGCGCGAGCGCCGCCGGGGACGGGGTCAGCTCGGCGCGCAGCTCCTGCACGAGCCGGGTCCCGCGCTGGAACAGCGCGTCGACCGGAACCGCGTCGCGCAGGGCGTGGAGCTTGCTCTCGATGTTGGTCTGGTAGCTGGGCAGCTCCTTGCCGAGCGAGGCGACCTCGCCGATCACGATCGAGCCGAAGCCGAGGATCGCGACGAAAGCGAACAGCACCACCGCCGCGGCTGCCGGCGCGCGGCCGATGCCGTGATGGCGCAGCCACAGCATCGGCGGCGACAGCACGAAGCTGAGGAGGGCAGCGATCGCCAGCGGCACGAAAATGTCGCGGGCGAAGTACAGCACCGCGGCCGCGACGATCAGCGTCAGCGCGCCGCCGATCCCGCTGGCCGCGAAACTCGGCCGCGCGCCCGCGACCTCGTCGGGCGTGACGGGAAGCGGCTCCGGCGCGTCGCTTGCTGGCATGGCTCACCCCTCCCGGGCGCGGCGCCCGCTTGCCGCTAGCGCAAGATCGCAGCGACGGGAAACGCGGGGTTTCCCGTCGCTGCGTCAATCGCGGGGTCTAGCGTAGCGCTCGCCCGGCGGAGAGCGCCAGGACCAGAAACACCAGCGTGATCACCAGGAAGAGGAAGAACAGAATCTTCGCGATCCCCGCGGCGGCGACCGCGATGCCGGTAAAGCCGAACAGCGCGGCCACCAGCGAGATGACCAAAAAAATCAGTGCCCAACGCAGCATGACGATGACTCTCCAGGAAGATGCTCGCCCCCTACAACGCGCGGCAGGGACCGGAAGTTTCGTGCGACGGGCGATCGGCGCTCGAGCCGGCATGCTTTGCCGCCACCGGAAAGGGGGATGGAATGGGAGAAAAAACCGCAAGATTTCGCGCGCCGCCCGTCGTCCGGTGACGGGCTCTACGCCGGCCAATGCGTCAAGTAACCCGATGATCGTGCTGGTCTATGTCAGCGCCGCGCGCCGGCTGCTCGAGGATGCCGCATTGGCGGCGCTGCTCGCGCAATGCCGGCGCAATAACGCGCGGCGGCAATTCGAAAGCTGGTCGATGGCGCTGCGCCGCCTCGCCGATCTGCCGCCGGAAGACCGCGACATCTGCACCTCGCTGCTCGCGGCAAATTCTCCCGGATACGCGCCGCGCGGATGATGCGAGCCCGGCCCTCCGGCTGCTGGAGAGCTTCCGCCGCTCGATGAGCTGAGTGCGGCCAGGGAATTACAATGATGGGCATAGTGCATAACCGTGCGTTAGCGTCAGAGGGAATTAGGTATTATGTCCCTGGAATTTATTATGTCCCTGGAATTTAAAGCCGCTCGCCATCGAACCCCACGCTCACCTTCTTGCGGCAAACCCACGAATAGCGGCACGAAATGTGAGAGCACGCGAAGGGCTATCGTTGCCGATTTCGTTGGGCACCGGCTTAGAGTTCCAGGAGTTCCAGGGACATAATACATAATTGTGCGTCATGGAATTAGGTATTATGTCCCTGGAATGTTGGTTGGACCGGGCTTTTAAGCCGAACGGATAGATCGGGACCGTGCGCCTGCCATTCCGGACGGAGCGCTTTTCACGGCGCGGGCGCGGCAGCCACGCGGGTGAACAAGATCGTCACGCGCGTGCCTTTTTCGGGACCCGATTCAACCTTGAGGTCGGCGTTCGCATTTTGCCGCAGCGATCGAACGATGAGCGCGCCGAGTTTTCCCGGTTTGGGCCATTCGACGCCGGCGGGAAGGCCGATGCCGTCGTCGGCAATCATGACGCGGCAGCCGCTGCTGTCGGCCAGGCTGTGCAAGGTAATCGTGCCACGGTCGCGACCGACAAACGCATGTTTGAGCGCGTTTGTCAGCAATTCGTTGACCACCAGACCGGTCGGCATAGCGACATTTACCGACACCGGATAGGCGTCGACCTTCAGGTCGAGCCGAATGCCCTCGACCGCATGCGCGTGCATGACACTGGAAGCAATCTCGCTCAGATAGACGCCGAGGTCGATCTCGTTTCCGTGCTCGTGCTCCGATAGCAGTTTGTAGAGCGTGCCGATCGATTCGATCCGTCCCGAAAGCCGATCGAAGGGCGCCGTTCCCGTCCGGCCAAACGATGCCCGCGCCTCGACCCGGATCAATGCCGTGATCATCTGCAAATTGTTCTTCACGCGGTGCTGAATTTCCTGAAGCAGCGTGTCCTTCTCGCGAATGCGTTGCTCGAACTCGTCGCGCTTTGTCTTCTCGTGAGTGGCAACGTCCACCAGCACGGCGAGCCGAAAGACGGGCTCGCCGTCGTCGTTCTGAATTACATTGGAATAGGCATCGACAATCGCCGGCTCGCGGCCGGCGCGGTCGATCTCGAAAGTGCCGATGCAGTCGCTTCCGCTGGCGATGGCGGCGCCGAGTTGAAGCGAGGCGTTTTCACCGTTGCCGTGACCGTTCAGAATGCTCCAGGGCGCGCCTTCGACCTCGAGCGGGGCCTGGCCCGACAGTTTCTCGAACTCCGGATTGGCATAGATGATGCGTTCGGGCCCTTGCGTGTCCGAGACAATGATCGCCATCGGGACCTGATCGAGAAACCGCCTGAACTGCTCGTTTTCGAGCGCATCCGCCAAATCCGGCGTCGCCAGCAACGTTTCGACCTGCTCGGTTTTTTCGTCGTTTGCCATTTCGCGCCCGCGGTTCGGTTTTAATTGGCGAGATCGACCTCGTTCCCGTCATTTGCATACTCATCGGCCGGGGTCGACGGATGGGGTCGATGGAAATCGATGTCGATGAGAGGCCGGGCCGACTGACCTCGCGTGAGGCTATCAAAAGGGAGCGCGTGCCGCCAGTATCGGAGACGATGTGCGCCGGGGCTGCTCTACGGCCGGGCTTTCAGCGCGTAGGGCGCGCGGATGCCGGGATCGCCCGCCGGGAAATCTTTGGTGCTTCGCGTCACCAACAGCCGGTCACTGACTTGCGCCGAAGCCCAGATGACGGCATCGGGCAAGTTGATTTTGTGGCGGCGGCGCAGCGCGACGGCCTGTTCGGCGACCCGCCGATCGAGGCCGATGATCGCGAAGCCGTCGAGAAAGCTCATCGTTGCCGCATCGAGCGGCGGCTCGGCTCCGATCATCACCTCCATCCAGGTGACGATGCTGACGGCTTTATCCTCATAGCGCTGCAACGCGTCGCGCGCCTCGGGAGCGGCGTTGAGATAATCGATGAGGATATTGGTGTCGAGCAGCGCCTTTGCTGCGATACGAATGCGCGTGCGCAGCGTAATACATTGATATCATTATAATAATATTTGTACAAAACAAGAACTTGCGTTCCTAAGAACAAACCGTGTACGGTGGTTTCAGCTTTGGTTGAACCCGCCGGCCCTATCAAAAGCCGGGGTCCTATGGAATAAGGAGTTCGGGGAATGTCGACTACCGCTCTTCGCCTCGTGGACAGGGATACGATGGACAAGCAAAAGGCGCTCGAGGCCGCGCTGGGACAGATCGAGCGCGCCTTCGGCAAGGGCTCGATCATGAAGCTGGGCGCGCGCGCGCCCGCGACCGACAGCGAGGTGATCTCGACCGGCTCGCTCGGCCTCGATATCGCGCTCGGCATCGGCGGGTTGCCGCGCGGCCGCATCGTCGAGATTTACGGGCCCGAAAGCTCGGGTAAGACCACGCTGGCGCTTCATGTCATCGCCGAGGCGCAAAAGCTCGGCGGCACCTGCGCCTTCGTCGATGCCGAGCATGCGCTCGACCCGGTCTATGCCAAGAAGCTCGGCGTCAACATCGACGAGCTGCTGATCTCGCAGCCCGATGCCGGCGAGCAAGCGCTCGAGATCGCCGATACGCTGGTGCGCTCGGGCGCGATCGACGTGCTGGTGATCGATTCGGTGGCGGCGCTGGTGCCGCGCGCCGAGCTCGAGGGCGAGATGGGCGACAGCCATATGGGGCTGCATGCGCGGCTGATGAGCCAGGCGCTCCGGAAGCTCACCGGCTCGATCTCGAAATCGCGTACGATGGTGATCTTCATCAATCAAATCCGCATGAAGATCGGCGTGATGTTCGGCAATCCCGAGACCACCACCGGCGGCCATGCGCTCAAATTCTATGCCTCTGTCCGGCTCGACATCCGCCGCATCGGCGCGATCAAGGAGCGCGAGCAGACCACCGGCAACCAGACCCGCGTCAAGGTCGTGAAGAACAAGATGGCGCCGCCCTTCAAGCAGGTCGAATTCGATATCATGTATGGCGAGGGCGTCTCGAAGCGCGGCGAGCTGATCGATCTCGGCATCCAGGCCGGCGTCGTCGAGAAATCCGGCTCGTGGTTCGCCTATGACGGCCAGCGCATCGGCCAGGGCCGCGAGAACGCCAAGCAATTCCTCAAGGACAATCCCGCCATCGCCGACGCGATCGAGCATGCGATCCGGGCCAATGCCGGCCTGGTCGCCGACGCGATGATGGTGAATGCCGGCGGCGACCCTTCGACCGGCTCAGGAGCGGCCGAGGAATAGCCTTCCCCCGCTATTCTTTCGGCCTTCTCAGCGGCGCTGGTTTCCCGACCGGCGCCGCGTTTTCTTGGCGCTATCCCATTAGGCTAGAATGAAAAATAGCGAAATTACCAAACGAAGCCAATTTCGGTGGCGTGCCGGCTGGCGGCGGCGTGCGGCAATCTCCCGCCGCTTTACAGGCCGAAGGCCGCTCCGCTAAACCCCAGGCGGGCCGTGGCTTTGCCGTGGCTTGCTTGCCGTGGTCGAGTCGGGGGAAAGAGCCTTTTTAGCGCCATGCTGACCAACGATATTCGCGCCGCTTTCCTCGATTATTTTGCCAAGGCCGGCCACGCGGTGGTGGCGTCGTCGCCGCTGGTTCCGCGCAACGACCCGACCTTGCTGTTCACCAATGCCGGGATGGTGCAGTTCAAGAACGTCTTCACCGGCGCCGAGAAGCGCGCCTATAGCCGCGCCGCCAGCGCCCAGAAATGCGTTCGTGCCGGCGGCAAGCACAATGATCTCGAGAATGTCGGTTACACCGCGCGGCATCACACCTTCTTCGAGATGCTCGGCAATTTCTCGTTCGGCGATTATTTCAAGGATCGGGCGATCGAGCTCGCCTGGAACCTGCTCACCAAGGAATTCGGGCTGCCGCCGGAGAAGCTCACCATCACCGTCTATGCCGATGACGAGGACGCGGCGGCTCTGTGGAAAAAGATCGCCGGCCTGCCCGAGCAGCGGATCATCCGCATCGCGACCGCCGATAATTTCTGGGCGATGGGCGAGACCGGCCCCTGCGGTCCGTGCTCGGAGATTTTCTACGATCACGGCGCCGACATTCCCGGCGGCCCGCCGGGCAGTCCCGATGCCGATGGCGACCGCTTCGTCGAGATTTGGAATCTTGTCTTCATGCAATACGAGCAGATCGCGCCGGGCGAGCGGCGCAACCTGCCGCGCCCCTCGATCGACACCGGCATGGGGCTCGAGCGCATCGCCGCCGTGCTCCAGGGCAAGCACGACAATTACGATACCGACACGTTGCGCGCGCTGGTCCTCGCTTCGGCCGAGGCCTCGCGCGTCGCGGCCGACGGGCCGCAGGCGGTGTCGCATCGCGTGATCGCCGATCATCTGCGCGCCTCGTCTTTCCTGATTGCCGATGGCGTGTTGCCGTCGAAGGAAGGCCGCGGCTATGTGCTGCGCCGGATCATGCGCCGCGCGATGCGCCACGCGCATATCATCGGCTGCACCGAGCCGCTGATGTGGCGGCTGGTGCCGTCGCTGATCCGCCAGATGGGCGCCGCCTATCCCGAGCTCGGCCGCGCCGAGGCGCTGATCGCCGAGACGCTGAAACTCGAGGAAACCAATTTCAAGCAGACGCTGGAGCGCGGCCTCAAGCTGCTCGACGAGGAAGAAGGCAAGCTCGCAGCGGGCGAGGATTTCTCGGGCGACGTCGCCTTCAAGCTCTACGACACTTTCGGCTTCCCGCTCGACCTGACGCAGGACGTGCTGCGCACGCGCCAGCGCCAGGTCGCGGTCGCTGCTTTCGACGCGGCGATGGAGCGCCAGCGCGCCGATGCGCGCAAAAGCTGGGTCGGCTCGGGCGAGGCGGCGACCGAGCAGGTCTGGCTCGAGCTGCGCGACAAGCTCGGCGCCAGCGAATTCCTCGGCTACGACACCCATGTCGCCGAAGGCCAGATCGCGGCGATCGTGGTCGATGGCGTGGAGGCGGCCGAGGCGAAGACCGGCGCCGCGGCCGCGATCGTCGCCAATCAGACGCCGTTCTACGGCGAGTCCGGCGGCCAGCAGGGCGACACCGGCACGCTGTTCACCGCGACCGGCGGCCAATTCGCGGTACGCGACACGCAACGCCACGCCGGCGATCTCTACGTCCATGTCGGCACGGTAACGCATGGCACGCTGAAGCGCGGCGATGTCGTCGAGCTGCGTATCGACGACGAGCGCCGCGCGCGGCTCAGGGCCAATCACTCGGTCACGCATCTGCTGCATCAGGCGCTGCGCCGCCGGCTCGGCGAGCATGTGACGCAGAAAGGCTCGCTGGTCGCGCCCGACCGGCTGCGCTTCGATTTCAGCCAGCCGCGCGCACTCACCGACGACGACCTTCACGTCATCGAATCCGAGGTCAACAAGCGCATCCGCGAGAACGCCGAGGTCTCGACCCGCCTCATGACGCCCGACCAGGCGATCGAGCAAGGCGCGATGGCGCTCTTCGGCGAAAAATACGGCGACGAGGTACGCGTGGTCTCGATGGGCGAAGACCGCCACTCCGATCGCGCGCATCCGTTCTCGGTCGAGCTGTGCGGCGGCACGCATGTCCGCCGCACCGGCGATATCGGTTTCTTCAAGATCGTCGGCGAAAGCGCGGTCGCCTCGGGCGTGCGGCGGATCGAGGCGGTAACGGGTCCCGCCGCCGAATCCTATATCGATCGGGAGGAAGAATTCCTCCGCCAGGCGGCGAACGCGCTGCGCACCTCGGCAGCGGAATTGCCAGGCCGGCTCGCGGCGCTGCTGGAAGAGCGCCGCAAGTTGGAGCGCGAGCTCAGCGAGGCACGGCGCGTGGCGGCGACCGGCGGCGGCGGCGCACCTAAAGCGCCGGTCAAGGATGTCGGCGGCATCAAATTCGCGGGCCGCGCGCTCGACAACGTGCCGGCCAAGGAATTGAAGAGCCTCGCCGACGATCTAAAGCGCGAGCTCGGCTCGGGCATCGTCGCGCTGGTCGCCAGCGCCGAGGGCAAGGCGTCGATCGTGGTCGGCGTGACCGAAGACCTGGCGAAGCGCTTCAGCGCGGTCGAACTCGTGCGCCTCGGCGCCGAGGCGGTAGGCGGGAAGGGCGGTGGCGGCCGCCCCGACATGGCCCAGGCCGGCGGCCCCGATGGCGCGCGCATCAACGATGCGCTCGCCGCGATCGAGAAAGCGGTGGCGGAGAAAGCGGCGTAGCTATCGGCTATCGGTAAAAAGACGAGCCATCAAGACACCACGGGCGTTCGCGTCTTTGCGTCGTCAATAGTCGATGCCCTATTCGGTTTACCTCGTCCTGAGCGAAGTCGAAGGATGCACGATGGCTCTGCAACGTTGCAATGGCAACCTGCGTCCTTCGACTTCGCTCAGGACGAGGTAGGTCTGAATCACGGCTTCAATCGGCCGCAAACCCGATCGCGGATCGCTGACAGCTTCTTCCTACTTCATCGCCGTCTTCAGGCCGTCGTCGAGCTTGTCGAGGAAGGAAATCGGGCTGCCCGGGGCGGCTTCACCTGGTGCCGCGTCAGAGTGCGGCGAGCACAGCGTTCAGCGTCGTACTCGGTCGCATCGCCGCCGATGTCTTAGCCTGATCGGGCAGATAATAACCGCCCGTATCCACCGGCTTACCCTGCGCGGCGATCAGCTCGGCATCAATCTTGGCCTCGTTAGCCGCGAGCGCTTCCGCCAGTTTTTTGAAGCGGGCCGACAGGGACGTGCTGTTGTCCCGCCGCGCCAGCGCCTCTGCCCAATACTTTGCCAGATAGAAATGGCTGCCACGATTATCCAGTTCGCCGACCTTTCGTGCCGGCGAACGGTTGTCCTCGAGGATCTTGCCGTTGGCCTCATCGAGCGTCTCGGCCAGAACCTGTACGTCCTTATTCCCACTGGTCTGCGCCAAATGTTCCAGCGAAGCGCCCAGCGCCAGGAACTCGCCCAGCGAATCCCAGCGTAGATAGCCTTCGTGCTGAAACTGCTCCACATGCTTGGGCGCCGAACCGCCGGCCCCGGTTTCGAACAACCCGCCGCCCGCCAGCAACGGAACCACCGACAGCATCTTGGCCGACGTGCCCAGCTCCATGATCGGGAAGAGATCGGTCAAATAGTCGCGCAGCACATTGCCAGTGACGGAGATGGTGTCGAGCCCCTGGCGGATGCGAGCGAGCGAGAACTTGATTGCCTCGACCGGCGCCAGGATGCGGATGTCGAGACCCGAGGTGTCTTCGTTCTTCAGGTAGGTCTCGACCTTGGCGATCAACTGCGCGTCGTGCGCGCGTTTGGCGTCGAGCCAGAACACCGCTGGAGTGCCGGTCAGGCGCGCGCGGCGCACCCCAAGCTTGACCCAGTCCCGGATCGGCTCGTCCTTGACCTGGCACATCCGAAAGATGTCACCGGTCTCGACCGGCTGTGACAGCAGAACCGTGCCGTCATCGGCGACCACGCGCACCGTTCCGCCTGTGGCGACCTCAAACGTCTTGTCGTGCGAGCCATACTCCTCGGCTTGCTGCGCCATCAACCCGACGTTCGGCACGGAGCCCATCGTCGTCGGGTCGAAGGCGCCATGCGCCTTGCAGTCCTCGATGGTGGCCTGGAACAGCGTCGCGTAGCAACGATCGGGGATCGCGGCGATCACGTCGTGCAGCTTGCCGTCAGCGCCCCACATCTTTCCGGATTCGCGAATCATCGCCGGCATCGATGCATCGACGATCGTGTCGCTCGGCACGTGCAGATTGGTGATTCCCCGGTCGGAATTGACCATGGCGAGGCCGGGCTGCTTCGCGTAGGTGGCTTGGATATCGGCCTTAATCGCCGCCTTTTCGGCCTCGGGCAACGTCTCGATCCGGGTCAGCAGGTCGCCCATGCCGTTGTCGGGATCGACGCCCAGGCGCGTCAGCGTGGCACCATGCTTCTCGAAGACGTCGGCGAAGAACACGGAAACGCAATGACCGAAGATGATGGGATCGGAGATCTTCATCATGGTCGTCTTGACGTGCAGCGAGAACAGGATCCCGTCCTTCTTCGCGGCGTCGATCTGCGCGGCGAAGAAAGCGCGCAACGCCTTACGGTTCATCACCGCCGTGTCGATGATCTCGCCGGCCTTGAGCGGCGTCTTCGCCTTCAGCAACGTGACCGCGCCATCGCTGCCGACCAACTCGATACGGGCATTGGTCGGCGCCGCAACGGTCATCGCGATCTCCGAACCGTAGAAATCGCCGCCCGACATGTGCGCCACGCGCGATTTCGAGTCCTTGGTCCAGGCGCCCATCTTATGCGGATGCTTGCGCGCGTATTGCTTCACGGCGCCGGCGGCGCGGCGGTCGGAATTGCCCTCGCGCAGCACCGGATTGACGGCGCTGCCGAGCACCTTGCCGTATCGTACGCGGATTTCCTTGTCCGCTGGCGTCGCGTCGCTGTCCGGATAGTTCGGCACGTCGTAACCCTTGCTCTGCAACTCCTTGATCGCGGCCTTCAGTTGCGGGATCGAGGCGGAGATGTTGGGCAGCTTGATGATGTTGGCCTCGGGGCGCATCGCAAGTTGGCCAAGTTCGGCGAGCTCGTCGTTGATCTTTTGCGCTGGCGTCAGTTTTTCAGGAAAGTTGGCAATGATGCGGCCCGTCAGCGAAATGTCCTTCAGCTTCATCCTCACGCCGGCCGCCCCGACGAAGGCCTCGACGATCGGCAGCAGGGAAAACGTCGCAAGCCCAGGTGCTTCATCAACCTTCGTCCAAACGATTTCGAGATCTGACACTCTTGCACCTCCGCGCGCCGGTTTCGTTTCGGCCGATTTGAGCTATGACGACTATGGCCCGTCTTGTCCCACGTCAGCCGAAATCGTAAAGCGGCGCGGACAATAGCTATGGACGGAAAGCCGCGCAAGCGGCGGCCTGTCACACCTTAAGGCCGCAAATCCTTGCCAAAACAGGCTAGAATCACGTCTTCGGCGCGCGCCACCGCCGCGTAAAGCTGCGTTGCGTCGGGTTTGGCGAATCCGGACGCGATAACGCGGTCGACGAGCGCCAACAGCGGCTGCCAATAGCCCAGCGTATCGACCAGCACGATCGGCTTGTCGAAAAAGCCGAGCTGGCGCAGCGTGATCGCCTCGAACGCCTCGTCCAGCGTGCCGAGCCCGCCGGGCAGCACCGCCACCGCATCGCTGAGCGCGAACATCTGGCGCTTGCGCTCCTGCATGTCGGGCACCACCACCAGCTTGCTGAGGCCGGGATGGCTGATCTCGCGGCCATGGAGCGCGGTCGGGATGACCCCGATCACCGGGGCGCCGGCGGCCAGGGCTGCGTCGGCGACGATGCCCATCAGGCCGATCTGGCCGCCGCCATAGACTAGCTCGACACCG
>DATLUE010000314.1:0-20026 GCA_035533255.1 Allostellaceae bacterium | reverse complement strand
AACCAGACCTTGGTGCAGCTTCATGCGCCGGCGCCGATCCGTGGGCGCGTCTTGGGGCTCTACAGCATGGCGCAAATGGGGTTGCGCAGCTTTGCCGGGATCAGCGTCGGCGTCGTGGGCAGCGGCATCGGCGTGCACCATTCGCTGCTGCTGGCGGTTAGCCTGCTATTCGCCATCACGGTGGCGCTATTCTGGAAGGTCCGACCGGCGGCGATGGTGGTGGCCGAGCCCGGCGCGTGAGCCCCGCGGCCGCGATTGACACCACACCGCACCGGTAGCATTTTCGTCCGCACCAACGCTGAAAACGCCCGCTCGACGGGCCGGGACGGAAACCATGCTGTCGCGCGAAGACAATGACAAGCTGACGCGGATCGGCCCGGACGCGCCGATGGGCAAGCTGATGCGGCGCTATTGGATCCCGGCGCTGTTCTCCGATCAACTTCCCGAGCCGGATTGCCCGCCGGTGCGGGTGAAGCTTCTCTGCGAGAAGCTGGTTGCATTTCGCGACAGTCTCGGCCGTGTCGGGGTGATCGACGAGCGCTGCCCCCATCGCACCGCCTCCTTGTTCTTCGGCCGCAATGAGGAATGCGGCCTGCGCTGCGTCTATCACGGCTGGAAATTCGACATCGAGGGCAATTGCGTCGATCTGCCGAGCGAGCCCTGGGACAAGGATTTCAAGCGCAAGATCAAGATCACCGCCTATCCGTGCGTCGAGCGCGGCGGCCTGGTCTGGGCCTATATGGGGCCGCCGGAGCTCAAGCCCGACTTTCCCGAGATCGAATGGACGTTGGTGCCGGAGTCGCACCGCTATGTCACACGGCATCTGCAGGAATGCAATTGGCTGCAGGCGCTCGAAGGCGGATTCGATGTCAGCCATCTGAGCTTCCTGCATCAGGGCACGGCCGACGGGCCCGACGGCCGCCCGCTGCCGATCCCGACCCGCTATGAGGTGGTGCCGGCCGCGTATGGCTTGATCTCGGTGAACGGCCGCGACCTGCCCGACGGCAGCAGCGCGCTCACTGCCAACGTCATGCTGATGCCGTTCCACAAGCTGATCTCGACCTCGCCGATCGGCGCGCATGTCTGGGTTCCGCTCGACGACGAGACGACGATGAATTACAGCGTCGAGTATTGGCCCGATCGGCCGCTCGACGAGCAGGAGATGGAAGATTCGAAGAACTTCCATTTCATCCATCCCGAGCTGCTGCCCGGCAGCGACCGCGCGGTCCTCAACAAGGACAACGACTACGGCGTCGATCGCGCGTTGCAAAAAAGCGGCAAGTCCTTCACCGGCATGTTCGGCCTCGGCATCCAAGATTGCGGCATCCAGGAATCGATGGGGCCGGTCGCCGACCGCACGATCGAGCATTTGGGCGTCAGCGACACGACCATCATCCAGATCCGGCGCCTGCTGTTGAGCACGCTCAAGGATTTCACCGCCGGCGGGACGCCGCCCGGCCTCGATCCGGCGAGCTATCGCGTGCGCTCCGGCCGCTTCAAGCTGGAGAAAGGCAAAGCGTTGACCGACGGCGTCAACGAATTCGTGCGCATCAAGGAACAAGTCTTCGCCAAGTAAGCGCGCGTTTGCGCCGGATCGCCCCATGACCGCTTTCATCGGACAGCCCATCCGGCGCAAGGAAGACCGGCGCCTCCTCACCGGCCGGGGCCGCTTCACCGACGACCTCGACCTGGCCGGTGAGGCCCACGCCGCCGTGCTGCGCTCGCCCCATGCGCATGCGCGCATCGCGGGCATCGAGGTCGCAGCGGCGGCGCGCGCGCCCGGCGTGCTTGCAATACTGACTGGCCGCGATTACGCCGCCGCCGGCTTCAAGGGCGTGCCGCACGCGCCGAGCGGCGCCGATCATTTCGAGATCACCAAGCCGGCATTCGGGCCGGAGGCGATGCCGAACGGCCCGCCACCCTTGCAGCCGCCCCTGGCGCAAGACCGCGTGCGCTATGTCGGCGAGGCCGTGGCGTTTGTCATCGCCGAGACCCTCGCCGCCGCGCGCGACGCCGCCGAACTGATCGAGATCGCGTACGAGACTCTTCCGGCTGCGATCGACGCGCGCGCCGCGACCGCTCCCGGTGCGACGCCGCTCTGGGACGATCGCGCCGGCAATCTGCTGGTCGCCGGCGGCAATGGCGACCGCGACGCGACCGACGCAGCTTTCGCGCGCGCCCATCGCGTGGTGCGGCTCGCCTCCCACAATCAGCGTGTCAGCGGCGCGCCGATGGAGCCGCGCGTCGCGATCGGGCAATACGATGCGGGTGCCGACAGCTACACGATCCATTCGGTCAGCCAGGGCGTCCATCGCATCAAATTCACGGTCGCCGCGTGCCTCGGCGTGGCGATGGATAAGGTCCGCGTGATCACCGGCGATGTCGGTGGCGGCTTCGGCGTGCGCTCGTCGGTCTATCCGGAATACGCCGTGCTGGCTTGGGCGGCCAAGCGCGTCGGCCGGCCGGTCAAATGGAATTCGAGCCGCAGCGAAGCCTTCCTCGCCGATTTCCAAGCGCGCGACGTGTTCGTCGAAGGCGCGCTCGCGCTCGACCGCGACGGCAAATTCCTGGCGCTGCAGCTCGACTACACCGGCAATCTCGGCGCCTATCCGGTCTCTTATGCTGTACTCAACAACGTCACGCGCATGGCGGCCGGGGTCTACGACATCCCGGCGATCCATGTCGGCGTCAAAGGCGTCGCGACCAACACCATGCCGATGTCGGTCTATCGCGGCGCCGGCCGGCCGGAATCGAATTTCATGATGGAGCGGCTGGTCGATCTCGCGGCGGCCGAGCTCGGCATCGAGCGCGCCGAGTTGCGCCGACGCAATATCATCCCGACCGCGGCCCTGCCCTATCAATCGCCGCTCGGCCATCGCTACGACACCGGCGCCTTCGCCGACAACATGGAGGCGGTGCTGCGCCTGGTCGATTGGACCGGCTTTCCGGCGCGGCGCGACGCGGCGAGAAAGCGCGGCATGCGGCGCGGCATCGGCGTCGCCAATTATCTCGAGACGCCGACCGGCTTCGTCGACGAGCGCACCGACATCACCGTGCTAGCCGAGGGCGGCGTGCGCGCCGTGATCGGCACCCAAGCCTCGGGCCAGGGCCACGAGACCGCCTTCGCGCAGATCGTCGCCGAGCGGCTGCAATTGCCTTTGGATGAGGTCGATATCCAGTTCGGCGACACCGCGGTCGCGGTCTCGGGCGGCGGCACGCATTCCGACCGCTCGATGCGATTGGGCAGCACGATCATGGTTCGCGCGTCGGACGCAATCCTCGAGCGCGGCAAAAAACTCGCCGCGCTTCGCCTCGAAGCCGCCGAAAGCGACATCGTCTATGCCGATGGCCGTTTCAGCATCGCCGGCACCGATAAAAGCATCACGCTGTACGAGCTCGCGACCGTCGCGCTCGATCCGCGCCTGCCCGAGGAGTTGCGCGGCCCCTTTGCCGCGACCGCGATCGTCAACACGCGTCTCCACGCCTATCCCAATGGCGCGGCCGCTTGCGAGGTCGAGATCGATCCCGAGCTCGGCGCGGTGCGGGTCATTCGCTATGCGACAATCGACGATGTCGGCCACATCATCAATCCGATGATCGTCGAAGGGCAGATCCATGGCGGCGCCGCGCAGGGCATCGGCCAGGCGCTGATGGAAGCGATCGTGTTCGATGCCAGCGGGCAAATCCTCACCGGCTCGTTCATGGATTACGCCATGCCGCGCGCCGACGATCTGCCGCCGTTCGCGGTAATGCAGAACGACATCCCGGCGCAGAGCAACCCGCTCGGCGTCAAGGGCGCGGGCGAGGCCGGCGTTACCCCCGCGACCTCGGCGGTGATCAACGCCGTCGTCGATGCGCTCGGAATCCCCCATATCGAGATGCCGGCGACGCCCGAGCGAGTGTGGCGCGCGTTGCGCGACGCGACCTAACCCTCGGCCTATTCCGCTGCCGCGCGAATTTCGGCGCGGCGCTTTTCGGTCGCGGCGGGATCGACGGTCAACGTCTCGGCATCGATCACCACGCCATAGAGTTCGCGCGCGGCCTCGAGCGAGACATAGCCCTGATAGACGTCTTCGCGAACTTTCTCGAGCTCGCGCTCGGTCGGGTCGCCGTAACCGCCGCCGCCGCCGCCGCGAATGGTCACGCAATCGCCGAGCTTCAGCGGCAGGGTGAAGGCCTTGGCATTCGGCAAATTGCCCATTTCCTTGCCGTCCTTGCGGATGAAGAGCGCGTTGGCCATCGCATCATGGCCACCGAAGAGCCCCCAGGGCTTGCATTGCGAGCGCTCGATATGGCTGGTGAGGCGCAGCTCGATCAGCGGCTGCACCGCGCGGTCGACGCCGAGGCCGCCACGATAGCGCCCCGCGCCGCCGGAATCCGGTACCAGCTCGTAGCGCTCGGCAAACAAGGGATACTTCACCTCCAAGAGCTCGATCGGACTGTTATGCGTATCGCCGTCGTTCATCGCGATGGTGGCGGAAATGCCATCCTCGGTTCTCTTCGCCCCCCAGCCGCCGCCGGCATGCGAGAGCCCGGCGAAAATAAACTGATTTTGCGAAAACCCGATGAGCTGCGCGATGATCAGGTCGGCGTGATGGCCGGCCGCGACGCGATCGGGAATCGCCGGCGCCACCGCCTTGAAGATCGTGTCGACGATGGTCATCGGGAAGGTCATCCAGCGCCGCATCGCCGCCGGCTTCACGGCGGTGACCACGCGGCCCGGCGGCGCGATCACCGTCAGCGAGCGGAAGCTGCCGTCGTTGATCGGATAATCGGTAGGCGAGGTCAAGCATTTATACGCGACCTGCGCGCAGGCGATCGCGGTGCTATAGCCCGAATTGTAGAAGCCGCGCACTTGGGCTGCGACCTCAGAGAGATCGATCGTCGCCTGATCGCCCGCGACGGTGATTTTTACCTTGATCGGCACGCGTTTGCCCAGATCGACGCCATCATCGTCCATGAAGGATTCGGCCTCGTAGACGCCATCGGGAATGGTGCGCGTGCGGGCGCGCGCCGAATCCTCCGAGCGGTCCATGATCTCGTCGATCGAGGCGAGCACTTCATCGGCGCCGTAGCGCTCGACCAGCTCCTGAAAGCGCGTCTCGCCGGTCTTGACCGCCGTCACTTGCGCGCGCAAATCGCCCATCGCGCGCTCGGGCACCCGCACATTCATGCGGATGATATCGACGATGTCCTGGTTGACGACGCCGGCCTTATGCAGCTTGGTGATCGGAATCTGGATGCCCTCGGAATAGATGTCGGTCGTGACGCTGGCGAGAACGCCGCCGATATCCTGCCAATGCGCCATGCAGCACGAGAACCCGACCATCTTGCCGCGATGGAAGATCGGCACCGACAGGGTGACGTGATTGAGATGGCTGCCGGTGATGTAGGCGTCGTTGGTGATAAGGATGTCGCCCGGATTGATGTCGTCCTTGAAATGGGCGAGCTTCGCCTTGATGGTCTCGCCCATACCGCGGATGAACATCGGCAGGCCGAGCCCGATCGACACGGTACGCCCGTCGGCGGTGAAAAGACCGCAGGTGAAATCGAGCGCCTCGTAGATGATGAGGTTGTACGCGGTGCGCATCAGGTTGGTCTTCATCTCGCCGGTGACGGCGAGCACGCCCGAGCGCACGATCTCGGTGATCACCGGATCGGCGCGGCGGTTGCGGGTGGCGACCGTATCGAGCATGGCGCGAGGCTCCTGACGCGAATTTCGGCTCGCACTATGCGGCGGGGGACGCGAAAAGCCAACCGGCAGCGCGGTTACGCGCTGCCGCCCCGGCGCAGGCCGGGGGCCCATTCTTCGACACCACGATATTGGAAGATGGATACCGGCTCCTGAGCCTGACGAAGGGCGCCGGTATGGCGACAGCCGCCGATTTGCGCGCGTGCGTTGCGCTCGCTAGGTTTGCCGCAAAATCGGGCTCAGATTCAAAAGGTACCATCGTCATGGCAGATGTATCGCGCCCCGCCGGAAATTTGCGGCTGGGGACCGATATCGGCGGCACCTTCACCGATGTGGCGGCGTTCGACGAGACCAGCGGCAAGCTGCTCTTGGGCAAGAGCCTGACGACGCCGGCGCGGCTGGTCGAGGGCATCAACGCCGGCGTCGCAAAAGCCGGCGCGAGCTACGAGAACGCCGGCCTGTTTCTCCACGGCTCGACTATCGCCATCAACACGTTGCTGGAGCGCACCGGCGCCAAGACCGCGCTTCTCACCACCAAGGGCTTTCGCGACATCTACGAGATCGGCCGCGTCAACCGGCCCGATTCCTACAACTTGTTTTTCAAGAAGCATGTGCCGCTGATCGAGCGCGCGCTGCGCTTCGAGGTCAGCGAGCGCATCGTCGCCGACGGCTCGATCCGCACGCCGATGAACGACGACGAGATCGTCGCGCTCGGCCAGCGTTTCGCGCAGCTCGGCATTGCCGCAGTCGCGATCATGTTCCTCCATTCCTATCGCAACCCGGTGCATGAGGCGCGTGCGAAGGAAATCCTCCGGCGCAATCATCCGACGATGTTCGTCTCGGCGAGCCACGAGCTGAGCCAGGAGTATCGCGAGTTCGAGCGCTGCTCGACGGTTGCCGCCAATGCCTATATCGGCCCGCGCGTGCGCGCTTATCTCGGCGAGATCGAGACCCATCTGCGGGAGGAAGGCTGCCGCGGCTCGTTCCTGGTCGTGCAATCGACCGGCGGATTGTACGAGGCCGACCAGGCGCAGGAACACTGCGTGCGCATGATGGAATCGGGGCCGGCGGCGGGCGTGATCGGTACTCGCGCGCTATGCCAGGCGATCGGGCTCGAGAACGCGATCGCGTTCGATATGGGCGGCACCACGGCGAAAGCCGGCGTCATCTACCGGGGTGAGGCGCTGACCACCGGCGCGGCGCTGCTCGGCGGTTACAACACCGCGCTGCCGATCCAGATCGCGATGATGGATATTTTCGAGGTCGGCACCGGCGGCGGCTCGATCGCGCGGGTCGAGGACGGCATGCTGCGCGTCGGCCCGCAAAGCGCCGGCGCATCGCCGGGCCCCGCCTGCTACGGTCTCGGCGGCGCCGAGCCGACCGTGACGGATGCGAATTTGGCTCTCGGCCGTTTGGGCGCCGATCGCTTCCTCGGCGGCGAGATGATGCTCGACACCGCCGCCGCCGAGCGCGCGCTGCAGATACATGTGGCGGGGCCGCTGGGAATGAGCCCGACCGCGGCGGCCAACGGCATCCTGCGCATCGCCTCGACCGCGATGTCCTACGCGGTGAAGGCGGTGACCACCGAGCGCGGACTCGACGTCGGCGATTTCGCGCTGGTCGCTTATGGCGGCGCGGGACCGCTGCATGCGACCGCCATCGCGCGCGAGCTTGGCATTCGCCGCGTCGTCATTCCGCGCGCGCCGGGCGTGTTCTCCGCCTTCGGCATGCTGTTCTCGGATTTGCGCTACGATTATGTGCGAAGCTGGTTCGAGCGGCTGGAAAAGGCATCGTTCGAGGACATCGAGCGCATCTACAGCGAGATCGAATCCCTCGGTCGCGC
Source organism: Allostellaceae bacterium (assembly GCA_035533255.1). Taxonomy (GTDB): domain Bacteria; phylum Pseudomonadota; class Alphaproteobacteria; order ATCC43930; family CGMCC-115725; genus CAIKMD01. The sequence continues at coordinate 12,491 of DATLUE010000314.1, read as the reverse complement.
GGCGATCGCCGCCACCTCGGTCACGCCGCAAGAGATCGCGATCGCGCGCGCTGCCGATATGCGCTATGTCGGTCAGGAGCATGCGGTGACGGTCGATCTGCCGACCGCGCTGTTCGCGGCCAAGGATCGCGACGGCATCAAGCGCACTTTCGACGACATGCATCTCTTACGCTATGGCACCAACGCGCCGAACGAGCGCGCCGAGGTGGTCAGCCTGCGCTCGACCGTTACCGGCGTGATGAGGAAGCCGCCGCAAGAGAAGATCGAAGCCGGCACAGCCGCGCCGCCGGATGCCGCTTTCACCGGTGCGCGGCCGGTGTTCTTCGCCGAGGCCAATGATTTCGTCGCGACCAAGACCTATGCGCGCGCGGCGCTGCTGGCCGGCAACGAGATCGCCGGCCCGGCGCTGATCGAAGAGCACGCCTCGACCACGGTGGTGTTGCCGGGCGACCGGCTGACGGTCGATCCTTTCGGCAATTTGATGATTGCGGTGGGCGCGCCGCAGAAGGCGGGTTGATCGCTTCGAGGGCGAGATCCGATCTCATAGAATCGGATCACGCCCTCGATTTCTTGATTTTGTCGCGTTGTCTGCAGCTAACCGCTGCACACTTCGCCGGACAATGCTCTACGCGATCAGCCGCTCCGGTATCGGCTGCGGGACCTCGCCGACCAACTCGTTCAGCGGTCGCACGCGGAACAAGACGATCATGGTCGTCGCCGCCACCAGCATCACCGCGACCGCCAGCTCCAAGGGCGCGACGAAGGCGCCGGTCGCTTGCGCGATGACGCCGCTGAGGAAGGGCGAGATGGTCGCGCCGCAGATCCCCCAGAAATTCATCAAGCCGCTGAGCGCGCCGGTCTGATTCGGCGTGATGTCGGTGCAGATCGTCCAATAGGGGATGACGTAAAAGGACAGGCCGGTATTCGCGACGATAATCATGACCACCGCAAGCGTGGTCGATGCGGTGTTCGCCGCGATCAGCGTCGTGCCGGCATAGATGAGCGCGCCCAGGCCGATGAAAATTTTGCGATGGAACGCGCCCTTGCGCCAGCCGCGCTTGGCCATCCAATCCATCGCCCAGCCGGCAAAATTCACCGAAACGAACGAGACGATGAAGGGCAAGGAGCTGAGCACGCTCGCCCGGACCAGCGGGATGTGGCGGTAATGTGTGAGATATTGCGGCAGCCAAGCGAGGAAGATGTACTGGCAATAGGGCAGCGCGAAATAGCCGATATAGAAGGGCCAGAGCGCCTTGCTGGTGAGGAGCTTCAAATGCGGCACCGGGGGCTGGGCCGCGCGTGCCTTCGCCTCTTCCGTCTCGGTCTCGGCGGTGTTGGGCACCGGATCGGAGAGGCGTCGCGCATAGAGCCACCAGGCAGCGGCCGCCACCAGCCCGAAGCCGCCGAAGAGAATGAAGATCATCGCGGGGGAAGCGGTCAGGCTAATGATAAGGCCGGCGAAGAACACGCCGACGGCCGGCCCGAGCTGCGCGCCCGATTGCATGAAGGCGGCAAACTTTCCCCGCCGCGCCTCGGATGGGATCGCACGCGCGACCGCGGTCGCGGTGGCGGGGATATAGGGCGCCTCGAACAGGCCGATGAGCACGCGAAAAGACGCCGTCAACCAGAGAACCGAGGGCGCAAGCGGGGTCAGCAGCACCCAGACCGACCAGCCGGCGACGCAGGCGGCGACGCTGCGCCGCGGGCCGATGCGATCGGCGATCCAACCGCCGATGGGTTGCATCAGCAGATAGCCCAGCGAAAACGCGCTTAGCATCATGCCGATGGTCGAAGGCGTCCAGCCATACATCTTGGCCCAGGCCGCGGCAGCGACGCTGAAATTGGTGCGATCCGCCCATAACAACACGCTGCCGACGAAGAACACCCCGGCGCACACGGACCAGCGCAATGGCCGTGGCTTTACGCCGGAATCGGTGAGTGTCTCCTGTTCGATCGCCGCCTTCATGCTCGCCTCCCTGACGAAGTTACACCCGCCTCACGACCGCCGGCCGCTTGATGGGCCGTTGCGCCAAGTATGAACCGCGCCCGGTTCGCGGTAAAGCGGCGGTTCTATTTTTGGGGGAGGAATCTCATAATCGTGGTCGGTACCCCGCAACGGGCCGGCTAAGCTGTTGCGACTCAGCATGGGAGCGATGAGCGATGATGGACCCCAAGAGCGCAAAGATGCTCGCCCATTATAAGGCTTGGGCTGACAAGGTAATGTTCGACGGCGTCGCCGCTTTGCCGCCCGGAGAAGCGGAGAAAGAGCGCCGTACCTTGTTCAAGACCATGATCGGCACGCTCAACCACATCTTTGTCGTCGATCTGATCTGGCAGGCGCATCTGGAGCGGCGCGAGCATGGCTTCAAGGCCCGTAACGTCGTCGTGCATCCAGAATTGGCCGCGCTATGGGCGGCGCAACAGAAGGTCAACGATTGGATCATCGCCTGGGCCGCGGGGCAAACCGAGGCGAGTCTGGACGAAGAGGTGCGCTTCACTTTCGTCTCGGGAAAGCCGGCGGTGATGAAGCGCGGCGAGATCTTCCTCCATCTCGTCACCCACGGCTCTTATCACCGCGGCTGGGTCGCCGAGATGTTCTTCGAAGCGGGGGCACGCCCGCCGCAGCCCGATCTGTCGGTATTCCTGTGCGAAGCGCCGCAGGATTGGCGGAACACGCTCTAAGCCGCTACTTCACGCGGCCCGCTTACGCCGGATCGTAGTAATGCATCTCCAGGAGGATGCAGCCCTGGTCGGAGCGGAACGGGCCATGCGCCGCCCCGGGCGGGCGCACCGCATAGGTCCATGACGGAAACGACTTGCCGCCACGCCCCTGCGCGTCGTTGCCGACGGTCAGATCGCCGGTGACGAGGAAAACCTCTTCCCAATAATCATGCACGAAGGGCGCGGTGGTGTAGATACCGGGCGCGAAGCGCAGCAGGCGCGTGCGGCTGCCGCGGCGGTTCGGCTCGTCGAGGCCGCCGGCAATGATTTTCTGCTGGATGCCGGCCGGGTAGCCCTCCAGCGTCTCCCAGCCGGCAGCGAGATCGAGCGTGTGGAATTCGTGGTGCTTCTTGTTGACCGCCATGATCCTCTCCTGTCACCCCATCACCGGCAAGACCGCGATATCGTAGCCGTGCCGGATGCGCAAACCCCGCACCGGGTCTTCGAGCTCGAATTCGAATCGCGGCGCCGGCCGGATGCCGCCCTTGGCCGCGAGCGTGCCGCAGAACATGATGCTGCCATCGGCAAGCCCCGCTGCGCCGGCATAGCGCGCGATCAGTTCTTCGGGCGCGCGCATCGCCGTCACCGGCCCTTCCTGATAGAGCGTGCGCGTGCTGCCGTCGCAGACAAAGGAGCGCAGCACCAGCCGGTCCCAATGCGGCTGCACCTCGTCGTAGGCCCAGAGTGCCGGCGCGACCGGTTTCTCGCACATCTGTTTCGACACCGTGACATTGTAGCCTTCGACCTTGCGCTCGGTGTGATCGGAGCCGCAGCCGACATAAAGCCGCCCGCCCTGCCGCACGAGGATGAACTCGACCTCGCCGCTCGATTCATTGCCGGGCACTTCGATCGCGCCGGCGGTGGTGAGACGGCTGGCGGCGACGCGATAGAAGATCGGCACGGTCGCCGGCCGAGCCACGCCGAGCGCTTCGAGCTCCTTGATGTGATGCTCGACCGCCGCGGCATCGCGGCCGGTCCAGCCGGCGATCACGGCGTGGCGGATGACAACGGTCTCGTCGGCATCGGTCGTGCCCCGGCGGATCGCGAAGGTCAGGGGATTTTGGATGCCGCTCATTGCCGCCGCATCAATCCCCGATCACCGCGATCGCTTCCATCTCGCACAGCATGTCGGCGCTTTTGAGCGCGACGATCGCCGAGCTGCGCGCGGGCAGCGGCGCGGGCATCAGCTTGACATACTCGTCGTTGAAGGCTTTCCAGTCCGCGGCGTTGCGCAGGAACACCGTGACCTTCACGACATCGGCGAGCGAGGCGCCGGCAGCCTCCAAGATCGCCGCGATGTTGGCGATGCAGCGCCGCGCCTGGTCGCTGATGTCGCCCATCACGCCGGTCTCGCGGTTGCGGCCGGCCTGGCCCGAGGTAAAGACCATGTTGCCGATGCGGATCGCCTGATTGAATGGGCCCGACGGCACCGGCGCCTGCTCGGTACGGATCGCCTGCTTCTTCATTCCGGTTGATCCTTGTCTTTTCCCGTGCCGGGCTTCGCCGCGTTCAAGGCCTCGACCGTCTTGCGCGCGACCTCGTGATCGCCCTCGGGCGACGAGCCGCCAACGCCGATCGCGCCGATACACACGCCGTTCTCGAAAATCGGCACGCCCCCGGGGTTGAGCGTCACGCCGCCGGGGATGATCTCGGTCAGGCTCATCGGGTAGAGCGGGCGGTCCTTCCATTGCTCGATCAGCTTGGCGGTCGATTTCTTGAACGCCGCGGCAAGTCGCGCCTTGCCCATCGCCATGTAGGGACCGTGCCAGGAATCCGCCTTGCCGCGCGCCACCAGCACCGGATGGCCGGCGGCATCGAGGATCGCAACCGACACCTCGACGCCCTTGGCGCGGCCGATGGATTTCGCGGTCTCGAGAAATTTCATTGCCTTCTCGAAATCCATCTCACTCTCCGCAGTCGTCCTCACCCCATCCGCAGGTAGCTGTCGGCATTCGTGCCGAGCAATTTCTTCATTTCTGACGGGCCGATGATGTTACCCCATTTCAGCACGTTGTCGACGGAATGCGGCCAGTCGCTTTCGGGATGCGGGAAGTCCGAGGCGTACATCAGGCATTGGTCGCCGAGGATGTCCATCACCGCCTTGGTCATCAGCGGGCCTTCATGCGCCTCGATGCAGACGCAGACGCGGCCTTGCTTGGCATATTCGCTCGGCAGGTAGTTCAGCTTCGGGATCACGCCCCTGACATAATGCACCTGGCTGTCGAGCCGCAGCAGCCAATTCGGCAGCCAGCCGTGACCGGTCTCGGAATAGCCGACCTTGATATTGGGATAGCGGTCGAGAATCCTGCCGCAGATCACATAGGCGAGCGAGCGCTGCGCGCCCCAGGGATGCGCCGCGGTGCGCGCGATCGCCGAATTGCCCCAGATGTCGCGATAGCCTGGAAAATATGGCGGCTCGTAGAAAAAGCTGTGATGCATGATCGGCAGATGCAGATCGTTCATCACCGCCCAGAGCGGCTCGAGATCGGGATCGTCGATCGGCATGCCTTCGGGCAGCGACGGCCACACGCAGGAGACCCAGCTTTCCTTGCCGATCTTCTTCAGTTGCTCGACCGCCCAGGGGATGTTCTTGCCGGGCGCGAGGAACAGACCCTTCAGCCGGTTGGTGTCGGCGCTGCAGAAATCGCGCATATAGGTGTGATAGGCGTCGTAAAGACCGGTGGTAACCGCGGGGTCGAGCGCGCTCGACGCCGGCGCCCAGGTGCCCGGGATCAGCACGTTCACATCGACGCCTTCCAAGGTCATGTCGTCGAGCCGGCCGACCGAATTGTCGTGCTGGATACGCTCGTGGCAGACTTCTTTCGAGATGTTGACGACGCGGCCTTCGACCGCGCCGGCGCCGCCCTTCTCGGCTTTCTCGGCACCCGGCTTCTGCCCCGCGATCCGGTTGTAGGGGATCGGATTGACCTTGATGGTATGCCACGGCTCTTTCGGATGGCCGCGCCCTTCCGGCGATTTCATCACGCGCGTGTATTGCTCGAGCTCGTGCCAGCGATCCTTGGCCGCGGCACTGGCATAGCGGTGAAGCACTTCGAGCGACGGCGTGACGTGGCTGTCCACGTCGATGACCCGATAGCCGTTACGCATTCAACTCTCCTGTCGCTGAAAATCGGATATTGGCGCGGATGGTACGAAGCGCGGCCGCGCGCGGCAAAACGGAATTGCGGATCGACGCATAAGCGGGGCTTATGAGCGTCGTCACCAGGCCAGTGCCCGGGCCGCGCGGCGATGATCGGCGACGCCCAAAAGCCCATCCGCCGTGTGCGCGGCCAGCTTGATCGAGCCGAAGCTGATCCAGCCTTCGCGCATCGCTTTGGTGTCGGGATTGCGTGCCATGACCGCGGCGCGCAGCACCGGGTCCATCGTATCCTCGACCACCAGCTTGCCTTGGAAATCGACCGACCAGCGCGGCACGCTTGCCGCGACGGCCGGATCCTCGCCGCAAGCAAGCACCCGCGCGAGGAATTGCGCGAGCGTACAGGTCTGGCCGACCGTGCCCGGCGTGCCGACGCTCATGACGAGCTTGCCGTCCTTCATCACGAGGCAGGGGGCGAGCGTGTTCGCCGGACGCTTGGCCGGCGCCACGCAATTGTCGCTGTCGGCATCGGTATCGAAGCCGACCATGCGGTTGTTGAGGAGGATGCCGGTCCCCTCGAGCACGACACCCGACCCATAAGGCGCCGAGACGCTTTCGATCAGCGACACCGCCATGCCGTCGCGATCGATGGCGACGACGCAGGTGGTGCAGCGGTCGCGCGCTTCGCCCGGCATCGGCTGCTTGGCCGCCGCCTGTCCGGCGATCGCTGCCGCCAAGGCCTGGCGCAGCTTATCCTCGGCAAGAGCCGGATCGGCGATGAAGCGCGCGGCCCGGCGATAGGCGTCGCGCCGCGCCGCATAGCCTTGCAGCACAAAATCCGCGCTTGCCGGATCGATGCGGTCGATCTTGCCGGCTTCGAGCGCGAGCAATTGCCACAGCAAGGTCGCGCCGAAGGAATTGGGCGGCATGGTCAGCACATCGTGGCCGTAGAACGGCGCGGCGATCGGCTCCTGCCACAGCGAGCGATGCGCGGCGAAATCCTCGGCGGCGAAGAGACCGCCAGCCGCTTGCGTCGCACGCGCCAGGCGCTGCGAAATTTCGCCGGTATAAAAAGCATCGACGCCTTGGACCGCGACCGCGCGCAGCACCCCGGCGAGATCGGGCTGGCGAAAGATCGCATTTTCTTTCAGCGGCGCGCCGCCCGGCAGAAACAGCGCGCGCGCCGCCGCGTTCTTCGCCAGCAGCTCGGCCCGCTCGGCGGTGTTCGCGGCAAGCTGGCGGTGAACCGGAAAGCCATCCTCGGCGAGACGGATCGCCGGCGGCAGCAGCGCTGCCAGATCGCGGCGACCGAAGCGCCGGCACAGCGCGTCGAGCCCGTGCAACATCCCCGGAACGGTCGCCGCCAGAGCGCCGGCGCCAGGGATGCCCGAAGCGAAGCGCTCGCGCGTCGCCGCCTGCGGCGAGCAGCCGGTGGCGTTCAGCCCCGCGACCGCGCCGGTCTTAGGATCGTAGATCAGCGCATAAAGATCGCCGCCGAGGCTGGTCGCGTAGGGACAGACCACCGCCAGCACCAGTGCCGCGGCAACCGCCGCATCGGCGGCGTTGCCGCCGTCGCGCAGCACCGCCGCCGCCACCTCGCTGGCAAGGCCATGCCCGGCCGCGACCACGCCATTGCGCCCGCGCGCGGTTTGCGCGCTCACCCCGCCGCGTCCTTCGCCGTGACCGGCTGGGTGGGGCGCAGATAGAATTCCGATTGCGGATCGGCGGCGACCATCGCCTTGATGCGCTCCCACAGATAATGGCGCAGGGCGACGAATTCCTTGCGCTCGCGCACGTCGTAGTCCCAGCGCGGATGCGGCAGATCGACATCGAGCACTTCTGCGACCTGGCCGGGACGCGGCCGCAGCAGCACGATCTTGTCGGACAGCATCACCGCCTCGTCGACGCTGTGGGTGACGAAGACCACGATGCTCTTGTGCTGCTGCCAGATCTTCATCAGCTCGAGCTGCATGAACTCGCGAGTCTGCGCGTCGAGGCTGGCGAACGGCTCGTCCATCAACAAAAAGCGCGGCTCGGCGATCAGCGCGCGCGCCAGCGCCGCACGCTGCTTCATGCCGCCCGAGAGCTCGCTGGGATAGGATTCGGCAAAGCGCCTGAGGCCGACCATATCGAGCAGCCGGTCGGCACGGTCGCCGCGCTCTTTCGCATCGAGCCCGCCAACCTCGCAGGGAAACGAGACGTTGTCGCGGATATTGCGCCACGGCATCAGCCGGAAGGATTGGAAGACGAAACCCATATGCGGGCCGGGACGCGGCGGCGCGCCGCCGACCAGAATCTCGCCGCTATCCGGCGCGATGAGGCCGTTGAGCATGCGCAGCAAGGTGGTCTTGCCGCAGCCCGACGGCCCGACCAGGGTGACGAATTTGTTGGGCTCGATGTCGAGCGAGACCTGCTGCAACGCCTGAACGCCGATCTCTTCCTTGGCACGGCGAAAGCTCTTCGAGACGTTGCGGACGGTGATCCCGCCTGCGGTCATCGCCCGGTCGGATCCAGATTGCGCTCGGTGCCGACATTCTTGAGTACGCCGTCAATGAAGCTGGTGTCGATCCATTCCTGGGGCTCGACGCGGCGCAGGTCTTTGAAATCGGGCGATCGATATTCGGTATCGGTGGTGAATTTCACCTCGTCGAGGTTGATCCCGCCATTGACGCTCCACTCCTTGCGATAGGCCTCGCCGAGCTTTTCGAGGGTTTCCGGCTTCACATCGGGCCGCGCCTTTTCCATCGCGGCAACCCACAGCTTCGGGTTCCTGGCGAAATCGCGCGATGCCATGATGATGCCGCGCACGACGCCCGCGACCTCCTTCGCCTTGGTCTTGGCGACCTCCGCCGTGACGACGTTGAGCTTGCTGACGAATGGCGCAAGCTTATAGAAATCCGTCTGATCGACCAGCGCGTGAAGCCCGGTTTTGTCCGGCATCGCAAGCCAGATGCCGATCGAGATCGTGGTCGCGTCGATCCGGCCGGCGGCCAAGGATTGCGCCCGTACCGGCGGCTGGCCGATCGAGAGATATTGCAAGCCATCGACATCGACACCGAGTTTCGCCAGTACGACACGGCTCAAGGTGTAGTCGGCGCTGCCCACGCGGGCGACGCCGAACACTTTGCCGCTGAGATCTTTCGGCGTCGCGATGCTCTTCTTTGCCGCGACCAGAAAGGGCAAGGCCTTGTCGGGCGAGACCACGCCTTTAAGCTTCATCTGGTCGCGACCGACGAGCTGCAGCGCGGTGTCGATGGCGATATTCGCCATGTCGCCCTCGCCCGAGCGCAAGGCCGCCACGGCCGACGGCGTCTGCTGCACGCGGACGAGCTGGACGTCGACGCCGGCGCGCTTGTAATAGCCGAGCCCGAGCGCGAGATCGGCCACCGAATTCGGCACCAGCGGCGTCTCGGTCTCGGTAACGATGAGCTTGAAAGGCTCGGCGCGCGCCGCTTGCGGTGCGAGCGCCACCGCCATCAATGCGGCGCCGAGGATACGCGCGGCGATCGTCTTCATGCTGCAGCTCCTGTCAAATCCCAAAAGGCCACTGGACAAGTACCGACGCCCTTCACCGGCTTGTGCTCGATGAAGCTCGGCGGGCGATCCTCGACGATGCCGAGGCAGGTGACGTAGTTGAGGAATTCCGAGGTCGAATTGCCCTCCTCGATGAGGCGCGGCACCGTCAGCGTCTTCAAAATCTCGTCGCGATTGCCGGTGCGCATCTGCTCGAGGATCCAGCGCTGCAGGTCGAAATTGTAATGGCCCATCTTGGGCCCTCCGACCTCGACCGTGAGATTGAACGAGCCGATGATCGCGACCCGCTCGTCGCCCGGCCAGGCTTCGAGCGCGCGGCGCAGGAACTGGCCGAGCTCGTACCAGCGGCGATTGGGCGGGATCGGATAGCCGAAGGCGTTGGTCATCACCGGCACCATCGGCAAATCCTCTTCCGGACGCACGAACGACAGCGGTACCGTGAAGGCGTGATCGATGCGGAAATCATGCACCTGCGAGAATTGGATGCCTTCTTCGATGCCTTGGCGAAGCAGAAATTGCGCCAGACCTTGATGCACCTGGGCGCGATAGCGCGGCAGGTGCATCACGTCGGTCTCGTACCAGAACGGGCCTTCGGCGATCGGCCCGGTGCCGACGGCGAAGGTCGGCAGATTGTCGAAGAAGAAATTATCGAGGTGATCGTTGGCGATGCCGACGATCAGGTTCGGCTTGGTCTTGGCCAGCATCTCGCGCACCTTGCCGAAGGTGGCGTAGAGCGTCGCCATGTCCTCGGGATCGGCCTGGTCGCGATTCCAGAAAATCCGCGGATTGTGGGTCGAGGCGATCACCGAGACGATCTGGGCCATGAGGATTCTTTCTACTGCGAGGGAACTACAGCGATTCGCCGCGGTAGCGCCAACGATCCATGCGGCGCTCGAGCAGCTTCAGAGACTGCATGATCAGCACGCCGATTGCAGCCAATACGCAGACGACGACGAAATAAGGCGCCATGCGGAAGCTGTTGCCGTAGATCGAGAGCAGCCCGCCGAGACCTTTGACCGCGGTATAAAGCTCGGCGACCACCGTGTTGATGAGTGCAAGCGAGGCGCCGACGCGCAGGCCCGCGGTGATATAGGGCAACGCGCCCGGCAGCATGATCTTGCGGAAAATCTGGGTGTCGCTGGCACCGGCCGAGCGCGCCATCTCGATCAGCTCGCCGTCGCAATTGAGGACGCCGTAATAGGTGTTGATCACGATCGGCATCACCGCGCCGATGAAGACGATGAAGATCTTCGCCTCGTAGCCGAGGCCGAGGAACACGATAATCAGCGGGATGAAAGCAACGCGCGGCATCGCCGACAGCGCGTTGACATAGCCCTCGATGGTCGCGCCGAAGACCCGGATGCCGCCCATCAACAGGCCGAAGGGAATGGCGAAGGCCGCCGAAAGGAGAAAGCCGGCGAGAAACACGCTGAGGCTCTCCAGCGTCGCGCGCGGCACGCTGCCATCGCCGATCACCTGAACCGCCGCCACCGCGGTCTGCCACGGCGTCGGAAAGAAATTCTGGCCGGCCAGAACCGCGACCAGCCACCAGACAACCAGCAGCAGCACGAAGACCAGGAGCCGCCAGACGTTGATGTTCACTCGGGAAAGCCTCGGCCCCAGCCGCGGCCGGCGCTGGGTGACGGAGCGAAGCTGATCGCCCTGCGCAGCCATTACGATGCGGCCATCAGGGCGCCACCTTACGCCGAAGCCGGCGTCACGCCGCGCGGATGGTAGTAATCATAGAATTTGTTCGGCACGTCCTTGATCTTCGGCACCACATTCTCGAGATACCATTCGCGCGGATTGAGCACCGCCGACAGATGGAACAACAGCACCGGATGAACGTGCAACGCCCAGAGCGCGGGGAAATCGCGCTCCGTCAGCGCGCGGCGCTCGGCAGCGGCGAGATCGAACTGGTCGAGCACGGCATAGTCGGCGCGACGGAACGCGGCGGTCCGCTCGCGATCCGTATAGATGTGATGGATGGCGCGATTCAGCTCGTAATCCGACATGATGGCCATCCCTGCGCTGGCGCGGCTGAAACCGCTTTCCTCGGCGATTATGTTGCTTTGCAATGAGGAATCTAGGAATATTTCGGGATGCCTTGATAGGTAATACCTATAACAGGATTGCGCTTTGCACGGGCATAATAAGCCAGAATGAACGATCGCCAGCTTCGCTATGCCCACGCGATCTGGAACGAGCGTAGCTTCAGCCGCGCCGCCGCGAAGATGGGCGTGTCGCAGCCATCGCTTTCGGAGCAGATCAGGCTGTTGGAAGAAGAGCTCGGCTTCAGCCTCTTCTACCGCAACAGCCGCGGGGTCGAGGCGAGCGCCAACGGCCTGGCCTTCCTGGAATCGGCTGCGAGCATCGTCGCCGGCATGTCCGCGCTCAAGGAGCTGGCGCGCGACCTGCGCGGCAAGCCGGGCGCCACCATTCGCATCGGCGTCAATTCCGGCCTCGCGCAATCGCTGGTGCCGCGGATCGGGCGCATCCTCGCCCACGCCAATATCAAAACGAGGCCCGAGCTGGTAACGGCGACCACGCGGCGCATCCTGCGCCTCGTTCACCAGCAGCGGCTCGATCTCGGCGTCGTATTCGAAGGCGAGGTCAGGCCGTCATCCGACAAACTGGTCCGCGCGTCTTTGGCGGAATCCGAGATCGTGCTGCTGGTGCCGCCGGCGCACCCGCTGGCGCGGCGGCGCGAGGCTTTGGAGCTGGCCGAGCTCTGCCATCATCCTTTGCTCGTCAACGAGCCGCGCATGGGCTACGGCAAGGCGCTGCTGACCCTCTTTGCCGAGCGCGATCTGACGCCCGAGATCGCGGGCGATTGCGACGATCTCGAATCGCTGAAATACATGGTCGAATCCGGCGCCGGGCTGGCGCTTGCGCCGCGCATCGCCGCTGAATACGAGCTGACCCGCGGCCTGCTGCGCGCCGTGCCGGTCAATGGCGTGCCGCGGGTGCCGATCCAACTCGTGCGGCGGCCGGAGCCGCTCGCGCCGCGTATCGAGCGCATCCGCGCGCAACTGGCCCAGGAACTCGGCGAGCCGGAGCCGGACGCGAAGGCGTAAGGATGCCGCATGCGGGCGGCATGCGACCAAGGCAGCCTTCGCTACAGCGGCAACCCTGCGAC
>DATLUE010000313.1:0-5409 GCA_035533255.1 Allostellaceae bacterium | reverse complement strand
CGGGATAACAACCCGCTCGCGCGGCAGGTGCGCCGGTAATGGCGCACGTATCGGCTTCTTCCGCTCGAAGCCCTTGACGGGAATCGATGCGACCTTCGCTGCGGCAACTTCGGCGGCCAACGCATCCTCGGTCGCGGTCGCCTCCAGCTCCTCGAGCTGGAACTCCAGTTGATCGAGATGGCGGGCGCGCTCGGAGGATTGACCGAACTGGTCGCGTTTGTACTTGGCGATCATCAGCTTGAGATGGGCGATCATCGCCTCGGCGCTCGACATCCGGGCCTCGGCCAACTGACGCGCCGCGCGCTCGGCCGAGAGCGCCGCTTTCAGCGCTTCGATGTCGTCGGGATCGGTATCCGAACGGGTTGTCACGCCACGAATGGAATCATACCTGACGCGATCCGCGCCAGCTAAATCGACGCGCCGATGCGCGTGTTCCGACAGTTAGCCGGCGGCTTGCGGCCGCCAGGTCGCACGCGGATTGCGCCAGTCGATTCCGTCGAGCATATAGGCGAGCTGTGCGGCCGAGATTGCGACCGCGCCGTCGGCCGGCGATGGCCAGATGAAACGGCCCTTCTCCAGCCGCTTCGCATAGAGCGACATGCCGAGCCCGTCATGCCAGAGGATCTTGATCAGGTCGCCGCGGCCACCCCGGAAGACATAAAGGTCGCCAGCATGGGGATCGCGCTGCAGCGATTCCTGGACCTGAAGCGCCAGCGTGTTCATGCCCTTGCGCATATCCGTCCGGCCGACCGCCAGCCACACCTGCACGCCCGACGGAACCGGAATCATCGCCGCTCCAGAAGATCGAGCACGCGACGCAGTGCCTTGCTGTCGACGCCGCTGCCGACACGAACACGATATCCGCCTGCCAGCTCGATCTCGATCGTGTCCGCGGCACGCGGTGCCGGCGCTGCATCGACACCCGGTGCTGCCGTCACCGTCACCGGCACCAGCGCCGGAGCGTTCGCATCGGCCGGCGCAAGCACGCCGTCGCAATAGAGCTTACGCCAACCGAACACCTGGTTCGCGTTCACGTCGTAGCGCCGCGCAACCACCGAAACCGAACTGCCCGGCACGAGCGACGCTTCAACGATCTCCCGCTTCAACGCCTCCGGCCAAGACCGATTGCGCCGCCGCCCCGTCGAACTTGTGTCCATAACCGCCTTCGTGGACACTTCCCACTCTCATCTCGCCAATGATCGCGTCACACTCGGCGAAATCGGGAGCTTCCGGAAGGCGGCCTTGCCCGGATGAGTACGTTGAGCGCGGCCTGCTTGGCATTGCGCAGACGCGCGTATTCGGCAACGAACCGCGCCTCGCGCGGCGTGAGGGAGCGAGACATGGGGGAGACTTTCGGATCGGGGTGGGAGATGGGATGACAAGACGAGAGAACACGAAAGCATCGCGCGCCCGAGCGGATTATCCGCGAGGCGGTCTCGTCATCGCGCCTGTTTTGCAGTCGTTCGATCGGGATTGGTCAGAAGAAATCAACGGGCCGCATCGCTCCTTCAGGCGTCGACGTATTCCGCACGGCTGCTGGGCGAAGGCACGGGCAAACCGTCGGCGCGAAGTCCCTCGATATGAAACCGAATGGCGTCGCGGATTTCATGCTCCGTCTCTGCGACCGTCGCGCCGGTCGCGATGCAACCGGGCAGATCGGGAACATAGGCCGAATAGTTGCCTTCGGCCTGTTCAATCACCACCGCATAGCGCATCACCGCGTCTCCTTGAGTCCGGCTTGCTTCCGAATGCTGTTCAACGTACCCGGTGCCAGATCGTCGGACGGCTTGCCCGCCACGGTGACACGGCCCGGCCGGGCCTCATGCTTATATTGCCGATGACTACCGCGAGTCGCAACCAAGACCCAGCCATTCTCTTCCAAGATTCGGACAATCTCGCGGACTTTCACGCGGTCCGCCTAAACCCGAAACACCTTTTGCACCCCGTCGCCGAAGTGACTGATCACCTTGACACCGATTTTGCCTTTGGCCGGGCGCGCGCCAAGCGCCAATCGACGCATTCGCCGAGCAGAACCCTCATGCCACCGATTCGACCAGCCGGTCTTTGGCATCTTCCAGAAAAGCGATCACCTGCTGCCGCGTGACGGACGGGAAGCCCGCGAGGAATTCGTCGATCGAATCGCCGGCTTCCAAATAGTCGAGCAGCGTCTGCGGGGGAACGCGGGTGCCGCAGAACACAGGCGTACCGCCCATGATGTCGGCATCACGGCAGATGACGGGGGTCTTCGTTTGGTCGGCCATAGCGTTACGCCAGCTTTAGAAGCGCGAAGAGGGCGGCATTAAGCGCGCCGACGATCGCGATCGTACGCATTGTCAGCGTCGCTTCGAGCTTCGCGATGTCTGCGCGCAAGCTAGTCTCGGTGCCCGCCAAATCGGATTTGAGCTGCCCGATATCGGACTTCAATTCCCTCCTCACGCCATCGAGTTCTGCCGTTGTGGCAAGCTGAGGGAAGAGGAACAGATTGGCCGCTTCGGCTTGCGCCTCAGCCTGGCCGCGCGCGACACCGTGCTCCTCCAGATATTTGCTGAATCCAAGCGTATCGATCGCCACGCCGCCTACTCCACTGTTCCTGTTTTGTACCATTCGATCCGGATCGGAGTCAAGCATTTTCTACTTAGCCGACCCGAGGCTCAGCGCGACTTTGCGGAATTTTTCGAGCGCGGCTTCGAGGTTTTCGACGATCTCGGCGGCGATTTCGTCGGGCGGCGGCAGGCTGTCGGGATCGATATGGCCGTCATCTTTGAGCCAGAAGATGTCGAGGTTGACCTTGTCGCGCTTGATCAGCTCGTCATAGCTGAATGCGTGGAAGCGCTCGCTTTCCTTGCGCTTGTCGCGCCGGCCGCGCGGGCCATAGTTGGCAACGAAGTCATCGAGGTCCGCATGTTTCAGCGGGCGCTCGCGCAGGGTAAAGCGCTGGTTGGTCCGGAAGTCATAGACCCAGAGCTTGTCGGTCGCGATCCGCTCGCCGCCCGCGACCTTCTCGAAGAACAGGACGTTCGCCTTCACGCCCTGCTTGTAGAAGATGCCAGTCGGCAACCGCAGCAGCGTGTGGAAATTGAAATCGCGCAGCAGCCGCCGGCGCAAGGTCTCGCCGGCGCCGCCCTCGAACAGCACGTTGTCGGGCAAGACCACAGCCGCCGCACCGCCTGGCTCTAAAATGGTCATGACATGCTGGAGGAAGTTCAGTTGCTTGTTCGAGGTGGTGACAGTGAAATCCTCGCGGACGTAATCCTGCCGCTCGCTTTCGATGCCGCCTTCCTGATTGACGATTCGGTATGACTGGCGTTTACCGAAAGGCGGATTGGTTAGGACGATTTTGAAGCGCTTGTCCGGGTCCGAGAGCAGCGCGTCACGCTGCTCGACCGGCGACGTGGAGCCGCCGATGCCGTGCAGATAAAGGTTCATCGCGCAGAGGCGCACCACCTCCGGCACGATGTCATAGCCCTGGAATGCTTCCTCGCGCAGCCGGGTCGCGACTTTGCGGTCCTGAGCCACGGGCTTGGCTTTCATGTGCTCATAAGCCGCGAGAAGAAAGCCGCCGGTGCCGCAGGCCGGATCGCAGATTGTTTCCTTTGCATCGGGATCGATAACTTCCACGATCCGCTGGATCAGCGCGCGCGGCGTGAAATATTGCCCCGCGCCGGATTTCACCTCGCCCGCGTTGCGTTCCAGCAGACCCTCATAGATGGTGCCTTTGACATCGATATTGATGCCCATCCAGGTCTCGCCATCGATGAGCGAGACAAGACGCTGGAGTTTGGCGGGATCGTTGATCTTGCTTTCGGCTTTCAGGAACAGAGTGCCGACAAAATCGGTTTTCTTCGACAGCGCGACGAGCGCTTCCCTATAATGTTCGTCCAATGCCTCGCCCGATTTGTTGCGCAGCGTGTCCCATTGCCATTTCTTGGGAATCAGCGACGGCTCGCCAAGATAGTTTGTTCGTTCCTCATCCATTTTAAGGAACAAAAGGAAGCTGATCTGGCCGACATAATCGCCATAGCTGACGCCTTCATCGCGGAGAACGTGGGCATAGTTCCAGACCTTTGAAACAAGCGTTTGTTCGTTCATGCGACCAATTCCCCACGAAATGCCGACGACAAAATCGATTGTCGCAAAGCCGCACAGTAGCTTTGCTGCTCGCGAATGCCCCGTTCAAATTCATTTGCCTGGGTAAGTGTCTCGTCCGAAATCGCAACAATCTCGTCCTGTTCTTCTTTACTGGGAATTGGCAGCTTCAATTCACGCACAAACTGAAAATGGCGACTATAGCCTCGATCCTCGAAACGAGATGCTTCAAGGACCCGAAATAGAAATCGGGGAGACATTAGGGGATGGGGCGCCATCATTTTCACGCCGTCTGCCCCTACGCAAAACGGAAAGTCGATGTATTTGAAACGACGCGTATGATCGCCAAATATGATCACAGGGCTTACATGTTGTTGAACCATTTTTGCGTCATCGGTGTAGGCCGCAATGGGCTTTGCGCCTTGATCTATGACCGGAAATTTCCCCACCGGCGTATAGTCGCGCTCTTTGATCTTAATCCCTCTATCACTTAGGATGCTCAAGACCTCGTCGAAGCGAGCGTATCCCCAGCCAGTAGGCAGGAGATCGGAGTCAATTTCGTCTAAAGTCAATGACGCTTCGCGCGAAGTTTTTCTTTTGCCTACGCCGTTCGCCCGGTTGTGTGTCGCCCTTATGCGAACAAGGAGCGTTTGTCCGGATTCGCACGGCTTGTGCGCGCGCCGCCAATCATAAGTTAGCGCCCCTGCGACAGCGGCGTTCAGGAGCGACTTGCGGTAGGTGTCGAGCCTCGCGCGAGCCTCGGCAAGCGCGCTTTCGCCCTCCTCAATTTCGGAAAGCAGTCCTTGGATTCTTGTCACTATCCGCCGTTGCGCTGCAAGCGGTGGAACCGGAATTGGTTGGTCCCGAATATCAGCGTCCAAGACTGCTGGTGGACTATTGCCACGTTGCAGAGGCAGCAGTCGTTGAATGAACTGATCGCTTCCGACCCAATAGAACAAATATTTCGGGTCGATTTTCGGTCGCGGGCGCAGAACGCAAAATGCAGTCGACGCCACATCGGGTCCGCCCTCTTCGATCAAGGCGAAATTCCGCAAGTAGATCCGAACGCCAGAGATAACGCTGTCATTTGCCTGAAGAATTTGTCGTGCTCTTGACGGCGCGTCCGCAACAGGAATAACGCGAGGAGACAACCTTCCCTGGTCAATGCCGCTAACATCGAGATAGCTAAACGCACTTGCAAATTTCGCACGCGGATCGCCCCGCTCTGGAACATCTGAAACTGCCGACAGCCGCTGCCATTCCCAGCCTTCGGGTAAATCCCACGGACCATCTATTGGGTCGACGGCGGCCATCGCCGCCGCT
>DATLUE010000312.1:0-6031 GCA_035533255.1 Allostellaceae bacterium | reverse complement strand
CGACAAAGAGAACGCCAGGCTGATCGTATCGCAAATCGTGCTCGATATGCTCGAAGGACTAAAAATGACTTATCCCAAAACCAGCCCAAAGCGCCGGCAGGAATTGCTGGCGATCCGCAAGCGGCTGGCAAAGTGAGGGGGCATCCCCATGTCCGCGGCGGTACGATCCGGTCAGGCTTTGTACCGGCCATATCTTAATCGAGTGGACGCTTTTGAGCCGATTCTCGCCCTTATAGAGCACGTCAGACTGAGTAGTGCATCTAGGTAGGTAGTGCGTCTAGGTAGATTCCGAACCTTGCACCGCAGGCGCGCCGGCGCGCAACGTTAGCGACTACATTCTTGATTCTTGCGTGCAGGAAATGTCGGGGAAACAAACGGCCATATCGTGTAGCTCGTGGTCGCGGAGAAACCGATGCTTCAGACTGAAGCCGTGATCGCCGTTTTCGGCGAGGATCAAGAGACCGACGAGGCGGTCAAAAAGCTCGCGAGTGCCGGTTTTCGGATCGAGAATCTCAGCGTCGTTGGAAAGGCCTATCATACCGGAGAGAACCCCGTCGGATTCTACAATATCGGCGACCGAATGAAATTCTGGGGCAAGCGCGGTGCCTTGTGGGGCGGTCTCTGGGGCTTGTTTCTCGGCGGCGTGTCGTTGACGATTCCCGCGATCGGCCCCGTCCTGGTGCTCGGGTATCTTGCCTCGATCGTCGTTTCCGCGGTCGAAGGCGCGATCATGATCGGCGGCCTCAGCGCGCTCGGTGCGGCGCTCTACAGCGCAGGAATTCCAAAAGACAGCGTCGCACAATACGAGCAGGCCGTGAAAGCGAATGGATTTCTCGTCATCGTGCATGGCGCGCTCGGGGAGCTCAAGCGCGCCAGCGCCATTCTCGCGCACGGCAACCCCTCGCGCCTCAACCTGCATGACGGGTTGACGACGAACATGTTGCGTCCGCCTCACGGCAGAGGCGGCGTCACACCGTCCGCGGTGCTTTGATCGCATGACCCATGAATGGCCGGTTTTTCGCGGCGAAAATTCGCCGCGGAGCGGCTTCGGACCCGATAGCGACCGTGACCCGGACGCCATTCCGGGCCGATGAATGCTTCCTCGAATTGGCCCCTCAATCGGCTTTTAGTCGCCCTGCCGTCCGCCAATCTCAAGCGGCTCATACCGGAGCTTGAGCACGTCACCTGCGAACGCGGTCAGGTCCTGATGGACGCCGATCGTCCGCTCGACCATGTTTTCTTCCCTGACAGGGGCGTCGTCTCGGTGGTGGCGGTCTATGCCGATGGCCGTATCATCGAGATGGCAACGATCGGCCGAGAGGGTTGCACGGCGGTGCAAGCCATCCTCGGCGCCAAGATTTCCTCGGTGCGGCTTCTCGTCCAGATCCCGGGCGACGCGACCAAGATGTCGCGCGCGGCGTTCACGCGGGCGATGGCGTCGATGCCGCATTTCCGAAGTCTCATGTACGAATACGTCCAAGCCTTTCTAGAGCAGGTTCTGGTGTCGGTCGCGTGCAACGGCGCGCACAGCCTCAAGGAGCGGCTGGCGCGCTGGCTGCTCATGATGAGCGACCGTAGCGACGGCGAGACGTTGGCGATCACGCAGAGCTTGCTCGCGGAAATGCTGGGGGTCCAGCGGCCGTCCATTACGAATGCCGCCGAGCAGTTGGAGCGTGCCGGTTTGATTGCGCGCGGCCGACGGCAAGTCACGATCCTCGATCGCAAGGGCCTCATCGACGCATCTTGCGAATGTTATCAATTGGTCCGGACGCGCGTCGCTTCCCACCTTCCTAAAACGTACACGTAAAAAGCGTTTTTCCCCTCATATTGGTAATGTACATTACCGACATGGCCGCCTCGGCGACTCCACAATGAAGACCGTGGGGGGCCGATGGCGGGTCGCCACGCTGGCGGAGACGCGGGGACATGACGGCGGACAGGGCATTGACGTGGTTCATCCGCATTTGGATCGGGCTTCTCCTCATCCTCCTCGCGATGAGCTTTGCGAAGATGATGGTCGCCGCGCCGACATTCCGGGATGGCCTTGCAAGAATCAGGGACGAGTTGGAGCCTTTCAATTTTCGGTTCTACCTCACCGGGTTTCTCGCGCTATCGCCGGCGCTCCTGGCGTTGAGTTGGCGGGATCGCCGCCGAAGACGCGCCAGAAATTCAAGTTCGTCCGACACGCGTTAGCGAGGCGGGGTTTGGGAACGCCGCGGGCGCTGTTCAAAATGTGGGGAAGCCGGGCATCGCGCTACCAACTGTGCACATGAGGAAGATGCGATGGGTCCTTCCGGCCCCTAGTCAACGAAAGGAACACGGTCCGGCAAGGGCGACACAACCCAGTTGATGCGGAGAGCCCCTCGCTCGCCCTGATCGGGAGCAGAGCAAGGGGCTATTTTCTTCCAGCGGAAGCGCCGGGCGTTAGAAGCCCATCCCGCCCATGCCGCCGCCCGGTGGCATCGGGGGACCGCCCTGCGGGTCCGCCGGCATCTCGCCAACCATTGCTTCCGTCATAATGAGAAGCGAGGCCACGGAAGCCGCATTTTGCAGCGCAAGCCGAACAACCTTGGTCGGGTCGATAATGCCGGCCGTGACCATATCGGTGTATTTGCCGGTCGCGGCATCGAAGCCGTAATTCGGCTCGCCCTTTTCCAGCAGCTTGCCGACGACGATCGAACCGTCTTCACCGGCGTTTTCGGCGATGAGCCGGACCGGAGCCTGCAACGCGCGGCGCACGATGTCGATTCCGACCTTCTCGTCGTTGTTCTTGGGCTTCAATCGGTCCAGGGCCTTGGTGCCATAGAGAAGAGCCGCGCCTCCGCCGCTGACGACGCCTTCCTCGACGGCGGCGCGGGTTGCGTGCATTGCGTCGTCAACGCGGTCTTTGCGTTCCTTCACCTCGATCTCACTGGCCCCGCCGACCCGAATGATCGCGACACCACCGGCAAGCTTTGCCAGCCGCTCCTGGAGCTTTTCCTTGTCGTAGTCCGAGGTGGTTTCCTCGACCTGCAGCCGGATCTGCGCCACTCGGGCCTCAATATCTTTCTTCTTGCCAGCGCCGTCGATGATCGTCGTGTTGTCCTTGTCGATGCGGACCTTCTTGGCCTTGCCGAGCATCTCCAGCGTCACGGTTTCGAGCTTCATGCCAAGCTCTTCCGAAATGAGCTGGCCGCTTGTCAGGATGGCAATGTCCTCGAGCATCGACTTGCGCCGATCTCCAAAGCCCGGTGCTTTCACCGCGGCAACCTTCAGCCCGCCACGTAATTTGTTCACGACAAGGGTAGCCAAAGCCTCGCCCTCGATATCCTCGGAGACGATCAGCAGCGGCTGACCCGATTTCACGACGGCTTCCAGGACCGGTAGCAGAGGCTGAAGATTGGAAAGCTTCTTCTCGTGGAGAAGAATGTACGGATTATCGAGCTCGACGATCATTTTTTCGGCGTTGGTCACGAAGTAAGGCGAGAGGTAGCCGCGATCGAATTGCATACCTTCGACGATGTCGAGCTCCGTCTCCATGCCTTTCGCCTCTTCGATCGTAATCACGCCCTGGTTGCCGACCTTGTGCATGGCTTTGGCGATCATTTCGCCGATCTCACGGTCGCCATTGGCCGAAATGGTGCCAACCTGCGCGATCTCGGAATTGGTCGAGACATTCTTCGAGCGCTTCTTCACGTCCTCGACGACGGCTTCGACCGCCAGGTCGATGCCGCGCTTCAAATCCATCGGGTTCATACCAGCGGCAACCGCCTTGCAGCCTTCGCGCACAATCGCCTGGGTGAGCACAGTAGCCGTGGTCGTGCCGTCGCCGGCGAGATCGCTCGTTTTGGAGGCGACCTCCTTGACCATTTGGGCGCCCATGTTCTCAAACTTGTCGGAAAGTTCGATTTCCTTGGCAACCGTGACGCCATCCTTGGTGATGCGCGGAGCGCCGTATGATTTATCGAGGACGACGTTGCGGCCCTTCGGACCCAGTGTCACTTTCACCGCGTTCGCCAGGATGTCCACGCCGCGCAAAAGCCGCTCGCGCGCGTCGCCATGAAACTTGATTTCTTTTGCTGACATATGAATTGCCTCCTCAGGCGGCTTTCTTTTTTGCGTGGGTCTGTTCGACGATTCCCATGATGTCGGAACCGTTCATGATGAGGAGTTCCTCGCCATCGATCTTGACCTCGGTTCCCGACCATTTGCCGAAAAGCACCCTGTCGCCGGGCGCGATATCGATCGGCGTGATCACGCCCTTTTCGTTGCGCGCGCCGGGTCCGACCGCGACGACTTCGCCCTCCGAGGGCTTTTCCTTCGCGGTATCCGGAATGATGATGCCCCCGGCTGTCTTCTCATCGGGGGTGAGGCGCCGTACGACCACACGGTCGTGTAACGGACGGAATTTCATGAGAGACCTTTCAAAATGGGGATTTGAGCGCCGGCGTGCGCGATTAGCACTCATATTATGAGAGTGCCAATCCCAATAGTGCCGCTCCGCCAAATTGTCAATGGCGCTTAGCCTGACCTATTCAGGAGAGAAAGGCCGAGCGTCAGGCGGGCCTCATGAACAGGATGTTTTTTGCAATTTGTCTCAAAGCCGTATCGCCACCGACGGAATCGCTGGCAAATTCGAGATATCCCAATCCTCATTGCGCATTTCACGGTGCTGCCGGATCGTCATGAATAGGTCAGGCTGAAAACCTGGTTCGCGTTCGCGTCGTAGCGCCGGGCAACCACCGAAACCGAACCGACGGGTGCAAATGACGCTCAACGATCTTTCGCTTCAACGTACTCATCCGGGCAAGGCCGCCTTCCGGAAGCTCCCGATTTCGCCGAGTGTGACGCGATCGTTGGCGAGATGAGAGTGGGAAGTGTCCACAAAGGCGGTTATGGACACAAGTTTGAGGGAGCGTCGGCGGCATCGGTCGTGGCCGGTGGCGTTGAAGCGGGAGATCGTTGAAGCGTCACTCGTGCCGGGCAGTTCGGTTTCGGTGGTTGCGCGGCGCTACGACGTGAACGCGAACCAGGTGTTCGGTTGGCGTAAGCTCTATTGCGACGGCGTGCTTGCGCCGGCCGATGCGAACGCTCCGGCGCTGGTCCCGGTGACGGTGACGGCAGCACGGGGTGTCGATGCAGCGCCGGCGCTACGTGCCGCGGACACGATCGAGATCGAGCTTGCCGGTGGGTATCGTGTTCGTGTGGGCAGCGGCGTCGACGGCAAGGCACTGCGGCGCGTGCTCGATCTTCTGGAACGGCGATGATACCGGTTCCGTCGGGCGTGCGGGTGTGGCTGGCGGTCGGCCGGACCGACATGCGCCGGGGCATGAACACGCTGGCGCTTCAGGTCCAGGAATCGCTGCATCGCAATCCCCATGCTGGCGACCTTTATGTCTTCCGGGGTGGCCGGGGCGACCTGATCAAGATCCTCTGGCATGACGGGCTCGGCATGTCGCTCTACGCGAAGCGGCTGGAGAAGGGCCGCTTCATCTGGCCGTCGCCGGCAGACGGCGCGGTCGCCATCTCAGCCGCCCAGCTCGCCTATATGCTGGACGGGATCGACTGGCGCAATCCGCGTGCGACCTGGCGGCCGCAAGCCGCCGGCTAACTGTCGGAACACGTGCATCGGCGCGTCGATTTAGCTGGCGCGGATCGCGTCAGGTATGATTCCATTCATGGCGTGACGACCCGTTCGGATACCGATCCCGACGATATCGAAGCGCTGAAAGCGGCGCTCTCGGCCGAACGCGCGGCGCGCCAGTTGGCCGAGGCCCGGATGTCGAGCGCCGAGGCGATGATCGCCCATCTCAAGCTGATGATCGCCAAGTACAAACGCGACCAGTTCGGTCAATCCTCCGAGCGCGCCCGCCATCTCGATCAGCTGGAGTTCCAGCTCGAGGAGTTGGAAGCGACCGCGACCGAGGATGCGTTGGCCGCCGAAGTTGCCGCAGCGAAGGTCGCATCGATTCCCGTCAAGGGCTTCGAGCGGAAGAAGCCGATACGTGCGCCATTACCGGCGCACCTGCCGCGCGAGCGGGTTGTTATCCCG
>DATLUE010000311.1:0-7471 GCA_035533255.1 Allostellaceae bacterium | reverse complement strand
CAGGCGACCGCCGCGTTCCTGATCGACCGCGGCTATAAGATCGGCGAGCCGCCGCCCTTCATCGGCCGCTATCAGAAATGGGTCTGGGAACCGGACGATCTCGCGGTCATCCGCCGCGAATTTCAGGCGATGGCGGCAACGATCGACGCGTCTCCCGCCGCCTGACTTACGCCCGCAGCACGTAATCGCTCGGGCAGTCCTTGATCTCGTCCCAGTATTTCCGGCCCCATTGCACCATTTCGTGCAAGCCCTCGTCCCAACCGATCTCCGGCTCCCAGCCGACCGCTTGCTTGATCGCGCTGCTGTCGAGCCAGTAGCGCGAATCCTGGCCGAGCCGGTCGGCGGTCACTTCGCACAGCGTGTCGAAGGGACTTTCGAGCGCGCGGGCGCAGCGCTCGACCACCTCGCGGATCGAGGTCGGCTGCGTTGCGCCGACATTGTAGGTCGTCCCGAGCGGCGCCTTTTCGGCGACGAGATGGATGGCGCGGCCGAGATCGCGGGCGTGGATATAGGATTTCTCGGCGCGACCGCCGCCATGGAGCGGCAGCTTTGCGCCTTTGAGGCCCGACCAGATCGCTTTGGGGATCACGCGATGAAGCAACTGGCCGGGGCAATAGGCATTGCAGGGCCGCAGGATGTTCATCGGGAATTTGAGAAAGCGGCTAACCGACATGAGATAGAGATCGAATGCGACCTTCGAGGCCGCATAGGGCGAGGACGGCCGGATCGGCTCCTCCTCGGTCGCCGCATGATCGACCGAGCCATACATTTCCGAGGTGCCGATCTGAATGAAGCGCTCGAGCCACGGCCGCTTCATCAGCTCCTCGGCGAGCCGCGCCAGCGCCATCGAATTGGTCTCGAAAAAGCGCCAGGAATGCGTCCACGACACCGCCCCCTCGCCTTGCGCCGCGAAATTCACGATCACCTGGGGCTTTTCCTTGTCGAGCAGCTCCAAGAGCAGGTCGATCTCGTGGGTGACGTGGCGGGCGTGATAGACGTAGCGCGGCCGCTTATCGATCTCGAGCGAGAACGGTGCCGGACGCAGCGGATTGCGGCCGATCCCGATCACCTTCTTCGGCTCGGCATGATCCAGCAGGTAGAGCGCGGCGTGAATGCCGAAGCTGCCGCCGCCGCCCAGAATCGCATAGGTCTTGCCGCTCATTCAGTACCTCTCATCGGTGATGCGTCACCATAGCATCGCCGCCGCGGGAATCGAGGCCGGTTTTCGCGCGCTGCTGCGTCGGACACGCTGCTGCGTCGGAAATTGACCTTCCCGCAGGCGCGTTCTAGAATTTTCGCATGTCGCATGTTCAAAGCTATTTCACGCAAGTCGGCGAAATCGCGCGCCGGATCGACCAACGCGCGGTCGAGGCGCTGGCCGACGGGCTCGTCGCCCTGCGCGAGCGCGGCGGGCGGCTGTTCCTCCTCGGCGTCGGCGGCAGCGCCGCCAATTGCGCCCATGCCGTCAACGATTTCCGCAAGCTGTGCGGCATCGAGGCCTACGCGCCGACCGACAATGTCTCCGAGCTCACCGCGCGGACCAATGACGAAGGCTGGGAGACCGTGTTCGCGGCCTGGCTGCGCACCAGCCGGCTGTCCGCGAAGGACGCCATCCTGGTGTTCTCGGTGGGCGGCGGCAATGCCGAGCGCAATGTCAGCGTCAACCTCATCCGCGCGCTCGAGCTCGCCACCGAGAAAGGCGCGATGATCCTCGGCGTCGTCGGGCGCGACGGCGGCTATACCGGTCGCGTCGCCCATCATGCGGTGGTCATTCCGACGGTCGATGACGCGCTCGTCACACCGCATGCCGAAGCCTTCCAAGCGGTGGTGTGGCATTGCCTCGTGTCGCACCCCAAGCTGCAGATCAACGTCACGAAGTGGTAGCGCCGGCGTTGCGCGGCCGTGCCTGCGTCACGGTGGCATAGCGCCCCGAGAGGCTTGCCGGAGCGGCGGCTGGCTGCTACAGGATCGGTCTCGATTGGGGATAGGCCAAGGCCATAGGGGCGGCTTCTGATTGCGATGAAATTATGCGCTCACGGCTTGCCGCTGCCCGGCAGATTCGGCACCGGTTTCGCCCCGTCCCGCAATCGTAACGAGGCGTGATGTCCGACCGATCCGCGCTCAAAATCAAGATCTTTGCCGACGGCGCCGACCTCGCCGGGATTCGCGCGCTGGCGACCAATCCGCTCATCAAGGGGTTCACCACCAACCCGACGCTCATGCGCAAGGCCGGCATCCAGGATTACGAGGCATTCGCCCGCGAGGTCCTGGATAGCGTCGGCGGGCGCCCGGTCTCGCTCGAGGTGTTCGCCGACGATTTCGCCGAAATGGCGGCCCAAGGGCGCCGGATCGCGAGCTGGGGCAAGAACGCTAATGTGAAGATCCCGATCTCCGACACCAAGGGCGTCTTCGCCGGCAAGGTCATCCGCGAGCTCGCGGGCGCCGGCATCGTGGTCAACGTCACGGCGATGATGACGGTGGAGCAGGTCGCGGCGGTCGCGGATTGCCTCAATCCCGAAATTCCGGCGATCATCTCGGTCTTTGCCGGGCGTATCGCCGATACCGGCCGCGACCCCATCCCGCACATGATTCGCTGCCGCGAGGCCTTGTCCCATCTGCCCAAGGCCGAGCTTTTATGGGCCAGCCCGCGCGAGCTTTTGAACCTGTTCCAAGCCGACGCGATGGGCTGCCACATCATCACCGTCACCAGCGACGTGCTGGCCAAGCTCGCGCTGGTCGACAAGGACCTCGACGCCTATTCCCTCGATACCGTCCGCATGTTCTATCAGGACGCGGCTGCGGCGGGTTATGTCATCCGCACCTGAACGGCATCCCGTGACCTCGAGAGGAGAGAAGCTTGGCTGAGCGGAACCATCATCGGCTCTTCGTCACGGGCGGCGCGGGCTATTGCGGCTCGCTGCTGGTCCCCCAGCTCTTGGCGCACGGCTATCGCGTGACGGTCTACGACACGCTCTATTTCGGCGATAAATTCCTGCCGACGGAAAATCCCAACCTCGCGATCGTCCAAGGCGACATCCGCGACGCGCGCAAGCTTGCGCAGGTGCTGCCCGGCCATGACGCCTTTATCAGCCTCGCCTGCATCTCGAACGATGCGAGCTTCGAGCTCGACGAGAAGCTTTCGACCTCGATCAATCTCGACGCGTTCGAGCCGATGGTGCGCGCCGCCCGCGAAGCGGGCCTCAAGCGCTTCGTCTATGCCTCGTCGAGCTCGGTCTACGGGGTTTCCGACCAACCCGATGTGACCGAGGATCATCCGCTGGTTCCGCTCACGCTCTACAACAAATACAAGGGGATGTGCGAGCCGATCATCAAGGAATATTGCAACGACAGCTTCGTCGGCGTGATCTTCCGGCCAGCGACGGTGTGCGGCTACGCGCCGCGACTGCGGCTCGATCTCTCAGTCAACATCCTCACCAATCACGCGGTAACCAACAATAAGATCACGGTGTTCGGCGGCGCGCAATTGCGTCCCAATCTGCACGTCCAGGATTACTGCGACGCGGTCGAGATGCTGCTCGAAGCGCCCCGGGAGAAAGTGCAGAAAGAGACCTTCAACATCGGCTACCAGAACATGTCGATCATGGAAATCGCCGAGCTGGTCAAGCGCGTGGTGAAAGAGGAATTTCCCGAGCGGCCCGACGCGGGCATCGTCACGACGCCGACCGACGACAACCGCTCCTATCACATCAATTCCGACAAGGTGTTCCGCACGCTCGGCTTCCGGCCAAAATATTCGGTCGAGGACGCGGTGCGCGGGCTGTGCAGCGCCTTCCGCGCCGGGAAAATCGCCGACAGCATGACCAACGACTGGTACTACAACATCCGCACCATGAAAAAGCTAAAGGTGCAATGACGGCCAAGCCCATTGCCGTCGTCACCGGCGGAGCCGGTTTCATCGGCTCGCATATGGTCGATCTGCTGCTCGCGCGCGGCTACGGCGTCCGCGTCGTCGACAATCTGGTCGGCGGCCGGATCGCGAATCTCGAGCAGCATCGCGGCAATTCCGACCTCGCCTTCGAGCAGAGCGACATCCGCGAGCTCGATTCCGCGTCGCGCCTCTTCGCCGATGCGCGGGGGGTTTACCACTTCGCCGGCATCGGCGATATCGTGCCGTCGATCGAGCGGCCGGTCGACTACATGTCGACCAACGTCCAGGGCACGGTGCGGGTGCTCGAATGCGCGCGCGCCGCGCGGGTCGAGAAATTCGTCTATGCGGCCTCGTCCTCGTGCTACGGCCTCGCCGCCGTCCCGACGCGCGAGGATCATCCGATTCAGCCGCAATACCCTTACGCGCTCTCGAAATACCAGGGCGAGCAGGCGGCGTTTCATTGGCATAAGGTTTATGGCCTGCCGGTCAACGCGATCCGCATCTTCAATGCTTATGGCACGCGCTCGCGGACGACCGGGGCCTATGGCGCGGTGTTCGGCGTGTTCCTGCGGCAGAAGCTGGCGGGCAAGCCGTTCACGGTCGTCGGCGACGGCACCCAGACTCGCGATTTCCTCTACGTGACCGATGTTGCCGAGGCGTTCTTCGCGGCCGGCGACACGACGCTGACCGGCCGGATCTGGAATCTCGGCGCCGGCGAGCCGCAATCGGTGAATCGTCTTGTGGAGCTGCTGGGCGGCGCGGTGATCTACATCCCGAAGCGGCCGGGCGAGCCGGATTGCACCTTCGCCGACATCGCCAAGATCAAGGCCGAGCTCGGCTGGGCGCCGCGGATCGGCTTCGCCGAGGGCGTCGGGCGGATACTCGCGGCGATCGACTATTGGCGCGACGCGCCGCTGTGGGATCCCGATTCCATTGCCGCGGCGACCGCGACCTGGTTTAAATTCCTCAGCGGCACCGCATCCGCCCCAGGCTGATCCCATGTCCTCATTGACCGAGCAATATCGCCACAAGCTGAAGACCACCGAGGAACTCGTTGCGATCCTCGGCGCGCGTCCGCGCGCGAAAAAGGTGATCATGTGCCACGGGGTCTTCGACGTCGTCCATCCCGGCCATCTGCGCCATCTCATCTACGCCAAGGGCAAGGCCGACATCCTATTGGCGAGCGTCACCGCGGACCGGCACATCGCCAAGGGGGTCTATCGCCCGCACATCCCGCAGGATTTGCGCGCCCTCAATCTCGCCGCCTACGAGATCGTCGATTATGTGCTTATCGACCCCAATCCCGAGCCGCTCGAGACCGTACAGCGGCTAAAGCCCGATTTCTTCGCCAAGGGCTATGAATACAATGCCTCGGGTCAGCTTCACCCCAAGACCCGCGAAGAGGTCGAGGCGGTCGCGTCCTATGGCGGCGAGGTGATCTTCACGCCGGGCGATGTCGTCTATTCCTCGTCGCGGCTCCTGGAGCTCGAGCCGCCGAACATCAAGACCGACAAGCTCGTGACCCTGATGGAGACCACGGGGATCACCTTCGACACGCTCAGACAGGCGCTGGCCAAATTTCCGCAGAAGCGCGTCCATGTCGTCGGCGACACGATCGTCGACACGCTGACCCAATGCACCGCCATCGGTAGCCAGGCGAAGACGCCGACGATGAGCGTTCTCTTCGAGGAGAAGCAGGATTTCGTCGGCGGCGCGGCGATCGTCGCCGAGCATTTGCGTGCCACCGGCGCCCAGGTCACCTTCTCCACCGTGCTCGGCAACGATGCCCTGCGCGATCTGGTACTCGAGCAGCTCGAAAAGCGCGGCGTCGCGACCAAGGCGATCATCGATCCGACGCGGCCGACCACGAACAAGAATGCGATCGTCGCGGGCGGCTATCGCCTCCTGAAGATCGATACGCTCGACAATCGCAGCATCTCCGACGAGATTCGCAACACGCTCATCCACAACGTCGAATCCGTGCCGGCCGATGCGGTGGTGTTTTCGGATTTTCGCCACGGCATTTTCAACGTGCGCACGATCCAACCGCTGACCAACGCGATCCCAGCCAATGTCTTCAAAGTCGCCGACAGCCAGGTCGCAAGCCGGTGGGGCAACATCACCGAATTCAAGAAATTCGACCTCATCACGCCGAACGAGCGCGAGGCTCGTTTCGCGCTTGCCGATCAGGATTCGGGCATTCGGCCGCTGGCCGGGCGGCTCTACGACGAAGCCGCGTGCCGCATCCTCGTCCTAAAGCTCGGCGAGCGCGGCGTGCTCACCTGCCGCTCGAACAAGCATGAGGCGCTCGACTCGTTCTTCGTGGTCGACAGCTTCGTCGATCGCGTGGTCGATGCGGTCGGCGCCGGCGACGCTTTGCTGGCCTATGCGACGCTCGCGATGCTCGCGACCGGCGATCCCGTCGTCGCCTCGATCCTCGGCACGATGGCCGCGGCGGTCGAATGCGAGGCGGACGGCAACGTGCCGGTGAGCAGCGCGGACGTGATCGCGAAACTTGAATCGATCGAGAAACGCATTCGCTACGAGCAATGAGCGGATTCCGCGTCGTCGTCGTCGGATTGGGCGTCCAAGGCCACAAGCGCCGCAGCATCGCCGGGGCGGATTTCATCGTCTCGGTCGATCCGGCGAATGCGCAAGCGGATCGCCGCGCGCTGTCCGAGGTGCCGCTCGATTCTTACGATGCGGCGTTGCTCTGCGTGCCGGACGACGCCAAGCCCGCGTTGCTCCATTACCTGCTCGGTCACGGCAAGCATGTCCTGGTCGAGAAGCCGCTGCTGACCGAGCGCGACGAGGAGTTGATCGAGCTGGAGGCGCTGGCGCGCCAGACCGGCGCCATGTGCTACACGGCCTACAACCATCGCTTCGAGCCGCATTACGTCCGGATGCGCGATCTCATCGCCTCGGGCGAGCTGGGCGCGATCTATTCCTGCCGCATGTTCTACGGCAACGGGACCGCGCGGCTGGTGCGTGAATCCGCTTGGCGCGATCAGGGCGCCGGCGTGCTCCCCGATCTCGGCTCGCATCTGCTCGACACCTGCCGGTTCTGGTTCGGCGATCTGGTCTACAACTTCTCGACCGTCGCGGTCAATCGCTTCGAGAACCGCGCGCCCGACCACGTCATCATCGCCTCCGAGGCGAGCCGGCCGCGCATCGAGCTCGAGATGACGCTGCTGATGTGGCGCAACCACTTCACCTGCGACGTGCTGGCCGAGCGCGGCAGCGCGCATATCGAATCGCTGTGCAAATGGGGACCGACGACCTTCACCCATCGCACGCGCATCCTCCCCTCCGGCCGCCCGCCCGAGGAGAGCGTGACGCTGACGCAAAGCGATCCGACCTGGGCGCTCGAATACGCGCATTTCAAAGAGCTCTGCGCGACGCGTGCCCCCACCGACCTCGCCAATGATCTGTGGCTGCAACGCGCACTGCGTCGGCTCGCTCAGGAGGCGCCGACATGAGTGTGATCGGCTTTGCCGGCATGTCGCATCTCGGCATCCTGTCGCTCGCCGCGGCGGCGGCCAAAGGATTTTCCGTTGTCGGCTACGATCCCGATGCGGCGCT
>DATLUE010000310.1:0-11116 GCA_035533255.1 Allostellaceae bacterium | reverse complement strand
CGATCTCGCTCGGCCTCTGGACGACCTTGCTGATTTATCTGATCTCGATCCCCTTGGGCATCCGCAAAGCGGTCAAGGACGGCAGCGCGTTCGATGTCTGGTCGAGCGCCGTGGTCGTGGTCGGCTATGCGCTTCCGGGATTCCTCTTCGCCGTGCTGCTGATCGTGCTGTTCGCCGGCGGCAGCTATCTGTCGTGGTTTCCCTTGCGCGGCCTCACCTCCGACAATTGGGCGAGCTTTTCCTGGCCGCACCGCATCGCCGATTATTTCTGGCACATCGCGCTGCCGGTCTTGTCGCTGGTGATCGGCGGCTTCGCCAGCCTGACGATGCTGACCAAGAATTGCTTTCTCGAGGAGATCAACAAGCAATACGTCGTGACCGCGCGCGCCAAGGGCCTCAGCGAGCGGCGCGTGCTCTACGGCCATGTGTTCCGCAACGCGATGCTACTGGTCATCGCCGGCTTCCCGGCCGCCTTCATCGGCATCCTCTTTACCGGCGCGTTGCTGGTCGAGGTGATCTTCTCGCTCGACGGGCTCGGCCTCTTGGGCTTCCAGGCGGCGATCGGCCGCGACTATCCGATCATGTTCGCGACGCTCTATATTTACACGCTGATCGGGCTGGCGCTGAAACTCGTCAGCGATCTTTCCTACATGCTGGTCGATCCGCGGATCGATTTCGGCACCCGCGGCCGATGACGCCCCTCGCCCGCCGCCGGCTGCGGAATTTTCGTGCCAACCGTCGCGGCGTCTGGTCGCTGTGGCTGTTCCTGGCGCTGTTCGGGTTGAGCCTTTGCGCCGAGCTCATCGCCAACGACCGCCCGCTGCTCGTGCGTTTCGACGGGCATTTCTATTTCCCGGTCGTCGCCGATTACGAGGAGACGAATTTCGGCGGCGATCTGCCGATCGACGCGGATTACCGCGACCCGAGCCTCGCCCAGCGCATCGATGCACGGGGCTTCATGATCTGGCCGCCGATCCCGTTCGCCGACGATACCATCAACTACAACCTGCCCTCGCCCGCGCCGTCGCCGCCCGATCGCGTCAATTGGCTTGGCACCGACGATCAGGGACGCGACGTGCTGGCGCGGCTGATCTACGGCTTTCGCATCTCGGTGCTGTTCGGCCTGACCTTGACCATCGTCAGCTCGATCATCGGCGTCGCCGCCGGCGCGATCCAGGGCTATTACGGCGGGCTCGTCGACATCTCGTTCCAGCGTTTCATGGAAATATGGTCCGGCTTGCCGGTGCTCTATTTGCTGATCATCCTTTCCAGCATCATCGCGCCGAATTTCTGGTGGCTCTTGGCGATCATGCTGCTGTTCTCGTGGATGTCGCTGGTCGATCTGGTACGCGCCGAATTCCTGCGCGCGCGGAATTTCGATTATGTGCGCGCGGCCCGCGCCCTGGGCGTCGGCGACGCGACGATCATCTGGCGCCATGTGCTGCCCAATGCCACGGTCGCAACGCTCACCTTCATGCCCTTCATCCTCAATGGCTCGATCACCACCCTGACCTCGCTCGACTTCCTCGGCTTCGGCCTGCCACCCGGCTCGCCCTCGCTCGGCGAGCTCTTGGCGCAAGGCAAGGCGAACCTCCAAGCGCCGTGGCTCGGCCTCACGGCTTTCGCCGTCCTTGCGGTGATGCTGAGTCTCCTCATCTTCATCGGCGAAGCGGTGCGCGATGCGTTCGATCCGCGGAAAGTGAGATGATGGCACTACTCGCGGTCGAAACCCTAACCGTCTCCTTCGCTTCCGGCGACACCCGCGTCGACGCGGTGCGCGGCGTGAGCTTCGACCTCGAGAAGGGCGAGACCTTGGCCCTGGTCGGCGAATCCGGCTCGGGCAAGTCGGTAACCGCCCTGTCGATCCTACAGCTTCTGCCCTATCCGACCGCGAGTCATAGCACAACCAGCAGCATCCGCTTCGATGGACGCGAGCTGGTGCGCGCCGGCAACGCGATCCTGCGCGACATTCGCGGCAATCGCATCGCGATCGTGTTCCAGGAGCCGATGACGTCGCTCAACCCGCTGCACACGATCGAGAAGCAGGTCGCGGAGACTCTGCATCTCCATAAAGGGCTGAGCGGCAGCGCCGCGCGGGCGCGCGTCATCGAGCTGCTGCAGCTCGTGGGACTGGCCGAGGCCGAAAGCCGCCTCAATGCTTATCCGCATCAATTGTCCGGCGGCCAGCGCCAGCGCGTGATGATCGCGATGGCGCTCGCCAACGAGCCCGACATATTGATCGCCGACGAGCCGACCACCGCGCTCGACGTCACGATCCAGGCTCAGATATTGAAGCTGCTCAAAGACCTGCAAGCGCGGTTCGGGATGGCGCTGCTGCTCATCACCCATGATCTGACGATCGTGCGCAAGATGGCCGACCGCGTGCTGGTGATGACCGAGGGCGAAATCGTCGAGCGCGGCGCGACCGCCGATATCTTCGCCGCGCCGCAGCATCCCTATACCAAGAAGCTGCTCGCTGCCGAGCCCAAGGGCACGCCGCAAGCGCATGAGCCGCGGCCGAAAGCGCTGGTCGAGACGCGCGATATCCGGGTCTGGTTTCCGATCAAGACCGGACTCTTCCGCCGCACCGCCGGCTATGTGAAAGCGGTCGATGGCGTCGATCTCACGTTGCGCGAAGGCGAGACGCTCGGCGTCGTGGGCGAATCCGGCTCGGGCAAAACCACGCTCGGCCTTGCGCTGCTGCGGCTCATCGACAGCCGGGGCGAGATCGTGTTCGACGGCCGGCGGCTCGATGCGCTGTCGGGCCAGACGCTGCGGCCGCTCCGGCGCGAGATGCAGGTCGTGTTTCAGGATCCCTATTCGAGCCTCTCGCCGCGACTTTCGATCGCGCAGATCGTCGAGGAGGGCTTGAAGGTTCATCAGCTCGGCGGCAACGCGAAGGAGCGCCGGCGCGCGATCGAGCGGATGTTGCAAGAAGTCGGGCTCGATCCCGCCGCGGCCGACCGCTACCCGCATGAATTCTCGGGCGGGCAACGGCAACGCGTCGCGCTCGCCCGCGCGCTGGTGCTACGGCCGCGCTTCCTGCTGCTCGACGAGCCGACCTCGGCGCTCGACATGTCGGTGCAGGCGCAGATGGTCGAGCTGTTGCGCGAGCTGCAGGCGCGCCACGGCATCGCCTATCTGTTCATCAGCCACGACCTGCGCGTGGTGCGGGCGCTGGCCCATGACATCATGGTGATGAAGGACGGCAAGGTGGTTGAAAGCGGCCCGGCCGCGTCGATCTTCGCGGCGCCGCAGAGCGCTTATACGCGCGCACTGATGGCCGCGGCGTTCGAGATCGAGACCGCCGCACCCGAGGCAACCGCACAATAGAGGAGAGAGACGCCGATGCCCGTCCAGCTCTACCACTTCTGGAGCTCCGTTTGTCCGTCCGTTGCCGCATGGCGCTCGAGGAGAAGGGCGTCCGGTAGAAAAGCAAGTATATCGACCTGTTCCAATTCGATCAGCTCAGGCCCGAATACCTGGCGATCAATCCCGACGGCGTGGTGCCCACGCTCGTCCATGACGGCGCTCCCATCCGCGAATCGACGATCATCAACGAGTACATCGATTCCGCCTTTCGGGGTCCGCGGCTGGTTCCGGAACATCCATTGAAGGCGGCGCGCCGACCGAGCCGGTACTACATAGCCGCGCCGTGCGCGGCGAGATCGCGCAATCGGAATTGACCGAGTCCGAGGCGACGATCGGCCTATTGCTCGACCGGCTCGAGCTCTCGTTGCAGCCGGGCCCTTGGATCGTCGGCGATTTCTCGCTCGCGGATATTACGATTGCGCCCTACATGTTTCGGCTCTACGCGCTGGGCAAGGACCGCTTCTGGTCTCCGGCGAACCGGCCGCGGGTGCATGCCTGGTACGAGCGCGTCAGCGCGCGGCCGGCCTTCGCGACCGCCGTATCGTGGCCAGACGAAAGCGGCGGGGCTATGAGGAAGTCGGTTTATTAGCGAAAAGCGGCGGCAGCGACGCATAGCGCGCGGCGCGCGACGTTCACAGCGCGAGCCGCCACTTCTCGATGACGCGCTTGGTGCCGCTGTCGTTGGGCTGCTCGATCGTCCAGCCATGCACCAGCAAGGTGCGCGCCGTCAGCCGGTTGCCGTAGAAGCCAAGCCAAAGCTGCAATGCGAGGAAGGTCGCGAACAGCACCAATTGCGCCGCATCGGTCGCCGCTGCCAAGCGCATCGCGCCGGTCGCGAGCACCAAAAGCCATAGCCCCAGCACGCAAGCGCCCCAGGCCGGCAACCGCCGCCAGAACAGCGGCAGACCGAGGAGGCCGGCGAAGAGGAACAAATCCCACGCAAAGCCGGTGGCGACGCGCCGCTCCTTGCCGCTCGGCTTGTGCTTCAAGCGGATCGACGGCGGCAGCGCCGCGACGTCGCGCGCGGCGCCCTTCCGCCGCGCGCTAGGGCGTGCCACGGCCGAACCGGTGCTCGATCAAGGCGTAGAGCGCGCGCAGCGCCAGAGCCTCGCCGCCTTCGGGGCGGCCGGGACGGCTCTTCTGGTTCCAGGCATAGGTGTCGATATGAAGCCAGGGCGTGCCGGGCGAAACGAATGCGTCGAGATAGAGCGCGGCGGTGATCGCGCCGGCGAAGCCCGATTCCGAGACGTTGTTGAGATCGGCGATCGGCGAGACGATCATCTGGCGATAGGGCTTCCACAACGGCAGGCGCCACAGCGGGTCGCTTTCGGCGAGGCCCAGGCCCAGCAATTCCTCGGCGATCTGGTCGTCATTGGCGAACAGCGCCGGTAGCTCGGGGCCGAGCGCGGTGCGCGCGGCGCCCGTCAAGGTCGCCATGTCGATGAGCAGCGCCGGCTTCTCGCTGCACGCCTCGAACAGTGCATCGCACAGGATGAGCCGGCCTTCGGCATCCGTGTTGCCGATTTCGACCGTCATGCCCTTGCGCGTCTTGACGATGTCGAGCGGGCGGAAGGCGTTGCCCGCGACCGCATTCTCGACCGCCGGCACTATCACCCGAAGCCGCACCGAGAGCTTTGCCTCCATCACCGCCGAGGCCAGACCCAGCAACGTCGCGGCGCCGCCCATGTCCTTCTTCATCATC
The DNA here is from genome assembly GCA_035533255.1 of Allostellaceae bacterium. Classification (GTDB taxonomy): domain Bacteria; phylum Pseudomonadota; class Alphaproteobacteria; order ATCC43930; family CGMCC-115725; genus CAIKMD01. The sequence continues at coordinate 6,042 of DATLUE010000310.1, read as the reverse complement.
CGCATGCCGCCCGACGGCTTCAAATCGAGCCCGCCCGAATCAAAGCACACGCCCTTGCCGACCAAAGTGAGCTTGGGCGCCGATTCGTCGCCCCAGGTGAAATCGATCAGCCGCGGCGGCTTGGCCGCGGCGCGGCCGACCATGTGGATCGCGGGATAATTCTGCGCCAGCAGATCCTCGCCGATGATGACGCGGTAGCGCGCACCATGCCGCGCGGCGAGCGTCTTGGCCGCCTCGGCCAGCTCGGGCGGGCCGAGATCCTCGGCCGGGGTGTTGATGAGGTCGCGAGCGAGCGCGATGCCGCGCGCCAGACGCTCCACCTTGCGGCGATCGGTATTTGCCGGCCAGACCAGATTGGCCCAGCCCTGGTCGCGCGGCTTGTAGCGGGTGAAAGCATAGCAGCCGAGCGCCCAGCCCAGCGCAAAGCGCGTCGCCGCCTCGGCCGGGTGCTGGCCCTCGAGCGCATAGGCGCCCGGCGGCAGCGCATCGGGCAGCGCCGCCAGCGCCCATAATTCCTCACCGGCGCGCACGCCGATCAGCACGCGCTTCAAGCGCCCGGCGCCGTCGGGCAGCAGCAGGAATTTACCCGGCTCGCCGAGATAGCGTGTCGCTTCGACCCAGCGCCGCTCGGTCTCGTCGAGAAAGCCGAGCGCCGCGGCCAAGCCCTCCTCGGTCACCGGCAGAAGCGGCACCGCGTCCGGACGATCGGCAATCAGATGATCCAGCACCCCTTACCCTCCAGTTCGTTGGCCCCTCGCGGCAGCCGGGGTTGCAGCGCCCGCGCGCGGCCGTCACAGTGATCGGCGCAAAATCCCCCAACGAGCATAGCCGACCGAGCATAGCCGATGCCCGACTTCACCATCTACCTTGGGAATAAGAACTATTCTTCCTGGTCGCTGCGCGGCTGGCTGATGCTGAAGCAGGCCGGCGTGGCGTTCGACGAGGTCGTGATCCCGCTCTACCAGCCCCAGAGCCGCGCCGAAATCCTGCGCCATACGCCGTCGGGCAAGCTGCCAACCCTGGTTCATGGGGGCTTCGCGGTCTGGGAATCCCTGGCGATCGGCGAATACCTGGCCGAGCTGTTCCCCGCGGCGGGGCTTTGGCCGAAGGATGCCGCGGCGCGCGCCCATGCCCGCGCGATCAGCCATGAGATGCATGCCGGCTTCCTGCCGCTGCGGCGGCATTTCCCGATGAACATGCGCTCGAGCTTCGATCGCGCGGTCGTCCCGGAAATCCAGGGCGACGTCGACCGCATCACCGCAATCTGGCGCGATTGCCGGCGCGACTACGGCGCGGGCGGCGATTTCCTGTTCGGGAGCTTCACCATCGCCGATGCGATGTACGCGCCGGTGGTCAGCCGCTTTCGTACCTTCAAGCTGGCGCTCGAAGGCGAGGCCGAGGCCTATGCAGCCGCCGTGACCGCCTGGCCGGCCTATCAGGCGTGGCTCGCCGCCGCGCGCGCCGAGCCGATGGTCATCGAGCGGTGGGAATTCTAGCCGTAGGCTACTGCGCGACCCAGCCGCCATCCATCGGTAGCGCCGTGCCGGTGATCGTCGCCGCGCCGTCGCTACAGAGAAACAGCGCCAGCGAAGCCAGTTGCTCGGACGTGGTGAAACGCAGCATCGGCTGCTTTTCCCGCAGCATCGCGGCGGCGGCTTGCTCGACCGCGATGCCTTCGGCCAGCGCCTTGGCATCGATCTGCTTTTGCACCAGCGGCGTCAGCACCCAGCCGGGACAGATGGCGTTGCAGGTGACGCCGGTATTCGCCGCCTCGATCGCCACCACCTTGGTCAAGCCGACGAGCCCATGCTTGGCCGCGACATAGCCGGCCTTCTGCGCACTTGCCACCAGCCCATGCGCCGAGGCGATATTGACGATGCGCCCCCAGCCGCGTTGACGCATGCCGGGCAGCGCGGTCTTGATCGCGTGAAATGCCGCGGAGAGATTGATCGCGAGAATCGCATCCCAGCGATCGTCGGGAAACGTCTCGACCGGCGCGGTATGCTGGATGCCGGCATTGTTGACGAGGATGTCGACCGCGCCGAAGGTGGAGGTGGCCATCCCGATCATCTTGCGGATCTGCTCGGGCCTGGTCATATCGGCGCTGTCGAAGCGGACGCGGACGCCATGTGCGGCGACGAGCGACCCGGTGAGCTGGTCGATGTCGCGTGCCTGGCCGAGGCCGTTGAGCACGATGTCGGCCCCGGCCGCCGCCAGCGCGGTCGCGATGCCGAGGCCGATACCGCTGGTCGAGCCGGTGACCAGCGCGACCTTGCCGCTCAGCGGGCGACCGTCCCCAGCGAGCGCCGCCGGCGCTGCGAGCGTTTCGCCGTCCATCGTTTCATTTCCACGGCGTCGGTGCGGGCACAGGGCAGGGGCCCGGCATCGGAACGGTGCTGAAATCCGCCGGCCCCGCGATCTCGAGATATTCCATGTCGGGCGAGTAATCGAACAGGAAATGGACGATGCCCGGCCGCTGATGGACGCAATCGCCGGCTTTCACCAGCGTGTCCTGGTCCTCATACATGAAGCGCGCCCAGCCTTTGAGCATCAAGACGATATGAAAATCGGCGACATGGCGATGCCAGCCGGTCCCGGCCTCGGGCGCATCCTTGGCGCGGACGAGCTGCGCGATCACCCGGCCGCCGGTCGCCTGGGCGATGCCGAGATCGCGATAGAGAAAGAAATCGCGCAAGCCGCCGCTTACGAATTCGGTATCGCCCTCTTTGACATGCGAAAACGCGGTCGGGGACATCGTATCCGCCCTGATCATGTCATCCATAGCGTCGTCCTTCGCTGAAAGCCCGCCACGACGATCACGGCCTGATGCCGTGCCACGCGAGCAACATTGATCCTGGCCGCGCAAGAACCGCGCCAGATCGCGCGCGATAATGACGCGCGAGTCGCCGCCTCTATTTTGGGCGCCCGCTTCGGCAGCGGCGTTCGTCGCCGCAGGCGAGTCGGTTGAAACGGCAGCACGAATCCGCTTCGGGGGCGCCTCGGACGCTGCCCGATCATCTGCCGCTATTTTTTGCGGCAGCGCGCGACCGCGCTTGCGCGCGCGCAGAATTTCAGCACATGGCGATAAGCGCGTCAGAATTCGACTTCGAGCTCGCCGATCTCCGCGGGCTCGAGCTTGGCCGCGGCGATCCATTCCTCCAACTCGGGCAGCGCCATGATGCGCTCGCGATAGCCGGCGCAGACCGGATCGAGCGCGACGTCGTAGGTCGTGAAGCGCGTCGCCACCGGCGCATACATCGCATCGGCGATGCCGCGCGCACCGAACAGGAACGGTCCGCCATAGGTCGCGAGGCAATCGCGCCAGATCGCCGTGACCCGCTCGATATCCGCCTGCGCCCGCGACCACAGCCGGAAGCCAGGGAAATGGGCTTTGAGATTCATCGGCAGCGCCGAGCGCAGCGACATGAAGCCCGAATGCATTTCGCCGCAAATCGCCCGGCAATGCGCGCGGGCGGCGCGATCGGCGGGCAACAGCCCGGCCTCGGGCATGACCTCGTTGAGATATTCGGCGATCGCCAGCGTGTCCCAGACCGAGACGCCGTCATGCGTCAGCCGCGGCACCAGGATCGACGGCGAGAGCAGCAAAATCTCGGCGCGCGCGTCGGCATCGCCGGGCGGCACGAGCTCTTCGTCGAACGGCAGGCCGGAGAAGCGGGCCAGCAGCCAGCCCCGCAGCGACCAGGAAGAGTAGTTCTTGCTGCTGATCGTCAGCACCGCTTTCGCCATCGCCCATTTCCTCGCCCAAACGCCAGCCCCGAACCGCCGCTCCTCCGGTAAATCGCAAAGCCCGTGCCAACATTCTGGTCCTGGTGCGCATATTGCATGGGGTTGGGTATCGACCGGACTGGCGCAACCGCATGAAAGCCTGCCTGCGCAGCATGATTTATCAGACCTATCAAGCGCTGGAAGACGCGAAGCAGCCGCTACTCTACGCTGCCCGCCTCTATGCCGGGCCGCTACAGGGCCGCGCCGAGGCACCGTGGCTGCGCAAGCTCGCGGCGGCGAGCGAGATCATCCGCCGCTGGGGTCTCACCCATCGCCGTCCGGCCTTCGGCATCGACCGCATCGCCGTCGGCAACCGGCAGATCGCGATCGCCGAAGAGGCGATCCGCAAGACGCCGTTTTGCACCTTGCTCCATTTCAAGAAGGAAGAGCCGATCAACCAGCCGCCGGTGCTGGTGGTCTCGCCGATGTCGGGACATTTTGCGACGCTGTTGCGCGACACCGTGCGCACCCTGCTGCCCGACCACGACGTCTACATCACCGACTGGCACAATGCGCGCGACATTCCTCTGGGCAGCGGCCGCTTCGCGCTCGACGATTTCATCGACCACCTGATCGATTTCATCGCTGCCATCGGCCCGCGCTGCCATATCGTCGCGATCTGCCAGCCTTCGGTGGCGGCGCTCGCCGCGGCGGCGATCATGGCCGAGGACGATCACCCGGCGCAGCCGCGCAGCATGACCCTGATGGCGGGGCCGATCGACACCCGCATCAACCCGACCAAGGTCAATGAATTCGCCACCAGCCGGCCACTCGCGTGGTTCCGCACGACCATGATCGGCGTCGTGCCGTGGCGCTATGGCGGCGCGATGCGCTCGGTCTATCCCGGCTTCCTGCAATTGCTGGCCTTCATGGGCATGAACATCGACCGGCACCTGAAGGCGTTCCACGAGCTCTACGACAATCTCGTCAAAGGCGATTACGAGAAAGCCGAGGCGACGCGAAAATTCTACGACGAATATTTCGCGGTGATGGATTTGCCGGCGGAATTCTTCCTCGAGACGATCCGCGCCGTCTTCCAGGAGCATGATCTGCCGCGCGGCGTGTTGCGCTATCGCGGCCGGCGAGTCGATCCGAGCGCGATCCGCCGCACCTTCCTGCTGACGATCGAGGGCGAGCGCGACGATATCTGCGCCGTCGGCCAGACGCTGGCCGCACAGGAGCTGTGCCGCGGCCTGCGCCCCTATCGCAAGCAGCATCACATGCAAATCGGCGTCGGCCATTACGGCGTCTTCAGCGGCAAACGCTGGATGACCCAGACCTATCCGGTCGTCCGCAACGTCATCCAGGTCAGCCAGTGAGCGCGCCCGTGACCTGCTTGTCCGATCGGCAAACGCCTCTTTCGACGGCAGCGGCGCATTTCGCGCGCCCGCGATCTTTTTCTGCGATCTTTTTCTGTTTCTGCCCCTGGTCCGATGATAGACTGCGTGCGCTTGGTGCCGTGACAGGAGAGACCGGGTTTAGGACCCGGCGCCGAAGGAGCAACCGCCCCGGAAACTCTCAGGCAAAAGGACTGTCAGGGAACAGCACTCTGGAAAGCAGGCATGACGCGCGATAGGCGTCGCGCCTCACCGACGAGGTAAGCCGGCGGCTTCGCGACACCGGTCAATCTTTCAGGTCTTCGGACAGAGGGGGCGTCAAAGGCCGCATCGTGCGGCCTGGCAATGACGCTTCAACCGGAGGCCCGCATGACTCAAGACACGATTACCAAGGCAACAGCCCGCTCAACCAATGCGGCAGGCATCGAATTGCGCGGCGCGCTAAAGCCGGGCTACGAAACCGTGCTGACGCCGGCGGCGCTTGCTTTCATTGCCGGGCTGGAGCGCCGCTTCGGCGCCGAGCGGCGGCGGCTTTTGGCCGAGCGCGCCGCGGTCCAGGAGAAGCTCGATGCCGGCTGGCGGCCGGACTTCCCCGCCGAGACGCGGAGCCTTCGCGAGGCCGATTGGACGGTGGCGCCGCCGCCACCGGACCTGCTCGACCGCCGCGTCGAGATCACCGGCCCGACGGACCGCAAGATGGTGATCAACGCGCTCAATTGCGGCGCCAACGTCTTCATGGCCGATTTCGAGGATGCGAACACGCCGAGCTGGGACAATCTGATCGGCGGCCAGATGAACCTGCGCGATGCCGTCCGCCGCATCATCACCTATGACGATCCCGCCACCGGCAAGCATTACGAGCTGAAGCCCCAGACCGCCGTCCTGCTGGTGCGGCCGCGCGGCTGGCATCTGCCGGAAG
>DATLUE010000309.1:0-11155 GCA_035533255.1 Allostellaceae bacterium | reverse complement strand
CCATTCCTACCTCTTCGGTTCACGCTGCCGCATGATGGCGGCCGCGCCGCCGGCTGGCAACGAGGCCGAGATCGGCTCAGCTCGGCGGAGCGCCGCGCGCGGCGGTTTCGGCGGGCGACGCCTTGTCGAGGCGCCAGATGCCGGTGATCGGCTGCTCGCCGATAGCGTTGGCGAATGGCCGCAGCCGGTACATCGCCAGGATCGTTCGCAGCACGGTGTAATGACTGATCCGCTGCGCGTAGCGGCCGGGGACCACATGATCGCCGACGATGATCGTCGGAATGCGGTTCGCGGCACCGTCATCGTCCTCGTCGAAAGTGACGATCAGCAGCGAGTTGTGGGTCTGCGCCCAATGGGCATAAGCGGCGAGATGCGCCTCGACCCAGCGATCGCCCTGCGCAATCGTGCCGTCATGCATGTCGTGAGCGAGGCCGGGGACGACGAAAGCGACCGTCGGCAGGGCCGCGAAGCGATCCGGAAAGCGCGCCATCGTCTGCTCGACGGCTTGCGAATTCGCGAACGACTCCCACGGATTGTGTTTGCGCGGCGACCCGGCTTCGATATAGCCGATGAACGTCTTGTGCGCGCCGGCCAGCGCGCCGGCCAGCGTCGGCGCATCGAAGCTGTGCTTGCCGTCGTCGCGCACGCCCTGAGTCGAGCCGCTGAACAGGGCGAAATAATTGGGCTCGCTGGGATGGGTGATCGCGAAGGCATTGACGAAATTCGCGCCCTCCGAGCCGAGCAGGCGCAAGAACGGCGTCTGCCCCCCGCCCTCCATGATCTGCCGGAAAGAATGATTCTCCATCATCACGACGATGACGTGATCCGGGGTCGGCAATTCATCGGCGGCAGCGGCGAAAGACGGGAGCGACGCCCACAGCGTCGCAGCAGCAAACGCCGCGACCAAAACCGGTAATTTCATCGGCCAGGCCCTTGGCGCCGTCATCCCGGGCCGATCCCCATCTCCGGATCGCGCTCCCTTGGCGGCGGTGAGGCCGTTTTACGGCAAACCGAGGACCGCCTGCAACCGCGAGAGACAAGCAGACAAACGGTTAGCGGGCGAGCGGCCGCTCGTATCGCAGCGGCGGCGCGAATTGCGACAGCCGGTACCAGATATAAACTGCGGCCGCCACGCCGCCCAGCGCCGCGCCGATCAGCAGCGGCATCAGAAAGCCGAGCCACAAGATCGGCACGAGAACGAACAGGATGTCGTCGAAGTCGAAGCCGCGGCGCGACGGTACGGTCTTTTGCCCGATGCGCAGCTCCAGCGCCTCGGCCAGGATCGCGGCGAGCGCGACCGCCGCCGCAGCGACCGCGCCGATCAACACCGACCAATGCCCCAAAGTGGCGCCGCGCAGATTGACGCCGACGGCCAAGAAGACGAGCGCGTTGATGGCAACGTCGCTCCAATAATCGAACACGCGGCCGCGCTCGGTGCAACGCCCGGCGAGCCGCGCGAATTCGCCGTCGCCCCGATCGAGCAGCGCCGACACCAGCCACAGCAGCGCGGCCCAGTGATTCCAGACCGGCGCGCCGACGCCGCACGCCGCGCAGGCCGCAAGGCCGGTCGCGACGCGCAGGCCGGTGATCGCATTGGGCGTGAGACGGGTCGCGGCAAACGGCCGCAACGCCCCACGCATGAAGCACCGGACATAGGAATTGGAATGACTTGACGGCGCATCCTGCGGCGCAGCACACGGATCGACCGCGGCGGCAAGCAGATGCCGCAGCTCGAGCGCTTGCCAACTACAAAGAGCCGGCAGGCCGAGGGCGATCTGCCGCACCCGTTTGACCAGCGCCAGCGCCAGCGCGGTTTCGGCCGGCAGGCCCAACGCGCTGCCGATGACGATATAGGCGCCCTCTTGCACGCCGAGCGACGCCGGGACGAAGAAGCCGATGCTGGTGATCGCCTGACCCAGGCTTTCGAGCGCAACCGCCGACGCCAGGCTGATCGGATGCCCCATGAAGGCCAGCGCCAGCCAGACCTCGCCGGTCCCAATCAGCCAGCCGATCAAATGCCAGCCCGCGCCGGCCGCAAGCAATTCGGGGCGATAGATCGCGCGCAGCGCATGGCCGAAGCGCTCGATCTGCTTGACCCACGGCTTGCGGCTGCGCTCGAGCCGGAAAGCCAGGCGGCGCTCGGCGGCGCGAAACCACCCGATCCGACGCGCCAGGAACAGCGCTGCCACGGTTGCGGCGACCGCGAACAGCGCGAGCGCGACCGCTTCGCCGATGCGGGTCTCGCCGCGCAGCGCGATCAGGAGCGCCAGGCCGAGCACGGTGAACGGAAGCTGACTCAGCGCCTCTGCCAGCTTGTCGAGCACCACGCTCGCGCCCGCCAGCCGCGCCGGCAGGCCGCGCAGGGCGAGCATGCGCGCGCCGACGACGTCGCCGCCGATCTGCGCAACCGGCAACAGCCGATTGGCGGCCTCGCGCACCCAGCGCGCCCCGATGAACGTGCGGATCGGTGCGCGCGATTGCTCGCCCAGGAGAACCCGCCAGCCGACGCCGTCGCAAGCGATCGCGACGACATGCAGCCCGATTACCCAGCCGATCGCCCAGCCGAGGGTTGCGAAATCGTCGATGATGGCAGCGGCATCCTTGGCGCCGATGACCCAAGCAGGGATCGCGAGGAAGCCGATGACGGCCAGCAGCCCAATCCCAAGGCGCTTGTGGCGTGACGACAATCGGCCGCGCGGAGGCAGCAAAACGGTCGTGGAGGACATGAAGGTTCTCTCGTCATGGAACGGCGTGCGCGCCGCCGACGAATGAACCCACAACCCCGAAAATTTGTTCCGGCGTCAGCCGGCGGCCGCCGCGTCAGGCCGCGGCTTTTGCCGCGCCGTCGGCGGTGATCTTGAGGCTGTCCTCGCCGCTGGTCGTGACGTTGACGGTCTCGCCGTCGGCGATGCGGCCGGCCAGGATCATCTCGGCCAGCGGATTCTGCAGCTCGCGCTGGATCGCCCGCTTCAGCGGCCTTGCGCCATAGACCGGGTCGTAGCCGACCGCGCTCAGCCATTCCCGCGCCCGGTCATCGACCGCGAGAGTCAGCTTGCGATCCGCCAGCAGCTTTTGCAGCCGCTGGAGCTGGATCGCGACGACGCCTTTCATGTCGGCGCGCGACAGGCGGCTGAACAACAAGATCTCGTCGAGCCGATTGAGGAACTCGGGCCGGAACGCGCCGCGCACGATCGCCATCACCTGCTCGCGTACCTGGCGCAGATCCGCCTTCTCGGGCAGCGACGCAAGAAGCTCGCCGCCGAGATTCGAGGTCAGCACGATGAGGCTGTTGCGGAAATCGACGGTGCGGCCCTGCCCATCGGTCAGCCGGCCGTCGTCGAGCATTTGCAAGAGCACGTTGAAGACGTCGGGATGCGCCTTCTCGACCTCGTCGAACAGGATCACCTGATAGGGCCGGCGGCGCACGGCCTCGGTGAGGCTGCCGCCTTCCTCGTAGCCGACATAGCCGGGCGGCGCGCCGATCAAGCGCGCGACCGAATGCTTCTCCATGTATTCCGACATGTCGATGCGCTGCATCGCGCTCTCGTCGTCGAACAGGAATTCGGCCAGCGCGCGGGCCAGCTCGGTCTTGCCGACGCCGGTCGGCCCGAGGAACAGGAACGAGCCGATCGGCCGGTTCGGATCCTGCACGCCGGCGCGCGCGCGGCGGATCGCATTGGCGACCGCGGTCACGGCCTCGTCCTGGCCGACGACGCGCCGCTTCACGTTGTCTTCCATGTGCAAGAGCTTGTCGCGCTCGCCTTCGAGCATCTTGTCGACCGGAATGCCGGTCCAGCGCGATACCACGCCGGCGATGTGCTCGGGCGTGACCGCTTCCTCGATCATGCGGTCGGTGTCGGCTTCCTCGGCGGTTTTCAGCTTGCGGTCGAGGTCGGGGATCACGGCATAGGTCAGCTCGCCGGCGCGGGTGAAGTCGCCCCGGCGCTGCGCCTGCTCCAATTCGATGCGCGCCTGATCGAGCTGCTCTTTCAGCTTCTGCGCCGAATCCATCTTGTCCTTCTCGGCGCGCCATTGCGCGGTCAGCTCGGCCGATTGCTGCTCGAGCTGGTTCAATTCCTCGACCAGCGTCGCGAGCCGGTCTTTCGAGGCCGCATCGGTTTCCTTCTTCAAGGCTTCGCGCTCGATCTTGAGCTGGACGATGCGGCGATCGAGCTCGTCGATCTCCTCCGGCTTCGATTCGGCTTCCATGCGCAGGCGCGACGCAGCCTCGTCCATCAGGTCGATGGCCTTGTCGGGCAGGAAGCGGTCGGTGATGTAACGGTTCGACAGGGTCGCGGCCGCAACCAGCGCGGCATCGGTGATGCGGACGCCGTGATGAACCTCGTATTTCTCCTTGATGCCGCGCAGGATCGAGATCGTGTCCTCGACCGTCGGCTCGGAAACGAACACCGGCTGGAAACGCCGCGCCAGCGCCGCGTCCTTCTCGATATGCTTGCGATATTCGTCGAGCGTCGTGGCGCCGACACAATGCAGCTCGCCGCGCGCCAGCGCCGGCTTCAGCATGTTGGAGGCGTCCATCGCGCCCTCGGCCTTGCCGGCGCCGACCAGGGTGTGCAGCTCGTCGATGAAGACGATGACTTCGCCCGCCGCCGCGGTGATCTCGGCCAGCACCGCCTTCAGGCGTTCTTCGAACTCGCCGCGGAACTTGGCGCCGGCGATCATCGCCCCGAGATCGAGCGCCAGGAGACGCTTGTCCTTGAGGCTGTCGGGCACGTCGCCGTGGACGATCCGCAGCGCCAGCCCTTCGACGATCGCGGTCTTGCCGACGCCGGGCTCGCCGATCAGGACGGGATTGTTCTTGGTGCGGCGCGAGAGCACCTGGACGGTGCGGCGAATTTCCTCGTCGCGGCCAATGACCGGATCGAGCTTGCCGTCGCGCGCCGCCGCGGTCAGGTCGCGCGCGTATTTTCTCAGCGCGTCGTAGCCTTCCTCGGCAGAGGGGCTGTCGGCACGGCGGCCCTTGCGAATCTGCTCGATCGCGGCGTTGAGCGATTGCGCGGAGATGCCGGCGGCGGCCAGCGCCTTGGCAGCCGGCGTGCCGCGGTCGAGCGTCATCGCCAACAGCAGCCGCTCGACCGTGATGAAGCTGTCGCCGGCTTTCGCGGCGATCTTCTCGGCCTCGGCGAACAGGCGGTTGAGCTCGGCGGAGAGATAGACCTGGCCGCTGCCGCCTTCGATGCGCGGCAGCTTGTCGAGCGCGCTGTCGGCCGCACCCGCCACCAGCTTGGGATCGCCCCCGGCCGCGCGGATCAGATTGGCGCAGAGGCCTTCCTTGTCGTCGATCAGGACCTTGAGCAAATGCTCGGGCGTGATCTGCTGCTGCCCGCGGCGCTGGGCAAGCATTTGCGCTGCCTGGACGAAGCCCTTGGCGCGCTCGGTATATTTCTCGAAATCCATCGCAACCCCTCCACGAAACGGCGCGGGCGGTCCCTCATCGAGGCGACCTTCCCTCGTCTTCCAGGTCAGGATATGGGGTCGTGGATGGCTCCGGCCAAGTGCCGGCCAGTGGCATTAACCGCCGCAATCAGGCGACGAAACGCCCGGTCTCGGATCGGATGGATCAGTTCGCGGCGGAGCCGTCAGCCTCGTCGGCCGTCGATTCCTGCGGCATCATCGGCTGCGGCTGGCCCGAGGGCTGGGGTTGCCCCGGTTGCGTGGTCTGCTGGCCGCCCGGGCCGAACTCGCCCTCGCCTTCGCCATCCATGCCGTTCATCTCGGTATCCGCCGGAGTCATCGCCCGGGGCGGACCCATGTTCTGGCCGTCGCCATTGGCCTGCATGATCCGATAATAGTGCTCGGCATGCTGGTAGAGGTTTTCCGCCGCGATCCGATCGCCGGCCGAGGACGCCTCGCGTGCCAGAGCGATGTAGCGCTCGAACACCTGATAAGCGTTGCCCCGGATTTTGACGCTCGGCCCGTTGCTGTCGAAGGTCTGCATCCGATTGGGCGGACGCGGACCCCGATTGTTATTGTTGTTGTTGTGACCGCCGCCACCGCCGCCCAGGTTGTTGGGATTGTGGTTGCGGCCCCGGCCACGCTTGTTCTGGCCTGGTCTCATGACACCTTTGAAATCTTGATGCATGTGCTGTCGATCTACCGTTTCAGTTGTCAGCTTTTAGAAAGCCCCTGGCGTCCCAATTCCTGACAGGACGCCCATTGCGGCAGGGGGAGTTGCCGGCGCCTCAGCGGCGCAGAGCCTCGTGGCTCCAATCATTTTCCACAGCCACCCTAGACGGGAAGGCCGCAATGAATCCAATGGTTTTTTTAACCCTTGTGGCTGTTCTGTGGTTGCTTTTCAAAGCGTTGCAATGACGCAACGCTCGATTCCCGCAAGATCGATCCGCATACCCGCAATCCGCAATCCCGATTCGGCCAATATCCGAGCCACTTGCGGTCCCTGGCCGGCACCGATCTCGAGATAGGCCCGGCCCGAGCGCGCCAGCAGCCTGCGAATCGCCGGCCCAAGAGCGCGATAGGCGTCTAATCCGTCAGGCCCGCCATTGAGCGCCATAGGCGGATCGAACCCCGCGACCTCCGGCGCCAGCCTGCCGATCTCGCTGGTCGGTATATAGGGTGGGTTGGCAAGGATTACATCCGCCCCCCCCTCGATTCGGGCATCCCAGCCGCCTCGACGGAACGCCGCGCGCCGGTCCAGCTTCAGGGCCGCGGCGTTGCTGCAAGCCACGGCAACCGCGCCCGGCGAGATATCGATCCCGATACCCCGCGCCCTGGGAAGCTCGGACAAGAGCGCCAACAACAGGCACCCGGTGCCGGTGCCGAAATCGACGATCCGCAACGCCGCGCCGCGATCGGCGATGTCGGCGAGCGCCGCCTCGATCAGCGTCTCGCTGTCGGGACGGGGATCGAGCGTCTCGGCCGACAAGGCGAAATCGAGACTCCAGAATTCGCGCTTGCCGCGCAGCCGCGACAAAGGCTCGCCGCGCGCCCGCCGCGCCGCCAGCCGCCCGATCGTCGCGGCAGCCTCGGGCGCGACCGCGCGCTCGGGCCACCCCATCACGACGCTGGGGTCGACCTCGAGGCCGAGCGCCACGACCAGTCGCGCCTCGCGCCGCGGCTCGGCGATGCCAGCAGCGTTCAACCGCGCCGCGATCTCGGCGAGCAGTCCGCCGATGGTCGCGGTTGCCGCGATCGAGGATGGCGCCGCGCTCATTCGACCTCGGCCAGCCGCGCGGCCTGATCCTCGGCCAGCAAGGCGTCGACGATCTCGTCGAGCGCCTCGCCCGACATCACCTTGTCGATCTTGTAGAGCGTCAGGTTGATGCGGTGGTCGGTGACCCGGCCTTGCGGAAAATTATAGGTGCGGATGCGCTCGGAGCGATCGCCGCTGCCGACCTGGCTCTTGCGCGAGGCGGCGCGGGCCGATTCCTTCGCCTGGCGCTCGCGCTCGTAGAGCCGCGCGCGCAGCACCTTCATCGCCTTGGCCTTGTTCTTGTGCTGCGACTTTTCATCCTGCTGCTGCACCACGAGGCCGGTCGGGAGATGGGTGATGCGCACCGCGCTGTCGGTGGTGTTGACCGATTGCCCGCCCGGCCCGCTGGAGCGGAAGACGTCGATGCGCAGATCCTTGTCGTCGATCTTGATGTCGACCTCTTCGGCCTCGGGCAGCACCGCGACGGTCGCGGCCGAGGTGTGGATGCGGCCCGAGCCTTCGGTCTCGGGCACGCGCTGAACGCGATGCACGCCGGATTCGAATTTAAGACGGTGAAAGACGTCGCGGCCGGTGATCGAGGCGATCGCTTCCTTGAAGCCGCCGATGCCGGTTTCCGACAGCTCCATGAGCTCGAAGCGCCAGCCATGAAGCGTCGCATAGCGCTGATACATGCGGAACAGCATCGCGGCGAACAGCGCGGCTTCCTCGCCGCCGGTGCCGGCGCGCAGCTCGAGGATAGCGTTGCGCTCGTCGGCCTCGTCTTTCGGCAACAGCAGCAATTTCACCTGCTGCTCGAGCTCGAGCAAGCGCTTGCCGAGGACACGCAATTCCTCCTCGGCGAGCGCCTTCATCTCGCCCTCGCCGTCCCGCGCCATGATTTCGAGATCGTCGTGCTCGGCGCGCGCGCGCTGCCAAGCCTCGACGCTCTCGACCAGCGGCGTCAGCTCGCTGTATTCCTTCGAGAGCCGGGCGAAATCGCCGCCGGCGCGCGCCGGATCGGCCAGCGTATCGCGCAGCTCGGCCTGGCGCCGCACGACCTTCTCGAGCTTCGATTCAAACGGCGTTGGCGGAGCCACGGGGGGATCGCTCTCTGCGCTTAGCGATAGCTTGCGAGCCGCTCGCTCAGCTCCGCGAGCGGCACCTCGGCCTGGTTGCCGCTGTCGAGATCGCGCACGGTCGCGACGTTTCTCGCCAGCTCGTTATCGCCCATGATGATAGCGGCCCGCGCCTTCAATTTGTTCGCGCGCTGCAACCGCCGGCTGAGATTGCCCGAATAGCCGAGCTCGATATGGAAGCCCGCGCGGCGCAGCGCCTGCGCGAGCTGTAGCGCCTGAATCTCGGCCGGCTTGCCGAGCGGCACCAGCACGACCGGCCGCGGCGGCGGCGGCGGCTCGTCGATCAACAGCGCCAGGCGCTCGACACCGGCGGCCCAGCCGACGCCCGGCGTCTCGGGCCCACCCATGACGCCCATCAGCCCGTCATAGCGCCCGCCGCCCAGCACCGTGCCTTGCGCGCCGAGCGATGTGGTCACGAACTCGAACGCGGTGTGGCAATAGTAATCGAGGCCGCGCACGAGGCGCGGGTTGAGCTGGTAGGCGATCCCGAGCGCGCGGAGGCCCGCGCAGACCTCGGCGAAGAAATCGCGCGCGTCCGGCGTCAGGTAATCGGCGAAAGACGGCGCGCCCGCATTGATGCGCTGGTCGCCCTCGTCCTTCGAATCGAGAATGCGCAGCGGATTGGTTTCGAGCCGGCGCAGGCTGTCCTCGGACAAGCCCTCGCGGCGCGCCGCGTAGAACTCGACCAGCGCCGCGCGATAGGCGGCGCGGCTGGCGCTGTCGCCGAGCGTGTTGAGCTCGAGTGTCGTGCTCTTCAAGACGCCGAGCGCATCGAGGATGTCGGCGCCGAGCGCGATGAGCTCGATATCGGCCCCCGGCTGCGCCACGCCGATCAACTCGACGTCGATCTGATGGAATTGGCGGAAGCGCCCCTTTTGCGGCCGCTCGTAGCGGAACATCGGCCCGGCCGCGAAGAATTTCAGCGGCAGGCTTTGCGTCAGCCCATTCGAGAGCACCGCACGCACGATCCCGGCGGTGTATTCCGGCCGCAGCGTCAGCTCCTCGCCGCCGCGATCGGTGAAGCTGTACATCTCTTTGGAGACGATGTCGGTGGATTCGCCGATCGGCCGCGCGAACACCTCGGTGAATTCGAAGATCGGGGTCGCGACCTCGTGATAGCCGTAGCGCTCGACGACGATGCGCGCCGTGTCGATCACGGCGCGGTGCCGGCGTTGCGCGTCGGGCAGAAGATCCTGAGTGCCGCGAACCGGCTGGAGACCTGCCATCGCGCTTAGGCGACGGGTTCTGCCGCAGCTTCCTTGGCTTGCGCGGCTTCGATCTCGGCAGCCTTTTTCTCGACCAGCTCGACCAGATGATCGACGATGCTCTGATCCTTGAGGCGATGCGCCGGCACGCCCGCGAGATAGACCTGATGGGTGCCGTTGCCGCCGCCGGTGAAGCCGATATCGGTCTCGCGCGCCTCGCCCGGCCCGTTGACGACGCAGCCGATCACCGACAGCGTCATCGGCGTGGTGATGTGCGCCAGGCGCTTTTCCAACACTTCGACGGTCTTGATGACCTCGAATTGCTGGCGCGCGCAAGAGGGGCACGAGATCACGGTGACGCCGCGGCGGCGCAGGCCGAGCGATTTCAGAATATCGAAACCGACCTTGATCTCCTCGACCGGATCGGCCGACAGCGAGACGCGGATCGTGTCGCCGATACCGGCCCACAGCAGCGAGCCCATGCCGATCGCCGATTTGATCGTGCCGCTCATCAGGCCGCCGGCCTCGGTGATGCCGAGATGGAGCGGATAATCGCACGCCTCGGCGAGCTGCTGATAGGCGGCGACCGCGAGGAACACGTCCGACGCCTTGCACGAGATCTTGAACTCGAAGAAATCATTGTCCTCGAGAATCTTGGCGTGGGTCAGCGCGCTCTCGACCATCGCCTCGGGGCACGGCTCGCCATAGCGCTCGAGGAGCTCGCGCTCGAGCGAGCCGGCATTGACGCCGATACGCATCGAGCAATTGTTGTCTTTCGCCGCCTTGACCACTTCCCGGACGCGCTCGGCCGAGCCGATATTGCCGGGATTGATGCGCAAGCACGCGGCGCCGTTCTTGGCCGCCTCGATCGCGCGCTTGTAGTGGAAATGGATGTCGGCGACGATCGGCACCGTCACTTGGCGGACGATGTCCTTCAGCGCCGCGGAGGATTCCTCGTCGGGACAAGAGACGCGCACGATGTCGGCGCCGGCGCGCTCCAGCGCCTGAATCTGCTCGACCGTCGCCTTGACGTCGTGGGTCAGCGTGTTGGTCATCGATTGCACGGTAATCGGCGCATCGCCGCCCACCGGCACCGCGCCGACGTGAATCTGTCGGCACTTCCGCCGCTGAATGTCGCGATAAGGACGCACGCTCATGGCTAGTACCTCGGGAAATCAAGCCCCTGCCGCATGACGCGGCTTATAGCGCGTTTCGTCAGCATGCGAAAGGCGCGCTAATTGCCGGGCGCGGTACCGCCGGTCAGGCGATCGGCATCGAGCGCGACCGTGCGCACCGTGCCGCTGAGCGGTCGTCCGAGCTTGCCATCGACCTCGAACTCGATGCCCGCACCATTGCCGGTGCGCAACGACAAGCCAGGATCGTCCGGCACGCGCACCGAATCCCCGGGATGCAAGATGCGCTCGATCAGGACCTGGTCGCCGTTGCGAAGCTGGATCCAGCTATCCTTGATGGCATGGATCACGATGCGGGTCGGAACGTCGGCCGGAGCGCCGAAGACGCGCGGCTGAGCGGCTGCCGGCGCTTCGCTGGCGGCGGGGATGACGGGGCCAGCGGGGGCGCTGGGCGGCGCCGGAGCAATCACGGCCGGCGCGGCGACCAGCGCGGGAGCGGGGGATGGCGCG
>DATLUE010000308.1:0-3319 GCA_035533255.1 Allostellaceae bacterium | reverse complement strand
GGTTATCCAGCGACATTCTCCATCCTCCGACATTCTCCATCCTCGGCTTTCGACCCGGCGATACCGCGCCGACGCACGTCGAAATGGCACCAATCGTCGTCCGGGCAGCACAATGTCGACAAGTCGACATTGTTGAATCCTTCCCCCACGAATGCCACAATAGGCCACATTGGCCAAGGGGGCAATCGGACCGTCGCCGATCGCGCCCGAGGGTCCCGATCGGCCGCGCGTAAAAAACATTTCATTTGATCATTTCGGCGGCGGGGAAAAATATTCCGCCGCGTGATCGGCACTCTCGATCAGGCCAGAGGTGTGCGATGAAGCGGATTGCCGTGATGGTTGCGATCCTGGCGCCCGTGCTCGCGGGCTGCCACCATAACCAGGCGGTTGCCGGTGCGCCCGACCACGACGCGCGAACCGAGTTGCGGCGCGAGCGGGATTGCGCGAACCCGCAATGGAAAGCCGCCAATCTGGGGCTTTGGTTCAATTTGTGTCAGGTCAGCTCGTTTTGAGAAAGCCGCATGGCTTTCGGGAGATGGATATGGCGAGGCGCACGCTCTGGTCTGCACTGATGCTGGCTTGGCTGAGCGGAACCAACGCCAGCCTGGTTATCGACGATCCGGGAACGCCGAGTTTTTCGGTCGAGAATCAGAGCACCGGCGGCGCGACCGCGATGCCCGGCGACGTCAATTCTCCGGACGAAGCGACCGAAGCGATCGCGCCCAAGCTCTCGCGCTAGCCAGAGCATTATTCGGCCTGGTCGAATCACGCGCTAAGGCGGCGCGTCAGGCGGGGCCGAATAGGGTCGGGTCGCTGAGATCGGCGGCCCGCGCGCGCTCGAGCTCCTGGCTATAGCGGCGCAACGCATAGGCTTCGGTGACGAAGCCGAGAATTTTGTGATCCTCGGCGGCCGCGAGCACCGGCAACGCCTCGAGCTCGGTCTTGGCGAAACGGTCGAGCGCCGTCCGGATGCTTTGATATGGCAGCAGAAATTCGCTCGCGCCCAATTTCAGATCGCCCGCCGTCAGGTTCGAGAGCTTCTCGCCCAGATCGGGATTGTGCGCATCGGCGGTCAGGATCATGCCGGCGTAGTTCCCGTCCTGATCCAGGAGGAACGCCCGCTTGGTGCCACCCAAGGGGAATTGCGCGCGCAATGCCGACAGCGGCAAGGTCGCGGCGACGGTATGGATGTCGCGCCGCATCAGCTTGCCGGCGGTCAAATCCTGAATCCAGCCGATATCGGCGGCGCCGCGGATCGGCACGCCGCGGACATGGAAGCGCCAGGTGGCAAAGGAATAGCCGAAGCAGGTTCGGACAATGATCGAGGCGACGATCACGCCGATCATCACGCCGACCGAGGCATAGAAATTGGCGGTGAGCTCGAGGATCAGCAGAATCATCGTGACCGGCGCGCCGACGATCGCCGCCGCGACGGTGCCCATGCCGACCAGCGTATAAGCGAGCTGGTCGACCGGATGGGCGGGAAGCAAGTGCTGCACCAGCCCACCGGCGGCGCTGCCGAACACCGCGCCGAGGAACAGCGACGAGCTGAATAGGCCGCCGCGAAATCCCGAGCCGACCGACATGGCGGAGGCCAGCGCTTTCGCCGGGATCAGAAGAATGAGGATGGCGAGGGGAATCTCGCCGCCGATCACCTCTTGAATGGCGCCGTGGCCGCTGCCGAGAACCTGCGGCCGGAAGAAGGCGATGACGCCGACGATCAGCCCGCCCAGCATCGGCCGCGCCCAGACTGGAATCGAATAGCGGCGGATGAACTTCTCCATCCAGGTGACGCTGACCATCGTGACGATGCCGAGCCCGGCGGCGGCGACGCCCAGAAGCGCGAAAAACGCGTAATCCCGGCCGTGAATCTCCATCGCCTCCGAAACGAAGAACAGCGGCTCCGAGCCCAGCGTCCAGCGGACGGCGAAGGTTCCGGCAAGCGCCGCGACCGTCACCGGCGCGAGCACCGCCGTCGAATAGCTGCCGATGATGAGCTCGAACGCGTAGAAGGCGCCGGCCATCGGCGCGTTGAAAGCGGCCGCAATCGCCGCCGCCGCGCCGCATCCGACCAGGGTTCGCAGATCGTGCCGGCGCAACCGCAGAATTTCGCCGAAATTCGAGGCGAAGCTCGACCCCAATTGGGTATAAGCGGCCTCGAGCCCGACCGAGGCGCCGCATCCGCCCGACAACAGGGTCAGCAGCGTCAGGTTGAGGCTGTCGATGAGCGACATCTTGCCGCCATAGAGCGCATTCGCCTCGATGGCGTCGACCGGCTCGCGCGGCCGCACGCGGCGAATCATCAGCGTCGTCAGCCCGACCACCAAACCGCCGACCGAGGGGACGAGCACGACCCGCCAGCCCATCAGCCCGATGCCTTCGCTGAGCAGCCGGTCGCTCGGCATCGCGAAGTTGATCTCGTGCAGGAATTGCATGCCCTCGCGCACCAGCACGACGCCGATGCCGATCACGAAGCCCAGAATCCCGCTGACCAGGGTGATCGCGACCTCGTTGCTACGCAGATGCTGGCGGTCGAGCGCCCGGAGCAGGGCGCGCCACCGCAGCCGGAGCGTGAACTGCATCGCATGCCAGCTCGCGAACCAGCGCAGCCGGCCGCCCAAGCGCGATCCGGCGGGGCGGGGCGCCTTGTGCGGCTCGGTTTCAACCGCCACGGCGGTCGCTCCCGATCGCGCGGGAAAAGCGGCGATGCGCGCCGGCAGGAGGCGCGATGGCAACAGGAATGACGATCACGAACAGGCTTTCGGGCGATCGGGTGGCGGGCGGTCGGGCAGCGCGGCGATGAGGGCAGATTAGCCGCTTTCTTCCCCTGCGACGATCACGATGGCGAGCGGCAAACCCATCCTAGGTTCATTGAAGGGGACTGCAACTAACGGCAGAAAATCCTCCACCGCTCGAACGCCGCGTTCCCCCATTACACCGGGGAATCGCCTTGTCGCTGCGGCATTTCCGCCGTCTCGCCGGCCGGGACCGCCGGCTCCTTGTCCCAGTCGCCGACCGGATCGTAAGCGTAGACCCAATCGGCGTTGCCCTGGACGCTTCTTTGCCCGGCGGCGATCAGCGCCCGTTGCGCTTCGCTGTCGCGCATATGCTTGAAGCGGGCATTCGCAATCGAGAGCCGCTGCACCGCGTGGACGCGCGGAATGCGGATGCGGCGGAAATCGGCGAAGGCCGCCGCCGGATCGTGCGTCGCCGCGAGCCAGCGCGCCAGGATATAGGCATCCTCGAAGGCTTGGCACGCGCCTTGCCCGGCATTGGGCAGCATCGCGTGCGCCGCATCGCCGATGAGCTGGATGCGGCC
>DATLUE010000307.1:0-19150 GCA_035533255.1 Allostellaceae bacterium | reverse complement strand
CAAATATTATCGCGCGTTTTCCTGATTGATCGGGAACGTATTATATAAAATTGTTCAAGTCTAGAAATTTGTTGTTAACTATACTTTGTTAATACTGATTAATTAGCAGCTCGCACGAGCGTCGGGGGCGAACAAACGGATCGCGACAAGGGCGGCCGCATGTCGGGAGCGAACGGCGGCAATCCGGGCAAGAGGCTTAGCGCTATCCTGGTGTCCGGCGCAGAATTTGGCACAATGGCGCGATGACAGCCGACCATCCTGTTACCGCACGCCCGACCGAAAGCGCGCTCGAAGCGATCGACGGGCCCGCCGATGGATTATGGTTGCGGCCCGAGGGATTGCTGACCGGCAGCGCGGCGCGGATGGCGCTCGCGGACGGCGCTGCTTTGCCATTGGCCGGGAGCGCGACCGTCTTTACCCTGGTCGAAGTGATCGCGCGGCAAGCCCAAGGCATCGCGACCGCTCTGGCGCCGCTCCGCCGCCTGCAGCTCTGGGCGGACCGGCAGGACCCTGCCCGGCGCGCGCGCGTCGCGACGCAGCTCGCCCGGACAAGCGCAAAGCGCGAGCGCTGGGCCGGGCTGGCGCTCGATCATCCGCTGGTCATGGGCATCGTCAACGCGACGCCCGACAGCTTTTATCTCGGCAGCGGCGCCGATCCGCAGGCCGCGATCGCGCTCGGCCGCGCCATGATCGAGGCCGGCGCCGATCTCCTCGATATCGGCGCGGAATCGACCCGGCCCGGAGCGGCGCCGGTTTCGGAACAAGAAGAGCTACGTCGCCTCGAGCCGGTGGTGCGCGGCCTCGCCGCCACCGGCGCGGTGCTCTCGGTCGATACCAGGCATGCGCGGGTGATGAGCGCGGCACTTGCCTGGGGCGCGCGCGTCATCAACGACGTTTCGGCGCTCGAAGGCGATGGCAGCCTCGAGGTCGCCGCGCGGAGCAGCGCGCCGGTCGTGCTCATGCATATGCGCGGCGAGCCCGGCACGATGCAGCGCGATCCGTCCTATGCGTTGGCCTCGATCGATATCGCCGATTACCTCGCCGCGCGCATCGCCGCCTGCGAGGCTGCGGGCGTGGAGCGGCGTAGCATCGTGATCGATCCGGGGATCGGCTTCGGCAAGACCCTCGCGCACAATCTCGAGATTCTGGCGCGGCTTGGGTTGTTCCAATCGCTCGGCTGCGGCGTGCTGATCGGCGTGTCGCGCAAATCCTCGATCGGGCGCATCGATCGCGGCGCGCCGGTCGAGGCGCGGCTGCCGGGCTCGCTGGCCGGCGCGCTCCAGGCGCTGCGCCAGGGTGTCCAATTGCTGCGCGTTCACGATGTCGCCGAGACCCGGCAAGCGGTTGCCATCTGGCAGGCGGTCGCCGACGGGGCGTAACCGCTAGCCGCGCGCCCTAGGGACGACGGCGCTCGATAACGACGCCGACGCTTTCGGTCTCGGGCCAGACGTCGAGTTTCTCGACCATGACGCGCGCGGCGCGGACGCGGCTGTCGGCAAGGCAAAGCGCCATGACCCGATCGGCCAGCGTCTCGACTAGATTGATATGGCCGGCCTCGGTGATCGATTTGATGCCGACGACGATGGTCTCGTAATTCACCACGTCGGCGAACTCGTCATTGCGCGGCAGTGCCGCCGTTACGTGAATCTCGGTATTGATGCGCACGCGCCGCCGCAACCCCTTCTCGCGCGGATAGATACCGATGCTGCAAGGCAGGACAAGATCGCGCACGAACACGCGATAACCCGATGCGCTCTCGTCATCCGAGCGCGGATCGGGCTTCGCGATCGATGATTCCCGGTTCATCGCGCGGAGCATGGCTCGCGGCCCGGCCCCGCGCAATGCTTGGCGCCGTTAAGAAGCCGCCACCATGCGGTTGACCAAGGTGCCGACATACTGCACCTCGACCTTGACCTCGTCGCCCGCCTTGAGGAACTCGCCGCTCTCGCCGCGGCCCGCCCCAACGCCCGCCGGCGTGCCGGTGGCGATGACGTCGCCCGGCCGCAAGGTGAGATGCTGGCTCAGCGACGCGATCTGCTCGGCGATGCCGTGGATCATGTTCTTCGAGTTGGAATCCTGCTTGATGACGCCGTTGACCCACAGCTTCAGATCCATGTCGTTGGGATCGGGCACAAAAGCGGCCGGCGTGATCCACGGCCCCATCGGCGCCGCGTCGTCGAAGCATTTCTGTCCGAGCCAATCCATAAACATGCCGCCGCCGGCGCGATCCGCCTGGGTGCTGAGGTCGCGCGCCGAGAGATCGTTGACGCAGGTATAGCCCGCGATGACATCGAACGCGCGCTCGACCGAGATGTTGCGCGCCGGCTTGCCGATCACGACGCCGATCTCGGCTTCCCAATCGAGCTTCTGCGACAGTGGCGGCATCCGCGCATTGGCGCCGGTGCCGACGATCGAATGCGCGCCGGTCTTGATGAAGAACCACGGGTCCTTGGCCTTCTTCGGCTCGGGCGGCTCCTTGCCGGTGAGGCGCTTCTGGCGCTCGTTCATCTCGCGCATATGGTCCCAGTAATTGGCGCCGGCGCAGAACACCGCGCCGGGATAAAGCACCGGCGCCAGCAGCGCGACCTCGCTCAGCGGCTTGCCGTCGGTCGGCTTCGCGCGGGCGAGCGCGGCAACGATGCGCGGATGCACCTCGCCCCAGCTTTGCAGCAACCCCAGCACCGATGATGAATCGATGCCCGGCGCGCCTTCCAGCAAGGGCGTCGCCGGCAGCACGCGGTCGCCCAATAGCACGCCGGCGCGCGCGACGCCGCCCTGGTCGCGATAGCTCAAGAGACGATATTCGGTTGCCATGTTTCCTCCCGTTATTGACTGGCGCGCATCTTAGACCCGCGCGCCAAGACCGGCCAGCGGCGCGGCGCTCGGCAACGCGCCGTGCTTAATTCCCAGGCAACGGAAGCGCGCCGCTAATCTAATCCTTCGCGCCGCGCGGCACATTGGCCGAAGCGCCCGCGTCATAGCCGCCGGCGACGCGCACATCGACCACGGCAACCTTGCCGTCATCGACTGCGGCGATCGCCTCTTTGAGCATGGCTTCGAGCTCGCCGAGCTTTTGCACCGGGCCGATGCCGACCGCGCCTTGCGCGCGCGCGATGCCGGCAAGATCGATATCGGGATCGTTGATCTGCTGACCGATCCACTTGTTGGCGACGGTACGCTCGCGCTCCTTGGCGACCCGCTCCTGATGGAGCTCGTCGTTGTAGAACGAGCGGTTGTTGCACACGACGACCAGCAGCGGCACGCGGTAATGCACCGCCGTCCAGATCGCCTGATTGCCCATCATGAAATCGCCGTCGCCCAGCACCGCGATCGGCAGCCGGCCGCTGCCTTTCAAGGCGAGCGCCATGCCGACCGAGGTGCCCGGCCCCGAGCCCACGCCGCCGCCGCCATCGGTGCCGAGGCTGTCGAGCGGGTCGCGCATCGGCCAGAAATGCCCATGCCAGGACAGCGAATGACGGATCAGGCTGGTCTTGCGCCCGGCCGTCAGCTTTTGCAGCGCCATCGCGATCTGCGGCACGTAGATCGTGCCGGCGGCATCGGGCTGCGGCATGGCCGGCAGCGGCGCGGGCTTGCGGCCCGGCCAGGCCGGTGCTTTGCGCTGGCCGAGCTTTTTCACCGCGGCGAGCAGCGCGGTCACGGTCGCGTCGGTCTCGGCGGCGAGATAAAGATCGGCCGGCGGCAGAATCTGATACTCCATGCCCCAGCCGTGATGCGAATACTGATCGACCGAGATGCGAATGACGGTCGCGTCCAGCTTGCCTTTGCCGGCGGCGCCTTGCTGCAACCCGCCGAGATCGACCCAATCGAACGAGACGACGAGATCGGCCTGGCGCAGCAATTCGCTGGCCGCGGTCGAATGATTGGCGAGCGGCGGTGCGCCCATGAGTTCGTGATCGGTCGGGAACGCGGCGCTGTTGCGCAGCTCGGTCAGCACCACCGCGCCCAGCGACTCGGCGAGCGCAACCCGCTCGCGCCAGCCTTCCTCGCTGCGCGAGAACCGGCCCAGCAGCAGCAACGGACGTTGCGCGGCATGCAGCTTCTTCGCGATTTCCTCGATCTGCGCGGGCGGCGGCGCCACCGGCGACGGCGACGGAAACCGCGCCGGATCGGGCATCGGCGGCAGCGCCTCGATGCGCTGCTCCTGCAGCGCGGCGTCGAAGCAGATATAGGTCGGGCCGCACGGCGCGGTGGTCGAGATCTGCTTGGCGCGCAGCATCGCCTCGGGGATCGCCGCGATCGAGCCGGGCTGATCGTCCCATTTGATGAAGTGGCGGATCAGCGCGGCCTGATCCTTGGTGGTGTGAATCCAATCGATCCACGGGCGGCGCTTGGTCGCATCGACCGGGCCGGTCGCGCCGAACAGCAGCAGCGGTGCGCGATCCATCCAGGCGTTGAACACCGCCATCGAGCCATGCAGCAGCCCGACATTGCTATGCACGATCGCGCCCATCGGCTTGCCGGTGACTTTCGACCAGCCATGCGCGACCGCAACCGCGGCTTCCTCGTGAAGACATAGCAGCATCTGCGGCTTCTCGTTGCCGAGCCGGTTGACGATGCTGTCGTGCAGCCCGCGATAGGATGCGCCGGGATTGAGCGCGACATAAGGAATGTCAAGCGCGCGCATCATATCGGCGGCGACGTCGCTGCCCCAGAGGCTCTTGCCCTCCGACGGCAAAGGCCGCTCGATCGCTTGCGGCTCGTTGCTCAGCTTTCCAGAATCGGCGCTCGACATGATCCCTCCCACAACGCTTGTATGCGTAACTTAGGCCAGATGTAGCACGACCCTTAAAGCTCAGGAAGTCCGGCAAAGCTCAGCCGGTCTGGCGCCCGACGAAGCCGGTAATGAGATCGAGCGCCTGGCGCGTCGCCGCCGAGGCCGGATCGCGCGCGACGAACGCATGCGGCTGGCCCGGGAATTTCACCAGATCGAGCGCGCCGCCGGCGTGGCGATAGGCCGCCGCGAAACGGTCGGCCATGTCGGGCGTCACATTATCGTCGTTGGTGCCTTGCAGCACGAGCGCGGGCGGCAGCGTGCCCGCGTCGCCACGCTCGAGGATAAGCTGCGGATTGCCGTCCTCCATCGCGGCCTCGTCGGGCCAATAGGCGCGATGGGCGTCCGCGAGGCGCGCGTTGCCGTTCGCCGTCACCATGCGATAGCGCGCCAGCGGGTCGGTGATCGGCCAGCACAGGATGACGAAGCCGAGGCTCGCGTCATCCGCGTCAGCGGCGAGCGGCCCGGCCAAGGGAATGCTTGCGTAGCGCGGATCGCGCGGCCGCAAGGCCGAGAGCATCAATTGATGGCCGCCGCTCGACGTGCCGAGCCCGCCGATGCGCGCCGGATCGACAGCAAGCTCGCCGGCCTGTCGTTTCAGCCAGCGAACGGCGAAATTCACATCGCGGATCGACGCCGGATATTGCGCCTCGGGCGGCATGCGGAAATCGATCGCCATGACCACGGTGCCGGCACGCGCCAGCGCCTCGTGGATGGCGACGTTCACCAAGCGATCGTTGCCGGTCCACGCGCCGCCATGAACCTCGACCACGCCGGGATGCGGCCCCACGCCACGCGGGCGATAGAGCCGCGCCAGCAGCGGCTTGTCGCCGTGGCGCAGATATTCGACATCCTCGACCGTGAAACCGTCGATCTCAGCCATGCTGCCTCCGTACCGGCGAGCAATACTTGATATGGGGATCGAGGCAAGGGGCCGCCCGCCCAGCGCGCAACTGTCTGTTGCGCAACTGTCTTGCCCTCGCCGTCTTGCGGTCATAGATTTTGGGTAACGAGATAACGACCGCCGGAGGAGCTCGGGTCATGGCCACGCAAATGCGTCTCACGGTCGATGGCAAATCGCATGTGATTTCCGTCGACGATCCCGACATGCCCCTGCTGTACGCCTTGCGCGACGAGCTCGGCCTGTCCAATCCGCATTTCGGCTGCGGCCTCGCGCAATGCGGCGCCTGCACCGTTCATGTGAATGGCGAGGCGACGCGCTCTTGCGTCACGCCGCTGTCGGCCGTCAAAGGCGCGACGATCGTCACCCTCGCCGGCCTCGGCACCGCCGAGCATCCGCATCCGCTGCAAGCCGCCTATGTCGAAGAACAGGTGCCGCAATGCGGCTACTGCGTCAATGGCTGGATCATGACGGCCGCGGCGCTGCTCAAATCCAACCCGCATCCGAGCGACGCCGATATCCGCAAGGGCTTATCCGGGCTCAAATGCCGCTGCGGCACCCACATGGCGATCATCCGCGCGGTGAAGCGCGCGGCGTCGATGGCATAAGGAAGGCGGCCATGACCCATCTCGATCTCCTGCGCACCGACCTCACCCGCCGCGGCGTGCTGAAAAGCGCAGGCGCGCTGGTCGTCAGCTTCTCCGCGCCGGCCGCGCTCGCGCAAGCCGCGACGGCGGCCGTTGCCGCGCCCAAGCCGCTCGACCCGACCCAGCTCGACAGCTATCTCGCGATCCATCGCGACGGCTCCGCCACCGTCTTCTTCGGCAAGATCGACGGCGGCCAGGGCACCGATGTCGGCATCGCGCAGATCGTCGCGGAGGAGCTCGACCTGCCTGCCGACCGGGTCGCGGTGATATTGGGCGACACGGCGCTTACCCTCAACCAAGGCGGCGCCAGCGGCAGCTTCGGCATCAACTGGGGCGGACGGACCATGCGGAAGGCCGCCGCCGAGGCGCGGCAATTCCTGCTTCAGCTCGCCGCCAAGCGCCTCAAGGTGCCGGCCGAGACACTGACCGTCGCAAACGGCGTGGTCTCGGTCGCCGACGCGCCGGGCAAGAAAATCGGCTACGGCCAACTGATCGGCGGCAAGTTCTTCAACGTCCCGCTGAAATGGAACGGCAAATACGGCATCGTGCTCGATATCGACAGCACGGCGCCGCTCAAGAAGCCCGCCGACTACAAGGTGGTCGGCACGTCGCCGAAGCGCCGCGACGTGAAGGCGAAGGTGTTCGCGCAAGCGGCGACTTATGTCACCGATATTCGCGTGCCGGGCATGCTGCATGCCCGCGTCATCCGGCCGCCGGTCGCGGGCGCGACCGCGAATTCGGTCGATGCGAGCTCGATCGACGGCATCCCCGGCGCGCGCGTCGTGCAGAAAGGCGGCTATATCGCCGTGGTTGCCGAGAAGGAGTGGAACGCGATCCGCGCCGCGCAGCGGCTCAAGATCGATTGGTCGCAGCCGGCGCCGGCCTTCGCCGATCCGGCGAAGCTTTACGACCATATTCGCAAGGCGCCGGTGCGCAAGCGCGTGGTCGAGAAGCAGAAAGGCTCGGTCGACGACGCGATGCCCGGCGCGGTCCAGGTCGTGACGGCGGATTACGCATGGCCGTTCCAATCGCATGCCAGCATGGGATCGGCCTGCGCCCTTGCCGAGATGAAAGACGGCAAGATGACCGTCTGGACCGGCACGCAAAAGCCGCATTACGCGCAGCAAGGCGTTGCGGCGCTGCTCGACATTCCGGTCGAGCGCGTACATGCGATCTGGGTGACGGGACCCGGCTCTTACGGCCGCAACGATGCCGGCGACGCAGCCCTCGAGGCGGCGTTTCTCGCCCACGAGCTGGGCAAGCCGGTGCGCGTCCAGGGCATGCGGGCCGAAGGCATCGCCTGGGATCCGAAAGCTCCGGCATCGGTGCATCACGCGCGCGCCGGGCTCGACGCGTCGGGCAAGATCGTCGCCTACCAGTTCGAGAGCAAAGGCTTTTCGCGGCTCGAAATCGAGAGCAACGAATCGCATCCGGCCTATAGCCTGATCGGCCAGCAATGGGGCCTGCCGCTGAAGCCGATCGACTCCTTCGGCACGCCCGATGAGGCCTATGACATCCCCAACCGGCTGATGGCGTGGGAGACGATCGCGCCGATGCTCGATCGCGCCTCGCCGCTCAGGACCTCGCATCAGCGCGACCCGGTCGGTCCGCAAATCCACTTCGCCAGCGAATCTTTCATCGACGAGCTTGCGCTCGCCGCCAAGGCCGATCCGGTCGCGTTCCGTCTTCGACATCTTAGCGGCCGCGATGCCGCGGCGGTGAAAGCGGCCGCCGAGAAATTCGGCTGGGAGACGCGGGTCTCCGGTCCCGCCGCCGACAGCAAGGCCGATGTCGTGACCGGCCGCGGCATCGCCTATGCCAAGCGGCTCGGCACCATCGTCGTGGTCGCGGCCGAGGTCGAGGTCGATCGCCGCAGCGGCAAGGTGCGCGCCAAGCGCTTTGCGGTTGCGCATGATTGCGGCTGCATCGTCAACCCGGCGTTGCTGCACAATACGATCGAGGGCAACATCGTGCAGGCGACCAGCCGCAGCCTTTGGGAAGAGGTGCGCTTCGACCGGCAGAAGGTCACGAGCGTCGATTGGGCGACCTACCCGATCCTCGATATCACCGAAGCGCCGGAAAAGATCGACATCGTGCTGCTCGACCATCCCGAGATCCCGCCGAGCGGCGCCGGCGAGCCGTCGTCGCGGCCGGTCGCGGGCGCGATCGCCAACGCGATTTTCGACGCGACCGGCGTGCGTATCCGGCGCGCGCCGTTCCGGCCCGAAAACCTCAAAGGCTCGTTCGCGTAGGCAATTACGGCGATTTTGCGGCGTTGGAACGACCGCGCTCCTGCCGGGTTGTTGAGGCATGCCGGCATGCGTTTACGCCGGCGAAAGGAGCCGATTCCGATGACAGGCAAACTCGCGGCCTATGCGGCCATCATCGCGCTGTCGACGGCGAGCATCGCCGCGGCCCAGGCGGCCAGCCGAAGCAACCCGGCGCAGGATCGGAGCGAGAACCAGATCACCGCTCAACTGAACCGGCAGCAGGCTCAAGCCCGGGTCTATGGCGTCGCGAGCTATCGGGGCTTCGCGCAGAGCGTCAGTCCCAACCCGAGTTGGATGCGCGAGCAGATCGCGCTGCCGCCCGATGCCGACGATCTCAGCTTGATCGAATAGTCGCGCTCCGCAACCGGAACGAAGGGCCGCTCGATCGTGCGGCCCTTTTTTGCTCAGTGGTCGTGGCCGAGCTTCACGCGTTGGTTCGCGATCGAATAGTCGCGGCGGCGCTGGCGCTCTTCGGGCGATAGTTTCTCGTAGAGATCGGGATTGCGCAGGCTGGTGTCCTGGCCATTCACCGGATGATCGATCGCCTCCTCGAGGCTGTGCGCCCAGATCCATTCCTCCTCGGGACGAATGCTGTCGTTCGAGCCGATCTGGTCGAGCCCCCAATAGATCTCCAGCCGATGGCCGTCGGGATCGCGGAACTCGACCGCGATCTGCGCGCCGGCGCGGCGCCGGCCTTCGAAATCGAGCTTCACGTTGTGCTTCTTCAAATGATTGCGCGCGAGGATCACCTCGTCGAGCGTCGCGACCTCGAACGCGATGTGGTTGAGCTCGATCGCCGGCGATTCGCCGGGCATCGAGCCGACGACGGCGATGCCGTGGTGATCGGCGTTGCAGCGGAAGAACACCATGCCGCCGGGCGCGATCTCGTCGGTATAGACGTCCGAGACCTTGAAGCCCATCACCTCGGTATAGAAACGCGTCGAGCGCTCGACATCCGTGACGTTGAGCACGACAAGGCCGATCTTGGTGACGTTGAACGGCATGGCTTTGGGCCGCGTGTGCGATTTGATCTTTTTCTTGTCGACCTTCATCGTCTCGCTCCTTCCTCGCGAAAACTCATCTCGGACCAGCCTAGCGCAGAACGCGCAAGCCGGCTATTTTCGGGGCATCGTCAAAATCGAGAGGAAGATTTCGAGATGGCCGATCCCATTCCCGCGCAGAAAGCGCCTTACGGCGTCGATGTCGAAGCCGGCAAGGACTATTACTGGTGCGCGTGCGGGCGCAGCGCCACCCAGCCCTTCTGCGACGGCTCGCATAAAGCGGTCGGCTTGCGGCCGATGGCATTCAAGGCCGAAAAGACCGAGCAAGCGTGGCTCTGCGGCTGCAAGGCGTCCGCCAACCAGCCGTTCTGCGACGGCTCGCATAAGAAAATCTAAGACGACGTCGCGGGCGGCGGCTTGCCGGCAAGCCCGGCTTGCCGCGCCTCGAGATGCGGCCCGACCGGCGGCATGGTGAAAAGGCTCTCGACGCTGGTGTAGTCGTGATAGCCGAGCCGCGCGAGCGGCCGCAGCTTCAGCACGTCGATCCTGCCGTCCGCCGTGATCGCGTCGTCCTTGATATGCACGCCGACGACGCGGCCCACCACCACATAATGGCTCTGCTCGAGATTGCGGCCCGGCAAAGCCAGCGTGCAGTGATAGCGGCATTCGAGATGAATCGGCGAGGCCGCAACCCGCGGCGGCTTCACCAAAGTCGAGGCGATCATCTCGAGCCCGGCGAGCGTGGCCTCGTCGACATCGGCATCGACCGCCGAGCCGGTAATGTTCACCGCCTCGCGCAACTCATAGGTCGCCATGTTGACGACAAACTCGCAGGTCTCGACGACATTGGCGACGCTGTCTTTCGGCCGCGGCGAGCGCGGAAAATTCGCCGCCGCGAACATCACGTAAGGCGGGTCGTAGCCGAGATTGTTGAACTGGCTGAACGGCGCGAGATTGACCCGCCCTGCGCGATCGACGGTCGAGATCCAGCCGATCGGCCGCGGCACCACGATCGATTTGTAGGGATCGTGCGGGAGGCCATGATTGCCTTTATCCGGCTCGTAGAACATCGCCCCCAACCCTCCTCACTTCTTGCCCCGAAACGCCGCCTGACAACGCGCCCGGCATCGCTCTATTATAGCGATACGCCGCAAGCCCTTCGGCGTGGAGAAAACCATGACGGACAATCAAGCGGCGCGCGAGGCCTATTACGCGAAGATCGCCGCGCGCAACGTGTCGGCGCTGTGGACCACGCGGCTGGTGCCGCCGCTGCCCAAGGATTCGGTCAAGGCGGTGCCGTTCCTCTGGGATTTCGACAATATGCTGCGGCCGACGCTGTTCGAAGCCGGCGGCCTCATCACCGCGCATGAGGCCAACCGCCGCGTGCTGACGCTGGAAAATCCCGGCCTCGACGGCACGCATCGCATTCTGGAATCGCTTTATGCCGGGCTGCAGATGCTGCTGCCCGGCGAATGCGCGCCGGCGCATAAGCACTCGCCCTCGGCGCTGCGCTTCGTCATCGAGGGCAAGGGCGGCGCGTGGACCGCGGTCTCGGGTGAAAAATCCTACATGAACCCCGGCGATTTCGTCATCACGCCGAGCGATACCTGGCACGATCACGGCCATGACGGCGAGGGTCCTTATTTCTGGATGGACGGGCTCGACATTCCGATGCTCGCGACCTTCGGGCCGATGTTCTTCGAGCATTACCCCGAAGACCGCGCGCCCCTGCGCCGGCCGGCGGGCGACAGCCGTGCCCGCTATGGCGCCAACATGGCGCCGGTCAACGAGCGCTGGACCAAGCCGGAATCGCCGATCTTCTCTTACCCTTACGACCGCTCGCGCGAAGCGCTGGAGCAATTGCGCCGGAACGACGAATGGGATCCCTATGCCGGGCTGAAGCTCACCTATATCGACCCGACCACCGGCGGCAGCGCGATGCCGACGATCTCGGCTTTCCTTCAGCTCCTGCCCAAGGGCTTCCGCACCGAGAGCTACCGGACCACCGAGAACACCGTATTTTCACCCATCGAGGGCACCGGCCGCCTGATCGTCGGCGAAGGCGAGCAGCAGCAGACGATCGCGTGGAAGCCGCGCGACATCTTCGCCGTGCCGTGCTGGGTCCCCTATGCGCTCGAGGCCGACGCAGATGCGGTGGTCTTCAGCTATTCCGACCGCGTCGCCCAGGAAAAGCTCGGCATCTGGCGCGAGCGCCGCGGGAATGCGTGAGGGATAGATTCGAAGCATCTCGCTCTATTTTCGTCACCCCGGCGAAAGCCGGGGTGACGATACGAGAGAGGGCGTGCGACGACTTAGAGAGGACGTGCGCGCTACGCGCTCATGCCGAGATCGAAGAACGCGTTGGCGTTCTTCCAGTAAATCTTTTCCTTCTCGGCCGGCGTCAACGCGAGCTCCTCTACCAGATCGATATGCTCTTTGGGATCGATCGGCACCGGGCCGTAATCGGTGCCGAACATCACGCGGTCCGGGCCGAACACCTCGACCGCCTCGCGCAGATGCGGGCCCCAGATGCCCATCGTGTCGACATGCAGATGCGCGCGCAGATAGTCGCTCGGCAGGCGCTGGCATTTGATCTTGGCGCGGTCGGGCATGCCGTCGCTGCCAAGGCGCCAGCCGAAATTGAGCCGGCCCATCACCGGCAGCAGCCCGCCGCCCATATGCGCGACCACGATCTTCAAGCGCGGATAGCGATCGAACAATCCCGAGAGGATCATGCGCGCAAGGCACATCGCGGTATCGAACGGTCGGCCGACCAGCTCGTCGAGCTTGTACTGATCCATCTGCTGCTCGTGGCCGATCGGCACGCGCACCGGATGAAGGAACAGCGGCACCTGCTGGGCCTCGGCCCATTCCCAGAACGGGAAGCTCTCCTCGGTGTCGATGAACTTGCCCTGCCAGCTTGAATTGATCATCAGCCCCTTGAAGCGCATCTCGGTCATGCATTTCTCGGCGTCTTTGACCAGGCTGGCATCGAGCGGGTTGGCGACGCCGAGACCCCAGGTCGTGCCCTTGCTGCGCTCGACCAGCGCGGCGATCTGGTCGTTGTTGTGCTTGATCACGTCGCCGGCCGATTTCTTCGAGAGCGCGACCAGCACCTCGGCGCCGAACGGATTGCTCATCAGCCGCCGCGCGATGCCGGCCTTGTGGCTGACCTCCTGCTGGAGATCGAAATCGGTGAGCTCGTAATAGCTGATCGACGGCAGGCCGCGGAAATCGTTGTAGGAATTGCGGCCGACCGCCGTGCCGCGCATGAACGCGCCGACGCCCAGCGGATCGGAGCGATCCGGCACCGAGCAATGCGTATGAATGTCGACGATCTGAACCATAGGCCGATCCTCCCGCTCCATGAATTCGCCCGAGATTAGCCCAGCCGGAAGCCGCGGCGCCAACACATCCTGCCGGCGCGCAGACAAGGGCTTCCGCTCCTGCCCGCGCCATTGCAAAATCGGGCCGGATGAGCGAGGCTCGATCCTCGTCGCGCGTCAGGGCCGCCAGCCAAAAGAGCGGCCCGGGGCGCGACCGGGAGGACCGTCATGTTCAAGAACCGCTGGTGGGTTCTGGCCGCTTCGTTTTTCGGGATGATCGTCGGGCCGGGACCGATCCTGGTCTTCTCCTATGCGGTGCTGCTGCGGCCGGTGACTCAAGCCCTAGGCGTCGATCGCGCGATTTTCTCGGGAGCGGCGCTGCTCGCGACCATGATCGGCCTGATCGGCGGGCCGACCGTCGGCTATCTCATCGATCGCTACGGCGCGCGGCGGATTATGGTGCCGGGCGTGCTGCTGTTCGCGGCGGGCATCTCGGCCGGCTCGCTGCTCACCGCATCGACGCTGGTCATCTACAGCCTCTTCGTCCTCGGCAATCTGTTCAGCGCCGGCGCCTCGCCGGTCGCGTTCAGCATCGTGATCGCGCGCTGGTTCGACCAGATGCGCGGGCTGGCGCTCGGCATCGCGCTCGCCGGCATAGGCATCGGCACCGCGGTCGTGCCGCAATACACCGCCTATCTCGTCGCGCATGACGGCTGGCGCAGCGCCTATCTCGGCATCGCCGTGGCGATCGTGGTCTTCGCCTGGCTTCCGGTGGTGCTGTTCATTCACGAGCCGCCGGCCTTCGCGCGCCTGCGCACGGAAAAGCGCGCGGTCTCGGATCATCTGCCGGGGATGACCGCACGCGCCGCCTTCGCGCATCGGCGCTGGTGGTCGATGACCGTCGCTTTCTTTCTCGGCGGCCTCGCGATCAACGGCACCTTGTCGCAGATCGTCGCCTATCTCGGCGATCGCGGCATTCCGATCCAGCT
This sequence comes from Allostellaceae bacterium, assembly GCA_035533255.1. GTDB lineage: Bacteria > Pseudomonadota > Alphaproteobacteria > ATCC43930 > CGMCC-115725 > CAIKMD01. Next base: position 5,224 of record DATLUE010000307.1, on the reverse strand, counting down.
CGCGGCATCGACCTTGGCCTTCACCGGCATCGCGCTGATCGTCGGACGCGTCGCGGCTGGCTGGTGCCTCGATCGCTTCAACGGCCCGGTGATCGCCGCGATCTGCTTTGCAATCCCGATCCTCGGCATCCTGCTGTTGGCGAGCGGCACCGGCGGCCTTGGCACGGCCCGGATCGCGACGACGCTCTGCGGCTTCGGCATCGGCGCCGAGGTCGATCTGATGGCGTTTTTCTTAAGCCGCTATTGCGGCCTCAAAGCCTATGGCAAAATCTACGGCGTCAGCTTCGCCTGCTTCAACATCGGCAATACGGTCGGCGCGCTGATCGGCAGCCTTTCTTACGACCATCTGCACAGCTACACGCCGGCATTCCTGGCTTACGCGGGCGCGCTCGTGATTGCGTGCTGGCTATTCCTGACGCTCGGCGCCTACACCTATCCGGCGCAGCGCCACGCGCCGGGAATTGCGGACGAGCCGGGCGAGGCGGTCGCGTAGCAGCGAGTTGAAAGTTATGTGTTGCGTCCCCAGAATTCAGTCCCCAGAATTCACGCGGTTCGTCGCCGTCCACATCAGTGACCCATCGCACCGACCAACCAAACCCGGCAGGAATCCACTTAATCTTTTGCGCGGAGTTGTTCAGACAAACGGAGCCAGCTCTATCCGGGCCATTTGGCCCTAAAACTTCGTTGGCGGCGCGCTGCCCTTAGTGCAGGAATAGATGATTTTGACACTAGAAATCCTTCCGTTCGCAAGATGGAATGTGTCGGTCTCCGTAAGGGTGCCTGCTGTGCGGTCAATATGGTAATATTTTACGACATAACCATATTGATTGGCACTTCCCTTAACCTGCCAATCAATCGCTGTTGCATCGATATTTGCAGGAGAACTATTGACGGTGTTGTTTGTTAAATCGACGACGAAGTTGTCTTTATCGACACTAGCGGCATTATTGATGCATGTAAGAAATATCGTCTCAGCCCGCGCTCCCTGAGCACTCGACGCCAGCAACGCCAAAGTCACGAGCACGGCGCGGGCGACGCCGCTCAGTTTCGAAACTGACATTCATTGTACTCCTTTAGTTTTTTGCAGAACGTGGGGTACGCAAAAGATGGCCGTAATAAAGTAAATTGTAACGACTGTTGATGAGTTTGGCAATTATCCCCAGGGGAATCGCATTTGGAAAAAAGCGATTGCCAGGGGGTTAGATGGAGAATTCTGGGGACATAATAGAATTCTGGGGACATAATATCTAATTGACGCGCGCGACCGCGATGGCGTAGCCTTCCGACATGGCGCGATTGGCGAGGGTGGTGGCGGCGAACCTGCCGCATCATGTGACGCAGCGGGGCAACCGCCGCCAGCCGGTCTTTTTCGGCGACGACGATTACGCGACCTATCGCGGATTGCTGGCCGAATCCTGCCGCGCGGCCGGAGTCGAGGTCTGGGCCTATTGCCTGATGCCCAACCACGTCCACCTTATCCTCGTCCCCTCCGATGCCGACGGCCTGCGCGCCGCGCTCGGCGAAACGCATCGGCGCTACACGCGGCACGTCAATCTGCGCGAAGGCTGGCGCGGCTATTTGTGGCAAGGACGGTTCGCGTCCTTTCCGATGGACGAGCCCTATCTGCTCGCCGGCGCGCGCTATGTCGAGCTCAACCCGGTGCGCGCCAAGCTCGCGCGGCGGGCGCGCGATTGGCGCTGGTCGAGCGCGCGCGCCCATCTGGGCGGACGCGACGACTTGCTGGTGAAAACCCATCCGCTGCTCGCGCTCGCGCCCGATTGGGCGGAATTCCTGCGCGGCGGCTTGAGCCCCGAGGATCACGCGGCGATCCGCAGCGGCGAGCGCACCGGCCGGCCGCTCGGCGCACCGCGCTTCATCGCGCGGCTGGAGCGGCGCCTCGACCGCCCGCTGGCTCGCCAAAAGCCCGGCCCCAAGCCGAAGAAATCGACGAGATAATTTGGTTGGTACGGCCCGCTTTTCATTGCAGAGGCCATACCTTAGGATCGCCGAATAACGGCCGGAACGATCGGCCGCGGCAGGCAATAACGCAGGGGGAGGATGATGGCCGACGCCCAGACAATCCAAGTTTCGCACATGCTCGACGAGCGCGGGATCGGCGCGTTCCATATCAAGCTGCTGATCTGGTCGCTGTTCATCGTGCTGATCGACGGCTACGACATCGGCGCGATCGCCTTCGCGGCGCCCTCGCTGATGAAGCAATGGCATTTCCCGCCCAGCCAATTGGGCCCGATCTTCAGCGCGAGCCTCATCGGCATTTTGTTCGGCTCCGCGATCTTCGGCTTCGTCGGCGACCGTTATGGCCGCAAGGCCGCGCTGATCGGCGCCAATCTGGTGTTCGGCATCTTCACCCTGATCGCCGCCTATTCGACTAATGTCAGCGAGATGTTCTGGCTCCGGATGCTCGCGGGGCTCGGCATCGGCGGCGTCATCCCGAACGCGATCGCGATCAACGCCGAATCCGCGCCGCGCCATCTGCGCGCCACCCTGGCGATCATCGCGGTCGGGCTGGTGCCGATCGGCGGCGCCATTCCGGGCTTCCTCACCGTCGCCTTCGTTCCGACCTATGGCTGGCAGTTTCTGTTCTTCGTCGGCGGCATCGTGCCGATCCTGATCGGGATTTGCGGTATTTTCGGCCTGCCGGAATCGATCAAATACATGGCGCTCCATGAAAAGCATCGCGCCGACATGGAGAAGCTGGTTCACGCCATCCAGCCCGATTTCGTCATCCCGCCGAACGCGAAATTCGTCATCGAGGACGAGCATAATTATGGCGCCTTCAGGCCGTCCTTGCTGTTCCAGGACGGCCTCGCGCTGATCACGCCGCTGGTGTGGCTGTTGTTCATGCTGAATCTGATGGGATTCTTCTTCCTCAACAGTTGGACGCCGACCCTGCTTGTCACGGCGGCGCATCTGCCGCCTGCGGTGGGCGCCTTGACCGGCGCGATCTTCCAGGTCGGCGGCACCGTCGGCGCGCTGCTGCTGTGCCGCTGGATCGACAAGCGCCGCTTCGGCGCGATCGCGATCCTGTTCGTCATCGCGGTGCCGGTGGTCGGCTCGATCGGCTGGTTCGGCATCACGTCGCAAACCTCGCTGATGATCGCCGCATTCTTCGGCGGCTTCCTGGTACTCGGCATCCAATCCGGCATCAACGTCTCGGGCGCGCTGATCTATCCGACCTCGCTGCGCTCCAACGGCTCGGGCTGGCAGCTCGGCATCGGCCGGATCGGCTCGATCGTCGGGCCGATGCTGGGCGCGTTCTTCGTCGCGCTGCCGGTCCAGCAGCTTTATATGTGGGCGGCGCTGCCCTTCGCTCTTGGCGCGGTGCTCTGCTTCGTGGTCTATCGCCTCAACGCGACGCGGCTCAGGGAGCGGCCGTGGGCGCGCGAAGGCCAGGCCGCGGCGGCCGAATAGGCAAGCGGAGCGGACGGTGATCGAGCAAAAGGACCTTCAGGTCACCGTCCGCGACGGCACCAAGATCGCAATCCGCCTCTACCGCCCCGAAGGCAGCGGGAAATTCCCCGCTCTCTTCGCGGTCAGCCCCTATCGCTACGACAATGACGATCTGCCGGCGACGCCGGTGTTCCTGTGGCGCGAGACCGGGCCGGTCGCATGGTATGTCGAGCGCGGCTATGCCTATGTCCATGCCGACACCCGCGGCACCGGCTTTTCCGAGGGCGAGTATCGCTTTCTCGACCGCAACGAGCAGAACGATCTCTACGATGTGATCGAATGGATCGGCACCCAGCCCTGGTGCAACGGCAAGGTCGGCGGGATCGGCGAGAGCTATTACTGCATGGCCCAGTGGTTCATGGGCATCCAGAATCCGCCGCATCTCGCTTGCCTCGGCGCCTATGATGGGCTCAACGATCCCTATCGCTTCATGGGCTATCCCGGCGGGATCGAGGGCAATTTCCTCTCCTACTGGTACAATTCCAGCGTCCGCGTGCCGAATCTTTACCCGACCAACGGCGACCACCCGCGCGCGTTGCCGCACGATCTGTTCTTCGACGTGCAGCAACACCCGTTCTATGACGATTGGTGGCAGGAGCGCTGCGCCGCCGAGCAGCTCGACAAGATCGCCGTGCCGCTGTTCTCGATCGGCGTCTGGGCGAAGCTCGATCTGCATTGCGCCGGCAACATCCTCGGCTATCAGAAGGCGCAAGGACCCAAGAAGCTCTTCATCTCGGGCACTGCGACGCCGTTCACGGCGCAGCGCGATTTCGCCGATGTCGCGTTTCACGAGCAGCATCTGCTGCCGTTCTACGAGCGCTATCTGAAGGACCAGCCGAGCAGCCACGATACGCGCGCGGCGGTCGAATACACGGTGCGCAATACCGGCGCGGTGAAGTCGGCCGCGACCTGGCCGCCGCCGGGCGCGACCGCAACGAGCTTCTTTTTGGCCAAAGGCCCGAGCGAGAGCGTGACCTCGCTCAATGACGGGACACTTGCCTCAGCCGCGCCGGGCGACGATGGCGGCAGCGCCAGCTACACCTATCCGCATCCGAGCTGGGCGCTCGGCGTCGTCGCGCTCGGGCCGCAAGGCCCCGATCCGGTGCGCGGCGTGCTGACCTTCACGACCGCGCCGCTGCCGGCCGACATGGAGATCGCCGGCGACGCCAAGCTGGTGCTCTATGCCTCGTCGACCCAGCCGGACATGGATTTCTGCGTCAAGCTTTCCGAGCAATTCGCGCAAGACCCGGCCGCGCGCGGCAAGGGGCTACAGCCCAATTCGTTCATCGTCACCAAAGGCTGGCTGCGCGCCTCGCACCAGGGCGGGCATCGCAGCGCGACGCCGCTGATCCCCGGCCAGATCTACCAGGTCGAGATTCCCCTGCAGCCGATCGCCTATCGCTTCCGCCAGGGCAATCGCATCCGGGTCGAGGTCGTCAACGGCGATTCGCCGGCGACCGATGCGCTGTTCTTCCACATCTATCGGCCCGACAAGATGGGCACCGATACGATCCACCACGATGCCGCGCATCCCTCGCATCTGATGCTGCCGGTGATGCCGGTGATGCCGGCGGATTAAGGAAAGCCGGTAGCTTATCGCTCTAATAATTTGTTTCTAAAAGATATTATTTTGAAATTTCGGGGTGATGGTCGTGGCCGCGCCCGGTCGGCTGATTACTCAGCGCGGCTTCGGAAAGCCGCGCCGCCTGATGCGCCCAGATCAGGCTAAATAAGACCGGTAATCCGTTGTAAA
>DATLUE010000306.1:0-12318 GCA_035533255.1 Allostellaceae bacterium | reverse complement strand
GGTCGATCGCCGAGCAGCGCGCTTTGCCGCCTGGTACGAGATGTTCCCGCGCTCGCAAGGCACGGCGCCGAACCGCAGCGCCACGCTCCAGGATTGCATCGCCCGGCTCGACGACATCGCCGGGATGGGATTCGATACGATCTACCTGCCGCCGATCCATCCGATCGGGCGAAAAAACCGCAAAGGGCGCAACAACAGCTTGAGCGCGGAGCCCGACGAGCCCGGCAGCCCCTATGCGATCGGCAGCGCCGACGGCGGCCATGACGCGGTCGATCCCGCGCTCGGCAGTCTCGACGATTTTCGCGATTTCGTCGCCGCCTGCGCGAGCCGCGGCATGGAAGTGGCGCTCGATCTCGCGGTGCAATGCGCGCCCGATCATCCCTGGATCGCGCAGCATCCCGATTGGTTCGAATTTCGCGGCGATGGATCGATCCGCTATGCCGAGAATCCGCCCAAGCAGTATCAGGATATCGTCAATGTGAATTTCCGCGCGCCATCCTCGCCCGCGCTGTGGAAGACGATTCGCGATGTCGTGAAATTCTGGATCGCGCAAGGCGTGCGCGTCTTCCGCGTCGATAACCCGCACACCAAGCCGCTCCCATTCTGGGAATGGTTGATCCGCGACATTCAGCGCGAGCGGGCCGACATCCTGTTTCTATCGGAAGCCTTCACGCGCCCGAAAGTGATGCGCAATCTGGCCAAGCTCGGCTTCACGCAGTCCTATACCTATTTCACTTGGCGCAACGAGAAGCAGGAGCTGATCGAGTATTTCACGGAACTCACGCATGAAGAGGCACGCGAATACCTGCGGCCGCATCTCTTCGCCAACACGCCGGATATCCTGCCGCGCTTCCTGCAGGAAGGCGGGCCACCCGCGTTCCGCATTCGCGCCGTGCTGGCCGCGACGCTCGCCGGGTTGTTCGGCATCTATAGCGGCTTCGAGCTATGCGAGAATCGCGCGCTGCCGAATTCCGAGGAATACGCCGATTCCGAAAAATACCAGTACAAGGTTTGGGACTGGGATCGGCCCGGCAACATCAAGCCGCTGATCGCCGCGCTCAATCGCATCCGGCGGGCGCACGCCGCCTTCGAGGATTGGTTGAATTTGGAATTCTTCCCTTGCGACAACGATCGCGTGCTGTTCTATGGGCGCGGAGGTGCGGCCTTCATCGCCGTCAGCCTCGACCCGTTTGCGGCACAGGAGACCGTGCTCGACTTGCCGCTGCACGCGCTCGGCATTGCCGAATCCGACGATCTGCGCATCGTCAACCTGCTCACCGGCGGCGCGGTGCATTGGGTCGGTGCGCGGCAACGCATCCGGCTTGATCCCGAGACGCCGGCGCTGATCTTCACCGTCGCGAGGACGCGGTGAGCACGCCTCTCAACGAGCGACCCGATTGGTACAAGGACGCGATCATCTATGAGCTGCATCTCAAGGCGTTCCACGATGCGAATGGCGACGGCATCGGCGACATACCGGGGCTGATCGAAAAACTCGACTACATCCAGGAGCTCGGCGTCACCGCGGTCTGGCTGCTGCCGTTCTTTCCCTCGCCGATGCGCGACGACGGCTACGATGTCTCGGATTATCGCGATATCCATCAATCCTACGGCAGCCTTGGCGATTTCCGTCAGCTCGTGCGCGAGACCCACAAGCGCGGGATGCGCATCATCATCGAGCTGGTGGTCAATCACACCTCGGACCAGCACGCCTGGTTTCAGCGCGCCAGACGGGCCAAGCCCGGGTCGGTCGCGCGCAATTTCTATGTGTGGAGCGACACCGACGAGAAATACAAAGGCACCCGGATCATTTTCACCGATACCGAGAAATCGAACTGGACCTGGGATCCGGTGGCGGGCGCGTTCTACTGGCACCGTTTCTTCTCGCATCAGCCCGATCTGAATTTCGACAATCCCCATGTCGTGCGCGCCGTGCTCAACACGATGCATTTCTGGCTCGATCTCGGGGTCGACGGGTTCCGGCTCGACGCCATCCCCTATCTTTGCGAGCGCGAGGGCACCAGCAGCGAAAATCTTCCCGAGACCCACGCCGTCATCAAGCAAATCCGCGCCGAGCTCGACCGCGACTATGCCGGCAAGCTGCTGCTGGCGGAGGCCAATCAATGGCCCGAGGACGTGAAGGATTATTTCGGCAACGCCGACGAATGTCACATGGCATTCCACTTCCCGCTGATGCCGCGCATCTACATGGCGATCGCGCAGGAAGACCGCCACCCGATCACCGACATCATGCGCCAGACGCCGGAAATTCCGGATTCATGCCAATGGGCGGTATTCCTGCGCAACCATGACGAGCTGACGCTCGAAATGGTCACCGACACCGAGCGCGACTATCTCTGGCTCACCTACGCGGCCGATCGCCGCGCGCGCATCAATCTCGGCATCCGCCGCCGGCTGGCGCCGCTGATGCTGAACGATCGCCGCAAGATCGAGTTGATGAACGGGCTGCTGCTGTCGATGCCGGGAACGCCGATCATCTATTACGGCGACGAGATCGGCATGGGCGACAACATCTATCTCGGCGACCGCGACGGCGTCCGCACGCCGATGCAGTGGACGCCCGACCGCAACGCCGGCTTCTCGCGCACCGACCCGGCGCGGCTTTACCTGCCGCCGATCATGGATGCGGTCTACGGCTATCAAGCGCTCAATGTCGAGGCGCAATCGCATAGCCTGTCGTCGCTGCTCAACTGGATGAAGCGGCTGATCAACGTGCGGCAGACGCTCAACGTCTTCGGCCGCGGCACGCTGACGTTCCTCTACCCGTCGAACCGCGCCGTGATCGCCTATCTGCGCCAGCACGAAGAGGTGACGGTTCTGTGCGTCATGAACCTGTCGCGCTCGGCGCAGGCGGTCGAGCTTGAACTGCCGGGGCTGGCCGGCCGCGTGCCGGTCGAGATGCTGGGCCGCGCGACATTCCCCGCGATCGGCGACGGCAGCTACTCGATCACGCTGCAAGGGTACGGGTTCTTCTGGTTCGAGCTGACCAAGCCGTCGCAGGATTTGCGGCCCGCGGCGCAGATCATGCCCGAGCTCGTCACGCTGGTGCAGGTCGGCAGCCTGGCCTCGGTCATCGACGGCCGCAACCGCGGCCTGTTGGAGCGCGACGTTCTGCCTGGCTATCTGCGTGCGCGCCGCTGGTTCGCGCAAAAAGGCGAGCTGCGCGTGCAGATCGCGATCGTTTCGGCCTTGTGCTTCTCGCTGGGCGGGCGCGAGCGGTGCTGGATCGTCGCCGAAGCGCGCGGCAAGACCACGGTCGCCTATTCCTTGCCGCTGGTGGACGACTATCAGCCCGCCACGCCCCCGGCGTCGCAATCGATTTTGGCCAAACTCCGTCACGGCTATCGCGAGGGCTTCCTGCTCGACGCGCTGTTCGGCGACGAGTTCGTCCGCGCAACGGTCGAGGCGATCCACCAGAACCATACGGTCGCGACCGTCGCCGGAAAGCTGTGCTTCCGTCCGACGCCGGCATTCCTTGCGACGGCCGCGCCCGACAAGCCGGTCATTCGCGTGGGCAACCAAGAGCAATCGAACAGCTCGGCCATCATCGGGGAATGGCTGATCGTCAAGTTCTACCGCAAGATCGCAGCCGGGCCGCATCCCGAGATCGAGATGGGCGCGTTCCTCACCAACAAGGCGCATTTCGCGAACGCGCCGACGCTCTACGGCAGCATCCATCTGGTCGACGATTCGGGCCGGGAAACTGCTCTCGGCGTGGTCCATGCCTGGGTCCGCAATCAGAGCGACGGGTGGACCAACACCCTCGCCTATCTCGATCGCTTCCTGCAGGAGCGACGGGTCGCGAGCGCCGACCAGCAACCCGCTTCGCCCGAAGAAGCCCATGCCGCATTCCTGGTCCGGATCGAGCAACTGGCGCGACGCACCGCGGAATTCCACCGCGCGCTCTACGTCGAAACCGGCGACCCGGCGTTCGAGGCCGAGAAGGTCGCGCCGGCCCAGGTCAAGAATTGGGGCGAGGCCGTTGTCCGGCTGGTCGATGCCGCCCTTGCCGGCTTGGCCGAAGCGCGGAGCCGGTTGTCGCCGGACGACACCGTGGCGCTCGACGAGCTGCAGGCCGATGCGGCCGGACGGAGCGAGCGGATCCGTCGCTTCGCGCAGATCGACGAGGATATCCTCATCTCGCGCTATCACGGCGATTATCACCTCGGCCAGACGCTCATCGTTCAGAACGACGTGTTCCTGGTCGATTTCGAGGGACCGCCACAGCTTTCGCTCGAGGAGCGGCGCGCCAAGCATTCGATCGTTCGCGACGTCGCCTGCATGCTGCGCTCGTTCGATTACGCGGCCTGGACGTCGCTCGACAACGCGACCGCCAATACGCCGGATCGCCGCAATGAATTGCGCGAGTCGATCTTGCAATGGCGCGCTCAGGTCAATCGCCACTATCTCGACGCCTATGTCGCCGCGATCGGCGATTGCCCGCTCTGGCCGCGCAACGCGGCCGTCGGCGGCAAGCTGCTCTCGCTGTTCCTGATCGAGAAGGCGGCGCTCGAGATCGACTACGAGCTCGGGAACCGCCCCGCCTGGGCCGGAGTTCCTCTAGCAGGGCTTCGCGCTCTCTTGCGCGATCGCCAATTACCCGACAGATCCGATGACAATTGACAGCCAAGCCGCAGCGATCGAGACCGGCGACCACGGCGATCCGTTCGCCTTTCTCGGGCCGCATCCGCTGGGCGACGGGCGCGTGGTGGTGCGCAGCTACCAGCCCGAGGCGAGCCGCGTCGCGCTGATCGACGATTCCGGCAAGACGATCGCCGCCCAATCCTGCGACCATCGCGGCCTGTTCGAAATCACCATTGCCAAGGACCCGAGCCGTCCCTATCGGCTGCGCGTAACGCGCGCCGGCGGCGAGGAAGATGTCGTCGATCCGTATCAATTCGGCCCCTGGCTCGGCGAGACCGACATCTACCTGTTGCGCGAAGGCACGCATCTTGCCGCTTTCGACCGGCTCGGCGCGCATGTCGTCGCCCTCGACCAGATCGACGGCGTCGCCTTTGCGGTCTGGGCGCCCAACGCCAAGCGGGTCAGCGTGGTCGGCGATTTCAACCAATGGGATGGCAGGCGCCATCCCATGCGCTTCCACGCCGGCGCCGGCATCTGGGAAGTATTCATTCCCGGATTGAAGGAAGGCGAGCGCTACAAATATGAGATCAAGCCGCGCGACGGCACCGTGCCGCTGCTGAAGGCCGATCCTTACGCTTTCGGCGCCGAGCGGCCGCCCCACACGGCCTCGATCATCTGCCGGACCGAGCGCCACGAATGGCAGGACGGGACCTGGATCGAAGAGCGGCCGCGGCGCGAGCAATATTCGCGGCCCATGAACATCTACGAAGTTCATCTCGGCTCGTGGCGGCGACGACCGGAAGATGGCGATCGCTGGCTGACCTATCGCGAGCTCGCCGAGACGCTGGTGCCCTACGCCCGGGATATGGGCTTCACCCATCTCGAGCTGATGCCGATCGCCGAATTTCCGTTCGACGGCTCGTGGGGCTACCAGCCGACCGCGCTGTTCGCGCCCACCAGCCGGTTCGGCTCGGCGAGCGACTTCCAATTCTTCGTCGAAGCCTGCCATCGCGCCGATATCGGCGTCATCCTCGATTGGGTGCCGGGACATTTCCCCAACGATCCGCACGGGCTCGCCGGATTCGACGGCACCAAGCTTTACGAACATGCCGATCCGCGCCAGGGATTGCACAAGGATTGGAACACGCTGATCTATAATTACAGCCGCGCGGAGGTCGCCGAGTTTCTGCTCAGCAGCGCGCTGTTCTGGTTCGAGCGCTTTCACATCGACGGGCTGCGGGTCGATGCCGTCGCGTCGATGCTCTATCTCGACTACAGCCGCAAGCCGGGCGAGTGGGTCCCGAACCGCTTCGGCGGCAACGAGAATCTCGAAGCCGTCGCCTTCCTCAAGCGCCTCAACGAAAACTGCTATGGGCGCTTCGCCGGCATCATGACCGTGGCCGAGGAATCGACCGCATGGCCGATGGTGTCGCGGCCGACCTTCGAGGGCGGACTCGGCTTCGGCTTCAAATGGAACATGGGCTGGATGCACGACACGCTCAGCTACATGTCGCAAGACCCGATCAACCGCTCGTTCCATCACGAGAAGCTGACTTTCGGGCTGCTCTACGCCTTCACCGAGAATTTCATCCTGCCCTTGAGCCACGACGAGGTGGTCCACGGCAAGCGCTCGATCCTCGGCCGCATGCCGGGCGATCGTTGGCAGCGCTTCGCCAATCTGCGCGCCTATTACGCGTTCATGTACGGCCATCCCGGCAAGAAGCTGCTTTTCATGGGCGACGAATTCGCGCAGGAGCGCGAATGGAATCACGATCGCAGCCTCGATTGGCATCTCCTCAGCGACGAGCTCCATCAAGGCGTGATGAGCCTGGTGCGCGATCTCAACCACCTGGTGCGCCAGACCCCGGCGCTCTACGAGCTCGATCACGAGCATGCCGGCTTCCAATGGATCGACGCGTCCGACCGCAGCTCGAGCATCGTGTCGTTCCAGCGCTGCGGCCGCCGAAGCGGCGACCATGTGGTGGTGATCGTCAATTTCACCCCGGTCGTGCGCACCGATTACCGCATCGGCATGCCGTCGGCGGGACCTTATCGCGAAATCTTCAATTCCGACGACCGGAGCTATGGCGGCAGCGGCATCGGCAATCCGGGCACGCTTGTGCCGCAAGCGTTGAGCTGGCACGGCCGCGGGTACTCGCTGCCTCTCTCCCTCCCACCCCTGGGCGCGATCTACCTCGCGCCGGTCGACGGATGAGCTTGCGATGACGTCAAGAATGCGCACGGGCCGTCCCTACCCGATCGGCCCTCAAGCCGACGCGCGCGGCGCGAATTTCGCGCTGTTCTCCGCGCATGCCGAGAAGGTCGAGCTTTGCCTCTTCGACGAGCACGGGAGACGCGAGCTGGAGCGCATCGCGCTGCCCGAAAACACCGAAGGCATCTGGCACGGCTATCTGCCGGGCGCCTATCCCGGGCTGCTCTACGGCTACCGCGTGCATGGGCCCTATGCGCCGCAGGAAGGCCACCGCTTCAATCCGCAAAAATTGCTGATCGATCCTTACGCGCGCGAGCTCGACGGCCCGTTTCACATCGGCGACCTCCATTTCGGCTATCGCATCGGCAGTCCGCGCGGCGATCTTGCGATCGATCGCCGCGACAACGCGCGGGTGATGCCGAAATGCCGTCTCGTCGACGAAAGCTTTTCCTGGGGCGACGATCGGCCGCTGCGGCATCCGCTGCGCGATACCGTGATCTACGAGATGCATGTCGGCGGCTTCACCCGCATGCATCCCGAGATTCCCGATCACCTGCGCGGCTCGTTCGCAGCGCTGCGCGAGCCCGCGGCGATCGACCATTTGCGCCGGTTGGGCGTGACCGCGGTCGAGTTCCTGCCGGTTCACGCCTGGGTCGACGACCGCCACCTGGTCGAGCGGAACCTGCGCAATTATTGGGGCTACAATTCGATCGGCTTTTTCGCGCCCGATCCGCGCCACGTCGGCGCCAGCAGCCACGCCGAGCTCAAGCACACCGTCGCCGCCTTACACGCGGTCGGCATCGAGGTCATTCTCGACGTGGTCTACAACCATACGGCCGAGGGCAACGAGTTGGGGCCGACGCTGTGCTTTCGCGGCATCGACAACGCCTCCTATTACTGGCAGAGTCCCGAAAGCGCGCGCCATTGCATGGATTTCACCGGCTGCGGCAATTCGCTGCGCCTCACCCATCCGCGCGTCTTGCAAATGGTCGTCGACTCGCTGCGCTACTGGGCCGAAATCGTGCATGTCGACGGCTTCCGCTTCGACCTCGCCTCGACCCTGGCGCGCGGACCGGCGGGCTTCGACAGCAATGCGCCGTTTCTCGACGTCCTCGCGCAGGATCCCGTTCTCGCCCAGGTGAAGCTGATCGCCGAGCCCTGGGATGTCGGCGAGGGCGGCTACCGCGTCGGCGGATTTCCACCCGGCTGGTCGGAATGGAACGATCGCTATCGCGACACGATGCGGCGCTATTGGCGCGGCGACGGCGGCATCATCGGCGAGGTGGCTGGGCGCTTTGCCGCCTCGGCCGATATCTATCGCCACGACCAGCGGCGCCCGAGCGCGAGCGTCAACTACATCACCGCCCATGACGGCTTCACGCTGCAGGACCTCGTCAGCTACAACGATAAGCACAACGAGGCCAATGGCGAGGACAACAAGGACGGCACCAACGACAATGCCGCGTGGAATTGCGGCGTCGAAGGACCGACCGACGACGAGGCCGTGATCCGGCTGCGTCAGCAGCAGCGCCGCAACCTGCTCGCCACCCTTCTTCTTTCGCAAGGCGTGCCGATGATCCTGGCCGGCGACGAGATCGCGAACGGCCAAGGCGGCAACAACAACGCCTATTGCCAGGACAATGAGACCGGCTGGATCGATTGGTCGGGCAGAAACAACCAGGGACAGGACCTGACCGACTTCGTCGCGCGCCTAATCGCATTGCGCCGCGATTGCGGCTTATCGCACGAGCACTTCCTCGCCGGGACGGTTTGCAGCCCGAGCGGACGCAAGGACATCGCGTGGTTTCGCGCCGACGGCCAGGAGATGACCGAGGACGACTGGCATTTTCCCGATGCACGCTTTCTCGCCGTGGCAGTCGACGGCGCCACGCCGACGCTGATCCTGCTCAACGCCCATTTCGAGCCGCTGACCGCGACCATACCGTCGGTCGCGGGCATCGCCGTGTGGCGGATCGAGATCAACACGGCGGAGGCGAACGGCACCGGCACCGGCACGCGGACCCCCGGCGAAGCACTCGACGTGCCGGCACGGGCGTTGGCGATGCTGCTCGGCACGCCGGGACCGGCATCGGGATAGGCGTGATGGCGGGCGTGCGTCGCATGAGTTTCGGCGTCACGCTGCGCAAAGACGGTGCGCTCTTCAGGCTGTTTGCCGCCCAAGCGCGCCACGTCGCCGTGCGGCTCGACGGCGACGATCGCGACTGGCCGATGCGCGGCGACGGCAATGGCTGGTTCGAGCTTGCGCTCGCCCAAGCGCAAGCCGGCATGACCTATCGTTTCGTCATCGACGGCAAGCAGGCGGTTCCCGATCCGGCATCGCGCTTTCAGCCGCGCGACGCCGCCGGACCGAGCGAGATCGTCGCGGCAGATGCATTCGCGTGGAGCGATGAAGATTGGCGCGGCCGACCGTGGCGCGAAGCTGTGATTTACGAGCTTCACCTCGGCACCTTTACCCGCGACGGCACTTATCGCGCCGCGATCGGCGAGCTCGAGCGCTTGCGCGCGCTCGGCATCACCGCGATCGAGCTGATGCCGCTCGCCGATTTCGTCGGCGCGCGCAATTGGGGCTATGACGGCGTGCTGCCCTTCGCCCCCGATGCGAGCTATGGCCGGCCGGAGGACCTGAAGGCGCTGATCTGCGCAGCGCACCGCCTCGGCCTCATGGTCTTCATCGACGTCGTCTACAACCATTTCGGCCCGGAAGGGAACAGCCTGCCGCTCTATGCGTCTTCGTTCTTTGCCAAGAGCGAGACCGACTGGGGCCAAGCGATCGATTTCGGCGGCATCGCGCGACAGTTCTTCATCGAGAACGCGCTTTACTGGCTGACCGACTATCGCGCCGACGGACTTCGGTTCGATGCCGTCCACGCGATCGAGGACGCGAGCCGCCCGCATTTTCTGGAAGAGCTCGCGCAAGCGGTGCGCGCGGCCTGTCGCGGCCGCCATATCCATCTGATGCTCGAAAACGACAAGAACCAGGCGTGCTATCTCGAGCGTAAAGCAGATGGAACGCCGCGCTTCTATGATGCGCAATGGAACGATGATTTTCATCACGCCTTGCATGTGATTCTCACCGGCGAGAGCGACGGCTATTACGCCGATTACGCGGCCGCGCCGATCGAAAGCGTCGGCCGATGCCTGGCGCAAGGCTTCGCCTATCAGGGCGAGCGCTCGCCCTATCGCGACGCGACTCGCGGCGAGCCGAGCGCGCATCTGCCGCCGCTGGCCTTCGTCAATTTTCTCCAGAACCACGACCAAATCGGCAACCGCGCGTTCGGCGAGCGGCTGAGGACGCTCGCGCCGCGCGCGACGCTGGCCGCCGGGATTGCCATCCAGCTTCTCGCGCCGTCGCCGCCTCTCTTATTCATGGGCGAGGAAGTCGGCGCGACCACGCCATTCTTTTTCTTCTGCGATTTCGCGGGCGAGCTGGCTGACGCCGTGCGCGACGGGCGACGGCGGGAATTCGCGCGCTTTCCCGCGTTTGCCTCGCCCGAGGCGCGCGCGCGCATTCCCGATCCGCTATCCCCCGAGACTTTCGCGCGCAGCAATATCGCCCCCGCCGTCGCAAATCCGGATGCGGAGATTGCCGCGCTCTATCGCGATTTGCTCGATCTGCGCCGACGCGAGATCGTCCCGCGCCTGACTGGCACGCATAGCTTCGCCGCGGGCTACGAGGTCGGCAATTCCGTCCTTACGGTGCGGTGGGATCTGCCCGACGGTAGCCGGCTGACGCTCGTCGCCAATCTGTCGCGCGACGCGCGCGCCCTGGTCGCGACGCCGCGCGGCCGGATGCTTTGGGGCACGCCGCCGGAAGATCCATCGCTGCCGCCCTGGGCCGTGCTGTGGGCGATCGATGCGCGGGCCGAGCGATGACCGCGCGCGACGATATCCGGATCGAGCGGAGCTATCGCGACGCCTGGGGCCATCAACGCGAGGCACCTGGCTGGACGGTCGAGCGCCTCGAGCATGCGATGCAACATGTCGCGAGCGACGACCGGCAGCAGCCGGAAACCGCCGAAATTCACCGCTGCTTCGAGCCCGATTGGATGGCGCGGCATGAGCGGCGGTGGGGCATCGCGGCGCAGCTTTACGGCATTCGCTCGCCGCGCAATTGGGGGATCGGCGATTTCACCGATCTCAAGGCGTTGGCGCAGCTCGCGGCGCAGCAAGGCGCCGATTTCGTCGGCGTCAATCCGCTGCATGCGCTTTACGCCGCCGAGCCGCGGCGCTTCAGCCCCTATTCGCCATCGAGCCGCGAATTCCTCAACGTGCTCTATCTCGATCCCGAAGCGATGCCGAGCTACGCGACCTCGCCCGCGGCGCGGCATCGCGTGGGCACAGTCGAATTCCAAGCCCGGCTTGCAGCGCTACGCGAGACGCCCCTGGTCGATTACGTCGAGGTCGCGCGCATCAAGGACGAAGCCTTCCGCCTGATCTTCGCCGATTTCGCGGCGCTATGCGCGCGCCAGCCGCGTCATCCTCTGGTCACCGGCTTTGCGCGCTTCGCCAAGGAGCGCGGCGAGGCGCTACGGCGTTTCGCGATCTACCAGGCGCTCTCGCGCCGCGCGGGATTCGGCGACAACTGGAAGACCTGGCCCGAGCCATACTGCGATCCCGCCGGCGCGGCCGCGCAAGGTTTCGCCGCCGCCGATCCGCTCGCCGTTGCCTATCACGAATTCCTGCAATGGGAAGCAGATGCGCAGCTCGCCGCCTGCGCGGTCGCCGCGCGTGACGCCGGCATGTCGATCGGTCTCTATCTCGATATCGCGGTCGGCGCCGGACCGGAGAGCACCGAGGGCTGGAGCGAGCAGACGAATATCGTTCCCGGCTTTCACATCGGCGCCCCGCCCGATCTCTGGAACCCGGCGGGCCAGGATTGGGGCCTGGCGGTTTTCGATCCTTACGCGCTGCGGCGCTCGTCGTATCAAGTCTTCCGTCGCATCCTGCGCGCGTTGATGCGGCACGCGGCGGCGCTCCGCATCGATCATGTGCTCGGATTCTATCGCCTCTACCTCGTCGCTGCGGGCGCACAGCCGGGGGACGGCGTCTATTTACGCCTGCCCGCGTCCGGCCTCTGCAACATGATCGCGGAGGAAAGCGACGCGGAGCGCTGCCTCGTCATCGGCGAGGACCTCGGCACGGTGCCGGAGGATTTTCCGGCGCTACTCGCCACGCACAACATCCTTTCTTGCCGGCTGCTCATCTTCGCCCGCGACGGCGACCGGTTCCTGGCGCCCGAGGAATATCCGCGCAACGCGCTGGTATCGATCGCCACCCACGACCTGCCGCCCCTGCTCGGCTTCATCGAAGGAACCGACATCGAAGCGCGCGCGCGACTGGGATTCTATGCCGACGAAGCGAGCCATCGGCAGGCGCATGACGAGCGGGCGCGCGAGCGGCAACGCTTGCGCGAGGCGGTTCGTGCCGCGGGCTTTTCGATCGATGACGATAGCGCGAGCATCCTTGCCGGGTATCATGGC
>DATLUE010000305.1:0-2560 GCA_035533255.1 Allostellaceae bacterium | reverse complement strand
GTCTGCATCGGGAACGTCAGATGCTCCTCGGCGCGGCCGGCGAGGTAGTGCAGGTGAACGCGAACGGTCCACAGGAAGCTTTGCGCGCGCTCGAAACGCGTTGATTCCTCGGCCGACAGCACGCCGAGTTCGACGAGCTTGGCGACATCGTCGATGCGGTAGATGTACTTGGCGATCCAGAACAGCGTGTGCAGATCCCGCAGACCGCCCTTCCCCTCCTTGACGTTGGGTTCGAGCTGATAGCGGCTGTCGCCGACCCTGACATGCCGGGCGTCGCGCTCGGCGAGCTTGGCTTCGACAAACTGCGCCGCGGTGCCGCGCAGGATTTCCGCTTCGAAACGCTGTTTCAGGTCGGCGTAGAGCGCCTGCTCGCCCCAAACATAGCGCGCCTCCAATAAGGCCGTGCGGATCGTCAGATCGGCCTTGGCGTAGCGCATGCAATCCGCCACCGAGCGCGTCGCCTGGCCGACCTTGAGGCCCAGGTCCCACAGCATGTAAAGCAGGAATTCGACAACCTGCTCGGTGTGCGGCGTCTGCTTGTAGGGCAGGAGGAACAAGAGATCGATGTCCGAAAAGGGCGCCATCTCGCCGCGGCCATAACCGCCGACCGCGACGATTGCCATCTTTTCGCCCTCGGTCGGATTGGCGAGCGGGTAGATCCGTTCGACCGCGAGGTCGTAGAGCACCCGGATCAGCTGATCGATCAGAAAGGATTGCTCGCGGACCGTGCGGACCGCGGAGCCGTCCGCCTCGAAGCGCCGACGGATCTCGTCGCGACCGTGGGCGAGGGCCGCTTTGAGCGGCGGCAGCAATGCGCGACGGTCGAGCCCCGGCGCCGATGCGTCGACGACCGCCTGCGCCAGCGCCTCGGCGAGCGCTCGCCGGTCGATGATGTCGCGCTGTCGCAGGATGTTGGGCATCGGCCCCTCAGAGGTGGCGACCGGCGTCGACGCTGATAACCGAGCCGGTGGTATGCGTCAGATGGGTAACGCAGGATATCACCGCCAGCGCCACGTCTTCGGCCTCGATCGCCCGCTTCAAGGGCGTCGCCATCGCCGCCTTCGCCATCATCTCCTCGGTGCGGCCGGGGACGAAGTCGGTATGGACCATGCCGGGCGCGACGACAACGACGCGGATCTCCGGGCCGAGGACCCGCGCCAGGGCCATGCTCATCGTGTTGAGCGCGGCTTTCGAAGCGCCGTAGATGATCGAACTGCCGGTGCCGCTTTGCGCCGCGCCCGAGGAAATGTTGACGATGACCGCCTCGCCCGACTCGCGCAGCAGCGGGACAAAGGCGCGGATCGTCGCAAACGGGCCGCGCACATTGGCGGTCAAGACCTGGTCGATCAGATCGTCGTCGAGGGCTTCGAGATCGTGGTGCGGCACCATCCGGGTGAAGCCGGCGGAATTGACCAGAATGTCGGCGCGGCCGAATTCGTCGCGCACCGCAGCGGCGACCTTCCTGATCTGCGCGGTGTCTTCGAGCGGCAGGCGCATCGCCTTATGGCCGCGGCCCGCCAGTTCGGCGACGACCGCATTGGCGCGCTCGACCCCGTTGTTGTAGCCGACGACGACGCGCGCGCCGGCCGCGGCGAACAGCCGCGCGCTGGCGGCACCGATCCCGCTCGACGCGCCGGTGACGACGGCAACCTTGCCGTCGAGGTTCCTGCCGATCGCCATCTTCCTCTCCCGCTATCGAGCCACCGAAGCGCGATGCTACCCGCTCGATCGGGGTATTGTCACCGCGCTCGGATCGCAGGCTTGCCGGAACCGATCGAGGCGCGGCGTGACTGCTAGGCAATCCCCGCGGAAAGCGCTCTAATGCCGAGAACGGTGACCGGCAAGAAGCAGGAGGCCACCCGGCGATGCCGCGGTTTCGCACGCTCGATGATCTCGATGTCGCCGGCAAACGCGTGTTGTTGCGTGCCGACCTCAACGTCCCGGTCAGGGACGGGAAGGTGACCGATGCGACGCGCATCGAGCGCCTTGTGCCAACCATCGAGGCGCTGATCGACAAGGGCGCCAAAATCGTCGTGATGTCGCATTTCGGCCGGCCGAAAGGGCCCGACCCCTCGCAATCGCTGCGTCCGCTGGTTGAACCCCTGAGCCGGGCGATCGGCGGGCGCACGGTGCATTTCGCCGCCGATTGCGTCGGCCCCGAGGCGGAACGGGTCGTCGGCGCCTTATTGCCGGGCGAGGTCGCGCTGCTCGAAAACCTGCGCTTTCATCCCGAGGAGGAAAAGAACGATCCGGGGTTTGCGAAGCAGCTCGCCGCACTCGGCGACGCCTATGTCGACGACGCGTTTTCGGCATCGCACCGGGCGCACGCCTCGATCGCAGCGCTGGCATATCTGCTGCCGGCCGCTTCCGGCAAGAACATGCAGGCCGAACTGGAGGCGCTCGGCGCCGCGCTCGAACACCCGCAGCGTCCGGTCATGGCCTTGGTCGGCGGCGCGAAAGTATCGAGCAAGCTCGACCTGCTCGGCTTTATCATCCGCAAGGTCGACCTGCTGGCGATCGGCGGGGCGATGGCCAACACCTTCCTGTTTGCGCAAGGCCG
>DATLUE010000304.1:0-8699 GCA_035533255.1 Allostellaceae bacterium | reverse complement strand
CCTTTGTGGACACTTCCCACTCTCATCTCGCCAACGATCGCGTCACACTCGGCGAAATCGGGAGCTTCCGGAAGGCGGCCTTGCCCGGATGAGTACGGATCTCGATGCTAGTCATTCGCTTCAATCAATTTGCATTGATTTTGATTTTGTGATTCGCTGTGATCGCGACTATGGGCGATGGAGGCGAATCACATATTCAGTTCTCTTTCAAATTGATTGAAGCTGGCGATGAGCGGCGCAGTACAAGCGCCTGAAGCGCCCCGGCCGGGGCGGAAGCGCGGTTCTCGATGCCGAGCTTAGCAAAAAGCTGCTCCCGATGCTTACTCGTCGCCACGGGCCCGGAGCCGGCCTCGCTCGGCACCTCCGCTTCGGGCCTTCTCCTCCTCGTCGTTTACCGCGGCCGGCGGAGCCTGAGCGCAAACCGGGTGTGAGCAATTCCGCTCATCGCGCGTATGCTTTTGGGCACATCGGCGTGCCCGATCTAAGTGGATTGGTCCGTTGTTGAAAGAAGAGCCGTCGTGTCTAGGTTGTACATAAAGGTACGACGGCGCAAATGAGCTCATAGCGTTCTGACTGGCTGCGCTGGTACGCTTCGCCATTAGAGGGCACGAGTCGGCTGGCACGGTTACGCGGCCAATCCGAGGCGTGCTACGGCTTCAAGAGTCAGGCGAAATGATAGCCTTGGAACGATGCATTTGGTTCGATAATCGTCCACGAAGGGCAGCCAAATCTTTTTTCTGGCCATTTCCGCCCCTTCGGCCGCTTCGACATGAGTGGGCCGCAGCGACAGTTTCGGCCAACCTATCAAACGGTTCTTTGTACTCGACAGCCAGTGTGCCCCGCTGCCACGTGCAGTTCGAAAGTAGAAAATTCAGCAGTCTCCGCTTCTCTTTGGCAGGCTGAGTCCTGAAGAGCTGATGGGCGTTCCGAGCCAGATCGAGAAGCTGGATGCCCTGATCCATGTACGAGTCGTCAGCCGCACGGTGGCGCTCGATATCACGTTCGCAGCGTTCCTGCTCATCCCGCCACTGCGCGCGCGTGCGTTTGTAGAATCCTTCGTCGATCCGCCCATCGAGCTTGTCGACATACATCGCGTCGATGTGCTTCTGTAGCCGATCCCACTCGGCCTGAAGCCGGGCGATGGCGTCGCTGTGTTCGCGCTTTTCGTCGGAGCAGCTCTCGCGGAGCGCGCGCACGATCCATTCGAAGACTTCGTCGTCTATCCGAAGGCCGCTGAGGTGCTGAGCGAACTGCTCCTCGAGAACCCCCTCCTGGACATAGGGCTCGCCGCATTTCCCCATAAAGCCGGTGCAATGGTAGTAGACGTACTTTCCCTTCTTTACCTTGGGCTTTCAAACCCCGGCAGCTACACTTCGCGCAAGTGTTGCGCCGATCCCTTGAGGCCGCAGGGCATGCCGTTCCAAAGCGTTCCTGACCGTCTTATGCGGAACGGCCTTTCAACTTGTAAGGCCGGAATTTTTGGGAATAGGAAATTCACCAGCCTTTTCGCCGCCGCTTTCGCGCAGTTGCGGCTGTCCTTGCTGTGGGGATGTTCGGCTGACAAGACGACAAAGCGCGGGTCGCTCTTTCGCGACGATAAGCTCTCGCGGCTCGACGGGGCGGGGTTGTCCGTTGACCGCCGCGGGCGCGCAGTGCTGTAATCAGCCCAATTGTCGAACACGACCGGCGAACGCGCTCAGGGAGGAAAGATGCAGCGAAACCTATGGCGTGGCGCGTTTGGGTCTCTTCTTTTATGCGCGCTCGCTACGGCGGCGATGTCACCGCCGGCGTCCGCGGCCACCGCCCTCCTCGTCGGCACGTCGCACCAGACCGCCGATGCCGAGCTTCCCGCCACCGTTGGCATCGATCTCGGCATCTTCAAGAAGCATGGGCTCGACGTGAAGATCACGGACTTCGGCGGCGGCAGCCACATGATCCAGGCCATGACCGCGGGCAGCATCGGCATCGGCGTCGGCGCCGGCAGCGAGATGGCGCTAATCGCCAAAGGCGCGCCGGCGCTCGCCGTGTGCGAGGACGCCTCGACTTTGCCCTATTTCTCGGTCGGCGTGCCGTATGACTCGCCGCTCGATTCGCTGAAGCAGCTCAAAGGCAAGAAAGTCGGCATTACCCGTGAGGGTTCGCTCACCGCCTGGCTCGCGCGCCAGCTCGCGCGCCATGAAGGCTGGGGACCGGACGCGATCAATATCGTGGCGATCGGCGGCAATCCTGCGGGGGTCACGGCGGCACTCCGCGCCCATCTCGTCGACGCCAATATCGGCAGCACGATGGAAATCGAGAATATGGAAGCGCACGGGATCGCCCGCGTGCTCGCTCCCGCATCGAGCTTCATCGGACGGACGGCGGCCGGTGTTATCTTCGCCTCGCACGATATGATGAAGCAGAATCCCGACACGATCCGCCGCTACGTGGCGGCCTACCTCGAGACGACCCGCTACATCAGCACTCACAAGGATGCAGCGGTGAGGAGCGAGGCCCGCATCACCCATTATCCCCCGAGCATCGTCGCCAAGGAATACGATATAGACCAGGGGATGTTCACGAAGGACTGCCGGTTCGATGCGGAATCGCTCGCCAACCTCAAACGGTCTTTCGTCGAGCTGAAGCTCCTGCCCGAGCCGCCGGACATGTCGAAGCTCTATACGGCGGAATACGTCCCGCACGGTTGAGACGCGCCGCGCCCGCTCCGCTCGCCGCGGGCCTAGGACAGCGCCCCATCGCGGCCGCCCGGGCGAGCTGATTGAGCTGCGCGACGTGCTCGCCCCGGGCTGGACAGCCTTCCCCGACGGCAGACGGGGACGCGCGCGCTCAAGCTTTGTCTCGCCATCCTGGATGGCGCGAGAATTGCGAAATTGCGCGCGCGCGACAGGTTCCGAGGGCCGAGGGCGTGAGCCGGCGCCCTCCAACTTGCGCCCGCGCAAAAGCCGGGCGTAGGATGTGAAATCGTTTGGGATAGTGTGGGAGGCGGGCAATGTTGTCGCGAGAAGATAACGAGCGTCTGGTACGCGTGGGACCGGGCACGCCGGCGGGGGAATTGTTCCGCCGCTACTGGCAGCCGGCCTGCCTATCGAGCGAGCTGCTTGAGCCCGATAGTGCGCCGGTCCGCGTGCGTCTCCTCGGCGAGGACCTGATCGCCTTTCGCGATACGAACGGTCGCAACGGTCTTGTCGACGCCTATTGCGCGCACCGACGCGCGCCGCTGTTCTTCGGTCGCAACGAGGAATGCGGCCTGCGCTGCGTCTATCACGGCTGGAAATTCGACATCGAGGGTCGTTGCGTCGATCTTCCTTCCGAGCCCGAATCGAGTCCGATGAAGTCTTCCGTCCGCGTCAAGGCCTATCCGACGGTCGAGAAGGCGGGCATCGTCTGGGCTTACCTTGGACCCAAGGCCAACATGCCGGCGCCGCCCGACTACGAATGGACCCGCGCGCCGGCGACGCATGCCCTCGTGTCGAAGACCTACGAGGCATGCAATTACCTTCAAGCGCTCGAGGGCGGGCTCGACACGGCGCATTCCTCTTACCTTCACAACCTGCGGCTCAGCGACCATTCGCTGCCCCGCCAACGCGACCGAGCACCGCAACTCGAAGTCGCGCGCACCGATTACGGTTATTATTACGCCTCGACGCGCAAACTCGGCGATGAAGGCAACTATGTCCGACTCTACCACTATATGATGCCGGCACAGCAGATGCGTGGCGGCGTCAACGGCATCGACCGGCGCAACACCGCCCCGAATCTCGACGGCCATCTCTGGGTCCCGATCGACGACGTCCAGACCAACGTCTACAATTGGCGCTACAGCGCCGATCCGGAGGCGCCGATCTCGCCCGACGTGGCGGAAGAGCACGAGCATCACTCCGGCCGCGGCAAAGACGATCTCATTCCCGGTACCTTCAAGCTGAAACGCAACCCGTCGAACGACTATCTGATCGACCGCCAGGTCCAAAAGAACAGGACCTTTACCGGCATCGATGGCGTCAACACGCAAGACTTTGCCATCCAGGAAGGCATGGGCCCGATTGTCGACCGGTCGCAGGAGTATCTCGGCGCTACCGACCGTGCCATCGTGACGATGCGGCGGATGCTTCTCGAGGCAGTGGCAACCGTCGAGCGCGGCGAAACGCCGCCCGGCGCCGATCCCGCGACCCATCGCGCGGTCCGTCCCTATGATGCGATCGTGCCGCCCGGCGCGAGCTGGCGCGAGAGCTTCGGCGACAATCTCCTTTGCAAGTGGTGAGCGCATAGCGCGGGATGCTGTCGCGGCGCGTCGGCGGTCTCGCAATGTTGGATCGGCAATCGGGTGAAGCTTTATCGGCGCAACACGATATCAGCCCTGTACCAAGGCAATATCGCAGGCGGCGAGGTGCTTGTCTCTACGCCCCGGGTTCGATCCGGCGCTGGAGCATTTCTGCGGCGGCGCGATAGACCGGATCGGGCCGAATACGGTCCTCGCGGAGCGCCGCCTCGGTGAATTTGATCATGTGATCGTCTCCATGTCCGATCGCGCGGTCGATCAGCTCGTCGATGCCAAGAGCCGCCGCGGGGATTTGGGGCTCGGGCTGGCGCGGCGGAAGTCCGCCCGAAGGCCGGACGCCGTGGTATAGCAAGCGGCAGCCGACGGCTGAGCGGGTCGGTCCTAAGCCAGATCGCTGCCGGCGCCGGTCCAGTCGGGCGGATTGGTCTGTTTGATCTTTCGCCCTTCCTTGACGAGCTCGCGCACGGCGCCGATCAGTGGCATGCCGAGATTGGCCCGATCGGTCATCCGCGAAACGATTTGCATGTCCTTGAGCGCCCAGGCGAAGCTCATCGTTTGCCAACCTTCGAGCGCGCCCGATTTGCCGGTCGACATCAGCAGAGCCTTACGCAGCCGCGGCAGATCGACGCCGAACGTCTCGGCCAATCGGCCGGCCTCGATCAGCGCAAGCCCGTTGACCCAAAGCGCAAAGTTGTTGATCGCTTTGGCGATCTGACCGTGGCCGACCGGCCCGATATGGACGATGTCCGAGCAAAAGGTCTCGTAGACCGGCCGCGCCCGCTCGACGACCTCGTCGCTGCCGCCGACTGTGGCAAGCAGCGTGCCGTCGTCTGCCGCGCGCCGGCCACGGCAGATCGGCGCGTCATAGATCTCGATGCCCTTGGACCGGCCAAGCTCGGCGAGCCTTTCGGCCGTGTCGGGGGCGCAGGTCGAGCTTATGCCGATGATCGCGCCGCGCGCCATCGTATCGAACAGGCCGTTCGCTCCGGTCGTCACGGCGAGCACCTCCTCGTCGTAGCCGACGGCGATGATCGCGAAGTCGGAAACCGCGCCGATCTCGGCAGGCGTCTTTGCCGCTTCGGCGCCGAGAGCTGTCGCCTTTTTTACCTGCTCAGTATCGATATCCGTGACCACCGCCGGATAGCCGTGACGAAGAAGGTGCTTGACCATTGCCAGCCCCATTCGCCCGGTTCCGATGACGCCGATTTTCGGTTTGGCCATTGCACTACCTTTCGCTCGAATCATTCGATGCAGCATCCGCTCCAGCGCGCGCATCATGGTAATCACGCGCGGCCGCTTCCGGGCTCACATAGCCTTCGGCGATGTCGCGCGCGATCGCCGCGCGATCCCGCTTGCGCGGCTCGCCGTAGCCGCCGCCTCCGGCCTTGTCGAGAGAGAATCCTTCGCCGGCCTTGAGCTCGAAGCGACCGGATGAGGGCGCGGCGCGTTCCCTGCCTTCGCCATCGATCAATACGAAACGGCTGGCCCGTCCGTCCGCGCCGCCCGCCACGCCTTTCGACGGAAACTTGGCACGGTCATACCGGCGCACCACCAGGGCATCCTGAAGTAAATGATAGCGACGGCGGAAAGCGAGCCCGCCGCGAAACTCGCCGGCGCCGCCCGAGTCCGGAATGAAGGTGAACGCGGTGACGCGGCAGGGGAATTCCGATTCCAATACCTCGATCGGCGTGATGTGCAAATTGGAGAGATGCGTTGCCACCATCGAGGTGCCGTCATGGCCGCTGCCGCCGCCATAGGCCGAGCCGAAAATCTCGTATTGCAGCGTTGAATGGCCAGGCCGTCCGCCCCGATGCCAATTGATGAGAAGCGATCCCGACGCGCCCGAGCCCGCGATGGCGCGGTCGGGCTTGAAATGGGCCAGCGCCTCGAGGATTACGTCGACGAGCCGGAGGTTTGCCTTCTGGTAGCTCGAGACGGGCGCCGGTGGCGCGGCGTTGGTAACGGTGCGCGGCGCGAAGTTGAACTTGACGACGTCGCGTACGCCGTCGTTGAAGTGAAGATCGGGGCCGAGCGCGCCGATGAGCGAATAGAAGACGCACGCTTCCACCATCGAGGGACGCAGGTTCACCGGCCCTCTGGCCTGCGGGCCGCTGTTGGAGAAATCGAAAAGGATCTCGCCGTTCGTTACCGTGATCGTAACCGCGAACTTGACGGGCTTGTCGAGCTCGACGCCGTCGTCGTCCATGTAGCCTTCCGCCGAGGCGGTGCCATCGGGGAGCCTGCGGATCGCTTCGGCAAGTTCTGCCGCCGCGCCGCGCAGGATCACGTCGAATGCGTCTTTGACGACCCTTGCGCCAAAACGGATTCCGAGATCGGCCATGCGCTCGGCGCCCATCCGCGTCGCTGCGATCTGGGCGCGGATATCGCCGCGCACCAAATCCGGCTGACGGCTGTTCGCGAGAATAACGCGTTCGAGGTCGTCGTCGTAGACGCCGGCATGGCAGATCTTCACCGGAGGCAAAATCAGCCCTTCCTGAAACATCTCGGTGGCATTGGCAGAGGTGCTGCCCGGAGAGCTGCCGCCGATATCCGCCTTGTGCGCGATCGAGCCACTGAAACCGATGAGCGCGCCGTCGACGAAGATCGGCGTGACGAAGCCCATATCGGAGACATGCGGCATGCCGGCCTCGTAGGGATGGTTCGAGACAAAGACGTCGCCGCCCTGGATTTCCGCGCGCGGATAGAGATCGAGAACGCGCCCGACGAAATGCCGATAGACGGGCGCGTGGAAGAACATCGGCGGGGGCACGATCAGCCGGCCGTCCTTGTCGAGGATCACGCAACTGAAATCGCGCGATTCGCGGACGATCGTCGAATAGCCCGAGCGATAGAAATGGTAATGCATTTCATCGACCAGACTTGCCACCTTGTTGCGGATTACCTGGACGACGACCGGATCGGCCGAGATCTTGCGGCGCGGGGCGGCGGCCTTCGCCGTCGCTCGCGTCCCGTCCCGAATCTTGATCGCAGGCGTGGGCATCGCCCGCACTCCGGCTTTGGATTTCGGCTCGGATTTAGCCATGACGCAGCGGCTCCCGTGCGAGGATGAGATTTTGGAATTCGTCCACGGTTGCCGACCAGCCGCGCGGCACGACAGTCGTCGCGTCCAGCTGTTCGACGATCGTCGGTCCGTTGAGGCGCGCACCGGGCGACAATCGATCGCGTTCGTAAAGCGGAGTCTCGGTTCCGCCTTTCGCATCGAAATTCACCATGCGCGTGCCTTTGATCGCCGATTTCGGCGCGGGACGGACCTTTACGCCTTTTGTTGCGGCCGGACGATATTTCGGCACGGGTACGCGAACGCGCAGCCGATAGCTCACGATCTCGACCGGACGATCCTCAGCCGCGTGGCCGTGAACCTGGGCATGCTGCTCGTCGAAACGCGCGCGGGCTTTCATCATGCCATCGCTCGCGAGACTGCCGCGTCCGATGCCCCGGAGCGAGACGCGAAGCTCGTAACCCTGACCGGTATAGCGCATGTCGAACTCGCGCTCATAGGCGGCTGCATCCGTGCCAACACCTTCGTCGATCAGCTCGGCGGCGGCGCGGGATTCGAGCTCGCGGAAAATCGCTTCGGCATGCTCCGGCGGAATCTGGTCGAGCGGACGCAGCTCGGAGCGAACATAATCATGGACGATGTCGGTACAGAGCAGCCCGAGCGCCGAAAACGCGCCGGGGTGCGGCGGAACCAGGATGCGCCGGATGCCGAGCTCGGCGGCGATGACGGCGGCATGCACCGCGCCCGCGCCGCCGAACGGCAGCAGCGTGAACTCCTGCACCGCGACGCCGCGCTTGGCGGCAAATACCTTGACGGCATCGGCCATGCGCATATCGACGATATGCCGGATTCCGGCGGCAGCCTCGCGCATCGTCATGCGGAGCGGCTTTGCGATCCGGGCTTCGAGAGCGGCGGCGGCAGCGGCCGCATCGAGCTTCTGCGCGCCGCCCAGGAAATAATCCGGATTGAGCAGCCCGAGCGCAAGATCGGCGTCGGTCACCGTCGGGCTCTCGCCACCACGACCGTAGCACACCGGACCCGGATCCGCGCCGGCGCTCTGCGGCCCGACGCAAAGGAAGCCGCCGCGATCGATCCATGCGATCGATCCGCCGCCCGCCGAGATGGTCGTCATGTCGAGCGCGGGCACGCCGAGCGGTCGCCGGGCCACCGTCACCTCCGTTACTTCGAGCGGCGCGCCGCCTTCGATGAAGGCGATGTCGCAGGACGTTCCGCCCATGTCGAGTGTGACGAGCCCTTTGCGCGCATCCTCGGCGGCAAGATAGGCACCCGCCTGTGCGCCGGCCGCCGGGCCCGAGAACAAGGTGTAGACGGTCTTGCTGCTGCCGATTGCCGCCTTGAATGGCATGACACCGCCATTCGATTGCATTAAGAAGCGCTGCTGCG
>DATLUE010000303.1:0-6083 GCA_035533255.1 Allostellaceae bacterium | reverse complement strand
CGATCGCTTTTCGCGATCGGCCCCTTCGGGTTCACGCGCGAAGAGCGCGTGAACGGAGTCGGCAGTCGAGGGACGCAGGATAGTATTGCACCCATGTCCATGCTCGTTCTCGCCGTCCTCGCTTTCGGCATCGTCGTCCTCCTGGGTGCCGCGCTCGCGATTCAGATTTTGCGTCGCCCCGCAAAGCCGCCGCCGCGCGTGCTGGCCTGGCTGCACGGCATCGCGGCGCTGGTCGGCTATGGCATGCTGGTCGCGGCGCTGATGGGCCCGGCGCGCGGCGCCGCCACCGGCACGCAGAGCTTCGGCCGCGTGGCCGCGCTGTTGCTGCTGCTCGCGGCGCTGATCGGCATCGCCAGCCTCGCGCTCCATCTGTGGCGCCGCCGCATGGTCGGCATCGCGATCGGCATCCATGCCAGCGTCGCGATCTTCGGCTATGTCATCCTCGCGGTTTATTTTCTGGCGGGATGAGCTATCCTCTCGGGCAACAAGCGAGCAGAGGGAGGATCGAATGACGGCTTCGCGGTCTCGGCAATGCGCCACGGCATTGGCGCTGGTTTTAGGTCTCGCATGGGCCGCCGCGCCGGCACGGGCGCAGGATTACGCGATCAAGGTCGGCACCGGCCCGGTCACCGGCTCGGGCCCGCTCTATATCGCGCTCGACCGGGGCTATTTCGCCGCCGAGCATATCACCGCTGAGATGGTCAGCCTCGATGCCGCGCAATCGGTCGCGCAAGGCGTGGTCGCCGACGCGCTCGACATCGGCGCCACCGCGGCGACGGCGGCGGCCTATAACCTCGCCGCGAAGGGCGGCTTGATGATCATCGGCGGGCAGGGCCGCGAGGTGCCGGGCTTCCACGGCAGCGCGATCCTCGCCTCGGACAAGGCCTGGGATGCGGGCCTTACCTCGCTCAAGGACCTCGCCAATCACAGCGTCGGCATCGTGCAGATCGGCGGCCCGATTCATTACGAGCTCGAGCTCGCCAACGCGAAATACCATATCGATCCGAAGAGCCAGCGCCTGGTCGCGCTGCAAGGCCTCTCGAACGTCGCCTCGGCGCTCGCCGGCAATCAGGTCGATGCCGGGGTCGAGGTGAGCACCTTCACGCTGAAGCTGATCGACACGCAAAAGGCGCATCTGCTCGCCTGGGTCGGCGACGAGACGCCGTGGCAGAACACGCTGATCTTCGTTTCGACCAAGACCGCGAACGAGCGCGGACCGATGATCGAGGCGTTCATGCGCGCCTACAAAAAAGGCGCGCATGATTACTACAACGCCTTCACCGGCCCCGACGGCAAGCGCAAGGACGGGCCGACCGCGCCGGCAATCCTCGCGATCATGGCAAAACATCTCCAGCAGCCGGCGGCGCAGCTCGACCAAGCGATCTCCTACGACGACCCCGACGCCAAGCTCGACATCAAAGACGTGTTGCATCAGATCGCATGGTTCAAGTCGCAGGGCATGCTGCCGGCGGATGCCGACGGCAACAAGATGATCGACAAGCGCTATGTGGTGCCGCTGAATTAGCGCGCGGGCGTTGATTCAGCGCGCCCGAATAATGCGCTAGACCGCGCGCAAGGTCCCGCGCGCCGCGTCGCGCTCGGCGGCGAGGATCACGTCGACGATGCGCCGCGCCTGGATGCCGCCCGCATCCTGATTGAGATCGACCGAAGCGGGCAGCGCGTTGCCATAGGCGCGCATCGTCCCCTGCTGCGCCTCGATCACGGCAAGGTCTTCCATGAAGGCGGTATGCACCTGGCGAAAGATCAGCTCGCTGACGGTCGGGTCGACGAGCGCGAAATTATGCGCCTGCGCCCAGAAATAATGCGTCGTCGTCTCGGTCTCGGGCGTGATCGCGTTGAGATTGCGCATCGAGATGCCTTGCGAGCGATCGCCCTCGGGTGCGCCGGTGCCGGTGCGCGCGCAGCCGACGTCGAGCCGGACGAAAGCGGGCGGGGTGTAGTCGATGACCTGCCAGCGATCGACCCGCTCGTCGGGGCCGATGCCGCCGGCCTTCTGGAAGAACGGCGGCGCCGTGTGATCGAGCATCCAGCGCGTGACGCGCACGCGGCTCTCGTCGCGCTCGGTCTTGATCGGATTGCCGGCGATCGCCTGGGTGCCGAGCGTCGTCGGATGAACGAATTGCAGATGCGTCAGGTCGAGCAGGTTCTCGACGATCAGCAGGTAATTGCCTTTGAGGTCGAGCCGCTCGCCCCGCGCGCGCCAGGCCGGATCGTCCATCCAATGGAAATCCTCGATGAGGCTCGGGTCGGCCAAGGCCGGATCGCCCATCCAGATCCAAATCCAGTGATAACGCTCGACCACCGGATAGGACCGCACGCGCGCCGCAGGCGGGATCGCCTTCTGGCTCGGGATGCGGATGCAGGCGCCGCTGCCGTCATAAACCAGGCCGTGATATAGGCATTCGACGTCGCTGCCGCGCAGCTTGCCGTGCGACAGCGGCATGTGCCGATGACAGCAGCGATCCTCGAGCGCGGCGGGCGTGCCGTCTTCGCGGCGCCAGAAGACGATCGGCTCGTTGCAGATGGTGCGCGGCATCAGTTCCTGCCGCCGCACCTCCCAATCCCAGGCGGCGACGTACCAGAAATTGCGCGGGAACATGGCGAGCCTCCGAATTGTTCAGCCGGCAGAGGGATATCGCTTCACGCCGCCACCCCCGGGATGACCTGTTCCTTGAACAGGCGAACGCTGCGGCGAAGCTGCGCCGGGTTTTCGATGTCGATGAGGAACCCGCAGGTCATCACCCCCACGCCGGCCGCTGCAAAAGCGCGCATCGTGCGGGTCACGGTGTCCGGGCTGCCGCAGATCATGTCATCGGCGTTGCGCGCAATCGCCCCGCTCGGGTTCTTGGCGAAGAAGGCCTCGGCCTCGGACCTCGCCTGTGCGTCGGTCTCCGCCACATGCACCGCCTTGCCCACCCCCGACCATTCCCGGGCGAGCGCGATCGTCTCCGCATCGTGCCCGGAGGCCGCCAGCGCCGCATGATAGCCGGCCATCCGCTCGCGCGCGCCGGCGGGGTCTTTGATCGCCGTGAACACCGGCCAGCCGCGCGCGGCGGCATCGGCAACCGCTGCCGGATTGAGGGTTCCGCGTCCGAGGATGGGGCGCGGCTTGCGGAAGGACGATGGGTTGACCGCGACGTCGATCCTGCCGCGGTCGGCGCCGACCGCGAAGTCGAGCGGTCCGCCCGTGCCGTCGTAGTTCCAGATGTCGACGACCGTGCGCATCCCCTGCTCGAACAGGGCGCTGCGCTCGGCGAGGTTGCGCCCGAAGGCGACCAGGTCGGTGTCCTTGAATCCCGAGCCGAAAACGACGACGAGCCGCCCGGCGTTGAGCTGGTCGATCAGGTTGCACGACTCGACCAGCCGCACCGGGTGATGCAGCGCCGGGTTCACCGTGGCGAGAACGAGCGTTGCCTGCGTCAGCCGAGGCGCGAGCGCGCAGGCGAACAAGAGCGAATTCTGATAGCCTTGGTTCTCGTGGAGGTGATGCTCGGTCAGCGAGATCGCGCCGAACCCGCCGGTATCCGCCTCGAGCGCAAGGTCGGTCATGCAGTTGATGAGCGGAAGCTCGTTGCGTTTGTCTTGGATGCGGGTGCTGAGATGCATGCAGAACTTCATGGCAGTGCTTTCCGTCTTATTTTCTTTGTCAAACTGAGGACAGCCGCGACTGCCGCCACCCGTCATGCCTCGTAGCGTGGGTGTTATAGCATGGAGGTTCTTTTTGTCAGGGGACGGTCGGCTAGTGGCAGACGAGAATCCGATTTAGATAGGGAAGCGTACTTTGCGTGGCACGGCCTTTCACCGACGCGACTTGCGGCCGAATTTGTCAGGGTAAGCGAGACGTAGGCGTTCAGAATCATTTCCGTCGATAATTCCGAACATGATTTGACTCCCGTTTGTGACGGACTTCGCTGTCGCCAATCTTTGCAGCAAGTCCGCGACGGACGGATCGATCTCGCGCCAATGCTGTACAAAAAAAACTTGTGCCTCTTCCTGCAAAAGTCGCTGCGCTTGATCGCCGTTCTTGCCCATCTTCCCGGGTACCAACTTGCCTTTAAGTCCAGGGCCTTTGAATGCGAAAGCGGCAGGAATCCGCTTGCCATTGATCCGAAGCCGTGTTGTGTAAAGATCGCTCTTCTCACCGCCCCAATCCTTGAACTTGCCGGGCTCGCCGACTATCGCCTGTACTCCGCGCTTGAACCGGTCCTCGCTCAACGATGGTGGAAGGTAATCGGAGGTACTGACTTTGCGCACTTTCGCAAACGATTGCACATCGTCGATTGTAATCTGTCGTACTTTGGCGGTTGTAGCGGGGATCGTCACAACCTTAACCGATGCGACTCTGAGTTTCCTCTTGGTCGGCAGATCGGCCAGCTTTTTGGGATTGCCGGCAAGGCTGAGTATCTGCGGTTTATGGGCGTGGAAAATCTCGATCATTTCGTAGGCTGTCTCCGCACCAGGCACCTTTACCTGACGAACAACACCCTTCCGAGCAAGATGTCTCGCCTCTTGAAGGACACGCAGCCGTGGTAGCTTTGTGCGCTCGACGATCTGGCTTACCGTTTTGCGCTTTGCTTTGTGATAATAGATTGCGCTGAATACCTTTCGCCTCACCTCGGACCTCCCAACGGCCTTGGCGGCGACTTCGAGCTGTTCATTAAGGTTCGAGATCGAATCCGATACTTCGATGGCATTCGCCATGGCGATGCGTCCCTAGAATTATTCTGACTGATTGCGGAGCACGAATCGCTTCGCTCGATCAATTATATTCTTGAATTGGTAACTTGAACAGTTCCATTAACTATCTGTGTTAAAACAATAAATGCCGCATATTGTCCTACGGCATTACCTGTCCGTATTATTATCAAACGGCCCGAAGGAAGATTGGAGCAAAAATTATGGGTTCTGATTCGATGGAGTCAACAAATCGGTTACTCAAAGTAATCATCGCGGTACTCATCCGCGGTGGCGAAAACCAAATGCATCTGCGGCAGCAAATCGAAACGTTGAGCAACCTCGGTCTACGACCCATTGAGATTGCGGAAATCCTCGGGAAGACAAGTACACACATCAACAAAGAACTATCAGGCCTACGCAAACAGGCAAAAGGCAGGAAATAAATGGCTCAGAAGCAACGGAGCGTCGAAGACCTTCTACAAGACCTCATCATCGTGCAATTGGCATTGGCTGGAGTAGGTCAGCATCAGATCCGACAAATTGCCGGAGTGGATATTCACCGTGTGAGCCGTATCGCAAAGCTTATTAAAAAGCAGAAGGAGTGAAACTGATGAAGAATGCTGATAGCGAAGTCGCCGAAAAACTCGACACGATCATTAGTCTTCTACAGCATCTGCTAGCACTGCAACTAGCAAGCAGGGGCGTTCGACAGGTGGATATCGGCAAGCATATCCATGTCGCTACAGCCACTGTCGGTAAAATGCTCAAAGGGGTCAACGATGGCGAGTAAGGTTACCGATGACGGAGTAGCTGTGCAGATTTCGGCGAAGCTAAATGTCTTAATCTCTCTCTCGATAAAGCAACTACTGGGCGAAAAATCATTCGAGCGAGCGACCAAGCGACGGACCGGCGTCTCCGAGATTGTGCATTACCTTGCGGACTTGGGGTTGAACGCCGGGGATATCGCTGAGATTGTTGGCTCTCCGGTGACCAGCGTCCGCACACTGCTGACACCGACGCGCCGCAGATAGCGGCTATAGCCCGTATCCCCGACGACCAACGCAAACCATCCGCCTTGAACAAGGCGAACCTGCCGAGCGGGCACATCACCGTCGGCCGCGCGCGTGCGGTATCGCCAACCGTTTGAGGGTCCGAAACACCCCCGGAAGCGTCGCTTGGCGGCAAATTGGTCCGGCGGCCGGTTCTTAGCGGCTTCCGCCGGCTATTCGTTCAGCGTCGAGGGCGCGAAAAGCTCTTCCAACTTCATCAGGCGAGGCGTGAGGCCCTGCTCGTAGGAATATTGGGCACAGGTCTCGAGGGTCTTCCGGTTGGCTTTCAGCCCATGCCGTACGATCGGCGCCGCGATGATGCTCTGATACTCGCGC
>DATLUE010000302.1:0-4609 GCA_035533255.1 Allostellaceae bacterium | reverse complement strand
TGCGAGCGAGAGGCGCGAAATCATATAAGAACGACGACGACAGACGCCCTCGATATTGTCGCCAAAAACGAGAAATCCAAAGCGGTGGCAACGGATTTGGTTCAGACCGAGCCTTGATTTGCGCCGACAGCGTGCGCCTTCAAAATCCGCGAATCTTTAGATCGATCGCACCTAGCTTGAATGTGCGCCCGGAGCGTCAGCTCTCCCGCGCCAAATCCTGCAATTTCACCTTGAGGTCCATAAGCCGCGCCGCATCGATGTTGCGACGCCGTGCGATCAGTTCACGCGCCGGCCGCATGTCGCGACCGTTGTTCACGGTGATCGCCGCGACCGGCTTGCCGTCATCGAGGCCGAACACCGTGAAGGCCTTGTCGCCGGCGCTGCCGCGCCAGACCAGCGTGCTCCAGCGCACGGGCGCGCCCGCGATCTGGAGATTCAGGTCGTATTGATCGGTCCAGAACCAAGGCACTTCGGCATAGGGCTGGTCGCCATCCGCCATTAACTTGGCGACAGCGATCGCCTGGTTCTGCGCGTTCTGCCAGGCCTCGAGCCGCAGTTTGCGGCCGAGCAGCGGATTGTAGTGCCGCGTCACATCGCCAGCGGCGAAGATCTGCGGATCGCTGGTGCGTCCGAATTCGTCGGTGACGATGCCATCCTCAACCGCGAGGCCGGCGGCCTGAGCGATCTCGACATTGGGTTGGGCGCCGATCCCAGCCAGCACGACATCGGCGGCGATGGTGTTGCCGTCGCCGGTGCGCAGCACGAGGGCATCGCCATCAGGCTCGACCCCTGTCAACGCGATGCCCGTGAGCAGTTCAACGCCGTTGCGGCGGTGCAACTCCGCCATGAAGTGGCCGATCTCCGACGGGCAGACGCGCTGCAACGGTTCGCGCTGCATCTCGACGACTGTCACCGCCGCGCCTCGCTTGCGAGCGACAGCCGCGGCTTCGAGACCGATGAACCCGGCGCCGATCACGGCAACGCGCGATCCGACCTGCAGCACTTCGCGCAAGGCCAGTGAGTCGCGGATGTCGCGCAGATACAGCACGCGTGGATGGTCGGCGCCCGGCAACGACAGGCGCCGCGCGCGTGCGCCGGTCGTGAGCAGCAGCGCGTCATAGGGCACGCTCTCGCCGTTGCTGAGCGCGATACGCTGCGCCTTGCGGTCGATCGCGGTCGCTGTTTCGCGGGGTCGGAAGGCGATGCCGTTCTCGGCGTAAAAGGCGAGAGGCCTGAGATACGTCTTCTCGACGGGTATGGCACCCGCGAGAAATTCCTTCGACAGCGGCGGCCGCTCATACGGCGGATGCGGCTCGCTGCCGATCAGCGTGATCGCGCCACTATAGCCCACTTGACGCAGCGTCGCGGCCGCTACGCCGCCGGCGTGACCGGCACCGACAATTACTATGCGCTTTCTCGCACTGGTCATATTGACATGAACACTCGGCCGCACACATGGGTGCGGCGCCGACCCTTAAGGACTTAGGCCACCCTCCGGCGGTTAATGGCGAGCCGCGCATCGACGAACGCCACAGTAGTGTCGAGCGCAGTCGAGCGCATGCTTTGCTGCGTGGCGATAGCCTGCACCAACCGATCGACCCGTTCGATATTGGGTGCGCCAGCGAAAAGTGCGCGCGCCGCCGAGGATGGCCGCACCAGACTCTCCGCTGCCGTCGCATATTTTTCGAACGGCACAAGATCGGCGGGCGCTGCCCCTAACTTGATGCAGAGATCTGAAACCCAGCCATAGATGGCGCGCGATTGCGCCAGATCGCTGTGCACGGCGTCCTTGATCGAGCGCGCCTCGTCTTTGAGCACGCACCGGTAGTTTCCGGTAATCAGCATCGCCCATTTGGCGAGCGGGACGAAGATCGACTCATGCACGCGCAGCTTCACCGGCAGCTCGATCTTGCCATCGCCGGCATCGTAGCGGATGGCATCGATGTCATGCGCCATCTGGCGCAACATCGCCGTCGCCGACACTGAAGCAAAACGGGCGGCCTTGAAATTGGTGGGCAGCGAGACCTGCAGGACGTTTACGTCCTCCCCAGGCGGGCGGTACGCCTGCGGATCGGGACTGCACAAGGTCATTGAGCGCGGGTTGAAGCTGCTCCACACGCTGGCGTCGGTGTAGCACGAGCCGAGCGCATCGGTGGCGAGGTCGGGAATTCGCTTCAGATAAGGCAGCGGCGGCATGTTCATGATCGACATGCAGGGAACGCGCGAGCCGGCGACAGCCGCAAGGAGCTCTCGCACCCCTGTCGAGCCGTATTGCGGCTCCTGCATCGCAAGCACCACGAGATCGAATTTCGCAGGATCGACGGCGGTAGGCCCGGCGGCGGCGAGCTTGCCCGGCAACTTACGCGAATCAATCTCGATCGGCGCAAGCCGGCCCTTAACGGGAAGGCGCACCCGCGCGCCATTGGTATTGAATGCTTCTGCCTCCTTAGGAAGGCACACCATCGTCGCATTGTGCCCAGCCATCAGCAGTTTCGCTGCGAACAGCGAACCGTAGGAAGCACCTAAGATCAACGTGTCGTAGCTGGTCTTCACGTCTTTCGTTCCTCCCTCTGGCGCCGCGCGCACTGCGGCAATTCGATTCTCTATCGCGCGCCGGTAACGCAAGCGTTTGCCTTGTCGGTCGCCAAGGTTTGGCAGACCACGGCGCAAGGCGACTTACGCTTTGGGTGGCGTGTCTTTCTTGTCGTTAAGGCGTACTGGCGAGTTTAGTTTCTCTAGATAGAGGAGCAGAGCGCTGTGGTCCCAGAGCTGATACCCCTCGTCGTAGAGATCCTTGAATATGTCCCGAATCGCCTTAACCACCGGGAGATTCGGCAAGCGAATCTCCTGAGCTACGGCTAGAACCGTATCGAGATCCTTGACGAAATTGCGTATTGGAGCGCCGGGTCGAAAGTCACGATTGATCATGCGCCGACCATGCTCCTGAAGCGCACGGCTGTCGGCGTGCCCTCCGGCGAGCGCGACCGGCACCTGGCCGGGATCGGCGCCGCCAGCGGCCGCGAACAAAAGCCCTTGAGCAACGCTCGCAATGTTGCAGGCGACCATAATCTGGTTGGCAAGCTTGGCGATCTGTCCGCTGCCGGATGGACCGATGTAGCTCGCCCGGCCCATTGGCTTCCAGACTCCGTTGTGCTCGGCTCGGTCGAAATCCGCCCGTTCACCACCAGCCATGATCGCCAGCGAACCCTCTGCGGCCCCGAGGCTACCGCCCGATACCGGGGCATCAAGGTGACCGACGCCGCGCTCCTTTAGCCACGCAGAATGCTCCTGCGCCATCTTTGGCGGGATCGAGGCCATGTCGATAAACACGGCGCCGCGCTTGATTGCATCGGCAGCTCGGGTGTTGAAGAACACCTCACGCACAACAGGCCCGCTGTCGAGGATGGAGAGGACGTAATCAGCCCCCTTGACACATTCGACGGGATTGTCTGCTACGCGGGCGCCGAGCTTCGCGAGCCCATCGGTCTTTGACAGAGTACGGTTCCAGACCGTCGCTGTGAATCCTGCTTTCATAAGATTGGCCGCCATGGGTGCGCCCATGATGCCGGTGCCGAGGAAAGCAACGCGATTCGCCATCGTTGACTCCAGTTTTGGGGAGGGCGCACTCAGCCGTAGAGGGAAAACTCACTACATGTGCAGGGGCAGGATTTCGGACGTGGAGCCGCGCGCCGGAATATCGTGCGCAGAAACGAGGTATTCCATGGCCGCTTGCACGCCGCCGTTTTTGTGTGGAACACCGGCGACCTGCAACCCCATCTCGACGCCCGCCAGCGCGCCAACAATGGTCAGGTCATTCGTGTCGCCAAGATGACCGATACGGAAAACCCTTCCGGCGAGCTTTGTCAGACCAGAGCCAAGCGAGATATTGAAATATCTGAGCGCCGCGTGGCGGAACGCGTCGGCATTGTAGCCGCTCGGTATGAGAACCGCGGTCAGCGACGAGGAATAGTCCCTTGGCTCTCGGCACCAGACTTCCAGTCCCCACGCGCGTACCGCGCGCCGAGTTGCCTCAGCGAGTCGATCGTGACGCGCAAAGACATTCTCCAAGCCTTCTTCGTGCAGCATATCTACTGCTTCCGCGAGGCCATAAAGCATATTGGTCGCGGGCGTATACGGGAACGAGCCGTTCTTATTGGCGGCGATCATCTCTTCCCAACCCCAAAATGACCTTGGAAGCTTCGCTGTCTTGGCTGCCGCGAGCGCTTTGCTACCGAGCGCGTTAAAGGAGAGCCCCGGCGGTAGCATCAGCCCCTTTTGTGACCCGCCCACGGTAACGTCGACACCCCACTCGTCGTGTCTGTAATCGATCGAGGCAAGGGATGAGATCGTGTCGACCATAAGTAGCGCTGGATGACGCGCGGCGTCGATCGCCTTCCGAACCGCATCGATATGCGAGACGCAGCCCGTTGAGGTTTCATTATGGACGACACATACCGCCTTGAACGCATGTGCCTTGTCCTCGCGCAGTCGTGCTTCGATAGCGGTCGGATCAGCGCCGGTTCGCCAGTCGCTCTCGATGAACTCCGGTAGGATGCCGAGCCTGACGGACATATTTTTCCACAGCGTCGCGAAATGCCCCGTCTCGACC
>DATLUE010000301.1:0-2472 GCA_035533255.1 Allostellaceae bacterium | reverse complement strand
CCGCCTCGAAATAGCGGATGGCGTCCGCATACCGGCGCAACGCCATGCTGCACATGCCGGCCACTCGATTGCCTTCGTACGAGTTCGGATCGAGCCGCAGCGCCGCCTCGCATGATTGCAGCCCGGTCTCATACCGCCCCTGACCCTGATGAGCCGCACCCAGCGCGGCATGGGCGTCCGCGAGATGCGGATCGAGCACAATGGCGCGGTCGGCGGCCTCCCGCCCGTCTTCCGGGCATGCACTGCGGCGATGCATGTCCCACTGCGCGATCGCCATCGTCGCCCAGGGCGGTGCGTAGGACGGATCGAGTTCGACGGCGCGCTTGCAGAGGGGACGATGATCTCCTGATGCCGCTCGTTGCCCATGACGCTGAATTGCCGGGCCATCAAATAGAATTTGTAGGCCTTGACGTTGGTGGTGGCGCGCTGCTCGAGCGCGAGTTTTTCTTCGGGAAGCAGAGTGAGTTTCAACGCCGCGACGATGGAATTTAAATCTCGTCCTGCAGCGCGAAGATATCCTTGAGGTCGCGATCGTAGCGCTCGCCCCAGACCTGCGCATCGGTCGACGCGTTGACCAGCTGCGCCGTGATGCGCACGCGTTCGCCGGCCTTTCTGACGCTGCCCACGAGCACGTAGGATGCCTTCGTCTGCCGCCCGATCTCGCCGACGCCGCCCTTCGCGCCCTTGAACGAAAACGCCATGTTGCGGGACACGACCGACAGCGCCGAGACTTTGCCGAGGTCGGTGATGATGTCTTCGGTGATGCCGTCGGAGAAATACTCCTGTTCCGGATCGCCGCTCATGTTGGCGAACGGCAGCACGCAAATGCTGACCTCCGGAGCCTTTTTGCCGGTCGACGTGCCGGGCGAAGGCCTCTTCGGCGCGCCAAGCTTGGCTTCGAGCGCCTTGCGCAGGCCCTTGAACGCCGCGCCCTGCCGGTCCTCATTCCAGCCGTCGAGATCGGTCGAGTGGACGGCGCGAAAGTCGATCGGCAACTTGGCGCCATCTAAGCGCACGGGCACCAGCACGCCCCGGTCGGCGGCGTCGCGCGCCTCGCCCCTGACCCAACGGGAATCGACCGAGTGAGGCGTCCAGACGACGACCAGCGACCTCGCGCCCTCGAGCTCCCGCGAAATGAGGTCGTCGAATTCCTCTCCCGGCGTAATGGCCGGGTCCCACCACACCGACCAGCCTTCGGCCTCGAGGGCGGCGACCAGCGGCGCGACGCGCGCTTTATCCTGCCTCGAATAGGAGACGAAAATGTCGGCCAATTGGCGCCCTCGCTTTTTGGCCTTTCACTCTAGCACAGCCGCCGGCAGCGGCTGAAAAGCGCCCTCAGAAAGCCACTTGCGCCCAGACGCCGACTTCGTCGTACTTGCCGTCCGGGACGCCGCCGATCGTGCCGTTGGTCGTGTTCCAGGAACCGTTCTCGACTTTGTCGTGCTTGTAGGCAAGCGCGAGGTCGACATTTTTCCGCGGGTGATAAGCGAGGCCGGCGTTGTAATAGGTGTCCTTCAGGCCCGGGTTCAAGTCCTGCTTCGGCTTGCTTTGATCGCCGCGGGCAAACACCGAGTAATTCCCCTGGAAGTCATACGAGGCCCAAACGGAGTATCCCGCGGATTTGTCTGCGGGCGCGGCGGTCACCTGATTCCAATCCGTCGCGCTGAAATATTCCGCGCCGACGCGCAAATCGCTGTTGACGTAGGCGACGAGCGCATCGAAGCGATTCGCGGTGTGCTGCACGCTCTGCGCGGCGCCCGCGACATCCTTGCCGAGCTTGCCGGAATACACGCCGGCGGCGATCGTCAGACCCGGCACGGGCGCGTAGGCGAGGCGCCCCTCGAAGTCCATGCTCTGCGAGCGGGTCGGGTTCTTGTAACCGTTGCCGTTGACGACCGAGGCCGCATAATTTAGCCGGCCATCGAGCAGCTTGCCGACGGCATGCAGGCCCCAATCGGCGGAATTGCCGAACTTCAGCCGGTCGATCAAGGTGTTCTCGACGAAGCGATATCCGTACAGATCTTCGACGAACGGGATCCAGGGCATGTCTGCCGAACCCAGGCGCGCGACGAACGCGTCCGCTATCCTCGCCTGCAGGTACGCCTTCTTGATGTACAGCTGCGTCTGGCCGGTGCCGCTCGTGTAATTGAAGTCGGTGGTCGCGGTGACCGACCAGGTCTTGTCGAAGTCGTGGGTGAAGATCAGATAGAAGCGCTTGACGTCCACGCCGGTACCGGAAGCGGCGGTCTTCGTGCCGTCGCTCTGTTGATTGATGTTGGTCAAGTCGATGTACGATTTGCCGCCGACCGTGGTGCTGCCGTCGTCGGCGGCGGCGGCGCCCGCGGCGGCGCAAGCGGCTAGAGAGGCCCCCGCGAAGAACGCGGTCAATGTGTATTTGCGCATGTCATCCCTCGGTTGCGGCGTTGCTCGAATTGCCGGCAAGGCTAACCAAGATTTATGACAGTTGTATTG
>DATLUE010000300.1:0-7980 GCA_035533255.1 Allostellaceae bacterium | reverse complement strand
GTCGCGTTGCATGGTGCGCGGCGAACGGCAACGAGCCTCAAGCTCCTTGCGATCGCCCCACCTTAATCGTACTTCTCTTGCTGCGGGAACCATCCCGATCTTGAATCACGAATCACCGTCCATGAAAAGTAGGTACTAGATCAATGCAGCGAGGGTGCCGGCAAGGCAAGAAAGCAATGCATTCGATTGTGGTAGCGTAAGGGGATTGCGGGCCATGGAATATCGAACGAGCCGCGCTGGTCGTCTCGGGTACCAGTGGATAGCGATCTTCATCGGCGCGCTGGCGCTCCTGGGAGGACTGCCGGCCGCTCAGGCCTTACCGAGTTACGCGCGTCAGACCGGCCAGCAGTGCGCCGCATGCCACAACGGTTTTCCCGAGCTCACGCCCTATGGCCGGTTGTTCAAGCTGAACGGCTACACTTTCCTTGGCGGCGATTCCGATTGGCCGGCGCTGGCCGCGATGGGCCAAGCCGGTTTCACGAACACGAACAAGAGTCAGCCGGGCGGCGCTGGCCCGCATATCAGCCCTAACGACAACGTCGCCTTCCAAGCCGGCAGCATCTTTTACGGCGGTGCGATCGCGCCGAGCCTCGGCCTCGGTACCTTCGCGCAAGCGACCTATGACAATATCCACCGGCGGTTCACTTGGGACAACACCGATATCCGCTGGGCGAAGTCCACGACGCTCGGCGGCGAAACGGTGTTCGGGCTCAGCCTCAACAACAATCCCTCGGTGACGGATCTGTGGAATTCGACGCCGGCCTGGCGGTATCCGTTCATCACCTCGGGCGTCGGTCCGGCGGGCCCGGTTCCAACCGCGACGATGATCGAGGGCGCCTTCGCCCAGCAAGTCGTCGGACTTAACGCCTACGCATTCTGGAATCGGCTCGTCTATGCCGAGGTCGGCGGCTATCACACGCTGCCCAAGGCGGGTGACGCGGCGGTGGGAATCAATCCGACCGGCACTACGTCGATCAACGGCATTGCCCCTTACTGGCG
The DNA here is from genome assembly GCA_035533255.1 of Allostellaceae bacterium. Taxonomy (GTDB): domain Bacteria; phylum Pseudomonadota; class Alphaproteobacteria; order ATCC43930; family CGMCC-115725; genus CAIKMD01. Next base: position 6,981 of record DATLUE010000300.1, on the reverse strand, counting down.
CTTTGCGCTTCAGCCGCAATGGGGACCCAGCTCGTTCGAGATCGGCACCTTCGGCATGGCGGCGTCGCTTAATCCCGGCCGGGTTACCGGCTCCGGCACCGATCACACGACCGATATCGGATTCGATACGCAGTATCAGTTCCTGTCCGATGTCCATAGCGTCTCGCTGCAGGCAAGCTATATCACCGAGAATCAGAACTACACCGCCAGCCAGGCGCTTGGCGGCACCTCGAACGGTCGCGACTTCCTGCGCAGCTTCAACGTCAAGAGCAGCTACTACTACGAGCAGACCTATGGAGGGACGCTCGGCTATTTCTCGACCCGCGGCTCGATCGATCCGCTGCTCTATGGCACGAACTCGCCGACCTATAACACGCCGAACACAGCCGGTTGGATCGGCGAGCTGGACTACATGCCGTTCAACCATGGCGGCCCGGGTTTCTGGCCGTGGCTCAATATGAAGGTCGGTGTGCAATACATCTATTACCAACGGTTCGAGGGCGGCAGCACGAATTTCGACGGCGCGGGACGCAATGCGAGCGACAACAACACGTTATTCCTATTCGACTGGATCGCGTTTTGATCGGACGGCGGGGACTTTAAGCGATGATCGAAAAATCTAAAGCGTCGGCACACCACGGCTGGACACGATCGGCCCTCGTCATCGGATTGGTTGCGGTGGTCGCGGCGGCTTGCAGCTCGGTCCAGGAAGAGGCCGGGCCAAGCGATCCGCATATCGCGGGGCTGGTGCATGTCTGCTCGTCCTGTCACGGCTTCGAGGGCCGCAGCATCTCGCCGACCTTCCCGCGTCTCGCCGGGCAGCGCGAGCAATATATCGAGGAGCAGATCACCGCTTTCCGCGATCACACCCGCACCGACCCGCACGCTCATACTTATATGTGGGGCATGGCAGCGCGCCTGACCGATTCCGATATCAAAGGCCTCGCTACCTACTACTCCGCGCGCGCGCCGGTTGCCGGCTCGCCAAGCGATGCGGCGTTGATGGCCGCCGGCAAGACGATCTTCGACAACGGTATCGAGGCACGCGACGTGCCCGCGTGCCAGGTCTGCCATGGCGATAAAGGCGAGGGGAACGAGGCGATCCCGCGGCTCGCGGGTCAGCACCCCGAATACATCCAAGAGCAGCTCGCGAATTTCGCCTCGAATGCGCGCGACAACGCAATCATGCATTTCAACGCGCAGAATCTGTCGCCGCAGGAAATCGACGCACTTGCGGCGTATGTAGGCTCGCTCTAGCGCCGCGATGACTCGCAAGAGACTTGCGCGTCGCGCTATCGGGCGGCGCGTCTTCGCCGGGGCGCCTTATGCGAAAGGAGACTTCATGCACGTCGAAGGAAGGTGCCATTGCGGTGCCATCGCCTATGAGGCGGAGGTCGATCCCGGGACGGTGCGGATTTGTCACTGTACGGATTGCCAAACCCTGACCGGCTCCGCCTATCGCGTGATCGTGCGGGCGCCCGCTGCGGGCTTCGTGCTGAAGAGCGGCACGCCCAAGATTTATGTCAGGACCTCGGACAGCGGCGCCAGACGCGGACAGGCCTTCTGTCCCGATTGCGGCACGCCGCTTTACGCCGCAGCGCTCGAGAACCCGCCCTTTTACGTGCTTCGCCTCGGCGGGATCAAAGAACGTGCGTCGCTGATGCCGAAGGACCAGGTCTGGTGCCGCTCCGCGCTTCCCTGGTCAGGCGATCTTTCCAGCATCGAAAGGCACGAGCGCCAGTAAAAGGGGCTTTGAAGGGCGGCCAAATCAGCTCTCGACGTCCTGAATCAGTTCGGAGGGCCGGCGTTGGATCAGGTTGTAACCATCGGTCGGCGTCCAGCGACCACTCGATGAAGCCGAAGCGGAGGGCGATTGGCGTAGGGCCGATCGGCTAAACGCCGAAGGTGAACCGGCTGCCGAGATTCGAGCCGACGATGCGATCGGGCATGCGTCGGCGCATGGTGTCGATGAAACCGGCGCCCGTGCAGTGCATTGGAACCACGACGTCGGGCGCCATCGCCGCGAATTCATCGACGGTGTGCTGAATATAGTCGGTTGGGGCCATGCCGAGGTGAAATCCACCGATCACGGCATGCAGCTTATCGACATTAGCGACTTTCATCGCGGTCTTAACCGTGTTGACGATCCCGGTATGGCCGCAGGACGAGATTACGACCAGGCCGCGGCCTTTCACGATGTAGCAGGTACCGTGCTCGTCACGATGCTCGTCCAGTACGAGTTCGCCGCGGCGCTCGGCGTCGGTGAAATGTTCTTCGTTACGGACTTTGGTGCCTCCGGTGACGGTCTCGAATGAGGTGCGCTGGATTTCGCCGGTGGTGAACGGTCCCTCGAGCGCCTGCGGCACACCGCAGCAGACCGGCAAGACATTCTGCGCCGTCAGCGCGATGCGATCGAGCGCGCCCCATGAAATCGGCTGCTTGCCGTCGCGCGCCGCCAGCCATTTCTCGCGGAAGATCGTCTCCCCGCCGACATAAAGTGCGAGGTCGGAGCGCATCTCGGTTCGATGCTGGTTCACGAAGCCGACGAGCCCGCCGTAATGATCGCGATGGCCGTGGCTCAGAATGAGCCCGTTGATCTTTGCGGCGTCGACGTCGAGCAAGCCGAAATTGCGGTTGAGGATTTCAGGCGTGAAACCGAAATCGAGGAGATACTGCGCTTTCGCGCCGTCGCGCACGGATTCGAGATGCAGCGACAATCCCCATTCGCCGGCGAGCGTAGTCATCTGGCGCCCGGGTATCTCGCCGACATGCTCGATCGCGACGACCGGATGCGTCGCTTTCGGAAGGAAGCGCTCGTAATGGGAATCGACGACGACGCGAATCGAAAGCCGATCCACGGTGGGTGGAACAAAAGGCGAAACGACGCCGGAAGTGGTGCTCATCATCATGCCTTCGGCACAACCTCTTTGACCGCGCCGGTCCAACCATTATGTGTAAGATCGAAGACCACGCCGTCGGGATTGCGGTACTTTGCCTCATAGAAGGAATGGGGCGAAGTCGGCCTTCCGCTCAGATAGGTGCCGCCGGCATCGATGACTTTCTTCTCGGAGGCGTCGAGATCGTCGACCCACATGCCGAAATGCGTGACGCCGAGGCGCTCATTTGCCGATTCGACCTTCAGCAGCGCGACGTTGATCACGCCATCTGAAACATAAAGGCCTCGCCGCGCCTTGCCGACGACTTTCATATCGAAGGCGGCTTCGAAGAACTTCGCGGATTGCTCCGGATCTTGGACGACGATGGCGATGTGCCGAAGCTTGGCCATGGCGATGACTCCTGCGATTTCGAGGCGCTTGCGCGCCATGAGTTGCGAGAATAGCCGGTCCCGATCTGTCGCGTCACGATTTCCCGGAATTGAAAGCCCAGGTCGGGTTGGTCCAGCCCTTGAGGTCGTAATCGTCCATGCACTGTTCGGCGAGTTTGCGACAGTCGTCCATGATGCCGCGCTGCTGCGCAAAGCTAAGCACGTCTAGACGCATCTGCTCGTTGTTGCCGGAATAGTTGCGTTCGTAAATCTCGTGCCGCCCGCCGAACTCGCTGCCGATGGCGTCCCAAATGAGCTTGAAGAGCTTGATCCGCTGCTCCGCCGAGCTATCCGATCCGCGGTAATAGCGGTCGAGCAGTGGCCGCAGTTCGGGGTTTTCCAGATCTTTATGGCTCGAGGGCGTGGCGATCGGAGCGCCGCCAAGGATGGTCTCGAACACTTCCTTGACGCGCGGCCATGCCATCGTGGCGAAGAGCCGCAGGGCTGAGGCATGCTCCAGCTTCGGCATCACGGAACCGCCGGGCCCCGGTTGCGGATCGAGGCACATGGCGGTTGTCAGGGCCCAGATGAGATTGCGCCAAGCCACCACTTCGCCCAGCAATGTCTGGACGCCGCGGAAATCGTCGGTGCCGTTGGCGGCGAGGCCTTTCGCAAGGAGCCCGCACATGAAATCGAGCTTGACGCCGAGCCGCGTGCCGGCCTGCAAATTGTAGCGATTGAAGAAGCCCGAGGCGGCATAGAAGCGCCGTGCGCGCTCGATGTCGCGGTAGACGAGAACATTCTCCCAGGGGATGAAGGCGTTGTCGAAAATGATGACCGCGTCGTTCTCGTCGAACCGGCTCGATAGCGGAGAGTCGAAGGGGCTGTGCGCCGCGCTCTCGTAGGAGGGGCGGCAAATGAGCTTGCAGCCGGGCGTATCCACCGCCGCGATGAACACCAGCGCAAAATCCTCGGCTTTGCCTTTTTCGAGCTGCACGGCGCTGTTCTGGGCGACGAAGGTGGCGTTGGTGAGCGCCGAGCCGGTCGCGAGCATCTTGGCGCCGTTGACGACGATGCCGCCATCGGACTCCTTCACAAGGTGAACGAACACGTCGCCCACTTCGTGCACCGGCTTCTTGCGGTCGACCGGCGGATTGATCAGGACGTGGTTGAGGAAGAGGCCCTTCGAGGCGTAGCGCCGGTACCAGGCGCGACCGTTTTCGGTATAGGGCGCATAGAATTCCGGAGTCGCGCCCAGGGTCGCCATGAAGGCCGCCTTGTAATCGGGCGTGCGGCCCATGAACCCGTAGGTCATGCGCGCCCAAACGGCGATCGCGTCGCGCGCGGCCAGCAGCTCTTGCGCCGAGTAGCTTGCCGTGAAGAAGCGATGGGTGCGGATGCCGTGCCGGTCGACCATCGTGAGCGTGTCGCGGGTCGCCGGATCGTGGAGCGCATCGTAAAGGCGCGCGATCGATCGCGCGGCGTTGCGCGAAGCCGGATGGGTGGTGACGTCCTTGACGCGCTCGCCGTAAATATAGACCTCACGGCCATCGCGCAGACTTTCGAGATATTCGCGCCCGTCCATCAGCGTGTCGGACGGTATCGCCGTGTCTGCGCTCATGGGAGAGATTTCTTTCGGCTAGGAGGGAAGTCTTGCGAGAAAGTCCAGCACGATCCGGTTGAAGGTCTCGGCCTGCTCGATATTCGACAGATGGCCGGCCTCATCGACAATCGCCAATGTCGACCCTTCGATTTCGCGGTGGAGAAATTTCGCGGCCGAAACCGGCGTGCCCACGTCGTGCGCCCCGACGATGATCAATGTCGGAACCTCGATGCCGCGCAAAATCGACGACTGGTTCATCTTCTGCAGTGCCTGCGCGCAACCGATGGCGCCATCGACCGAGGTCTTTGCGATCATGGCGCCCAATTTGGCAACGATCTCGGGGTGTCTCTCGTAATAGGCGGGCGTCAGCCAGCGCGTGGTCATCGGCTGAACGAACGCTCCCGTGCCCTTGGTCGTCGCCAGGGCGATGCGATCGTCCCACGCCGCTTCAGGCGGAAGATGGCACGCGGTATCGCTCAACAGGAGGGACAAGAGACGGTCGGGATGGCGGCTTGCCATGAGTTGGCCGACGACGCCGCCCATCGATAAGCCAAGGAAATGGACCCGCCCGATGCCGAGTGCGTCGAGCAAGCCGACGACATCGGCGACCAGCAAATCCACCGAGTAGGGCGGAGGGCTTGCCTGCGTATCGCCGTGGCCGCGCGGATCGTAGCGCAGGACGCGGTACTTCGCTGTGAATGCGGGAACCTGGAAATCCCACATCCCGTAATCTGTGAGGAACGAGTTGCTCAGCATGATGACCGGCGCGCCCGCCGGCCCTTCGAGACGGTAACTGACCGCGATTCCGTTGGCGGCGATACGGCTTCGCTCCGGCACGACGCACCAATCCTAGTCTGCGACCGCCGCCGCCGGCCTTGTTGCCGCGCGGGCGCGGCGCTCCGCGAAGCGCGGCACAAGGCCACGGCTGGGACTCACCTGATTATCCGGCATACCGGGGCGACGCTGGGTCGCGGGCCACCCATTATGGACGAGATCGAAAACCACGCCATTGGTATCGTGGAATTTGACCTCGTAGGCGGCGTTGTCGCGGTAATCAGGCTCGCCCATGACCCATCGGCCGCCGGCTTGCTCAACGAGCTTATGGGTCGCTTCCACATCGTCGACCCAGATGCCGAAATGATGAAGGCCGACGAAATCCCGGCCCTTGCCCTGCGATGCGGCGTCGGATTTGTAATGGAGTAGGGCGAGGCCGATGACGCCATCGGACAAGAACACGCCTTCGGCCAGACTCGAATCGGTCTCGCCGACCGTCTCGAAACCGAAGATGTTCTTATAGAATTCGGCTGACGCCCAGGGATCGGGAACCGACATGGCGAAATGCCGAAGGTGACCGCGGCGCTTGGAGTCATGGACGACGCCCCGCGCGGCCATCGCTTTCGCCGCCGCTATACGCCGCTCGGCAAAGCGCGGGACCAGGCCGCGCTTCGGGCTTACTTCGTTGTCGGCCTGTCCCGGCCGGCGCTGCGTGCCCGCCCAGCCATTATGGACGAGGTCGAGGATCACGCCGTTGATGTCCAGGAACTTCACCTCGTACTGGGCATTCTGGCGATAGTCGGGCTCGCCCATCAGCCAGCTGCCACCGGCGCGCTCGATACGCTTCTGAGTCGCTTCAACCTCGTCGACCCAGATTCCGAAATGATGGAAGCCGATGAAGTCCTTGCCTCGACCCTGCGCCGCTTTCTCGGATTTGAAATCCAAAAGCGCCATCCCGAAGACACCATCGGTCAGGAAGATGCCCTCGGCCAAACTCGAATCCGTCTCGCCCGCGACCTCGAAGCCGAAGATCGTCTTATAGAATTCGGCGGTAAGCCAAGGATCGCGGGTCGCAATGGCGATATGACGAAGTTCGGCCATGGGTCTTCCTTCCATACACCCGAGAGCTACTCAGCAGGTATCCGGCGGCACGCCGTCGCGCGCTCCTCGTTAGACGGTTTCCCGTGCCGGCAATATTTTGTCCTTCTTGGGCCGGAAATAATAGCGCGGCAATTTGTCGAGATTCGTGCCGGTGACGCGGATCACCCAGGCGCCGTCGGGATGTGCGGTCGAATGGATCACATGCGGCCCGTAAGCGCGGGTTTGACCCGGCCGCAGA
>DATLUE010000299.1:0-2341 GCA_035533255.1 Allostellaceae bacterium | reverse complement strand
GAAGGCCGCGGCGTCGGTGCGCGGATTGCCCCTGGCGGCGAAATCGCCGAGCGTCGGCACGCCTTTGGGCCGCTCGCTGCTGCCGGCCGTCCAAAAATTCGCGCGAATGAGCGCCTTGGGGCAATGCTGGAAGGCTTCGGCGACCGTGACCACCAGCACCGTCCGCGGCTCCTTGCCGCCGACCGCGAAACGCCGCTTCAAGGCCGGATCGGTGCTGATCTGGGCGCGGCCGTTGACGCGGTAGGTCTCGTTGGCGCCCGGGACGAAGAAGATCAGCGCGATGCGCGAATCCTTGACCAGGTTCTTCAACCCGTCGATCCGGTTGTTACCGGGCCGGTCGGGGATCAGCAGCGCCTTGCCGTCCTCGGTAACCGTAACGAAGCCGGGCCGGTCGCCTTTGGGCGAGCAATCGAGGCCCTGGTCGTTGCCGGTGGCCAGCACCAGGAAAGGCGAGGCGGCAATGAACGCGCGTCCCAGCGCATCGACGTGGTCCAGCGCCTTCTTTGCGACGCGCTCGGTCGGGCGCTCGTAGAGCGTCGCCAACGCGTCGGCGGTCGTCACCGCGTGATGCTCGATCATGTCCATGCGCGTTACCTCGCTATCGGGCTGGGGAAAGCTTAGCACGGGGAACCCTCCACGCCTTATCGCCCCAAGGACAGCAGCGGCTTCGCCCGCGCCACCCAGGCGTCGAGGCGCGGGTCCTCGGCGAAATTTTTGTCGATAAGATAGAGCCCGACGGCCGGGCAAATCGCGCCGAGCTCGACCAGCACCGGCTTCAGCAGCAGATCGGGCGCCAGCGCATGGGCCGGGCCGGCGCCGAGCATCACCGGAAAGGCGGTGATCCCCGCCAACCCGTCGCTCGGGAATTGATCGAGGAACAATTTGAGGAGGCCGGTATAGGTCGCCTTGAAGGTCGGGCTGGCGGCGATCAGCACATCGCAGCCACGGACCGCCGCGATCGCCTCGTTGATTTGGGCGTTGCCGAATTCGAGCAAACCCGCGCCGAGATCGACGATGTCGAGGACGAGGTCGGGCGCCGCGCCCGACAGCTTGCGCGCCACCAGCACGCCGGCATCGAGGGTGCGCGATTTCGGCTTCGGGTTTCCGACGACGACCGCGGTCTTCATGTCACGCATCCTTCTCGGGACGGCACAGTCTATGACGCGGCGGCCCCGGCTTCCAAGCGCGCCGCCGTCGAGGGCGTTATACTGGCAAGATCGCTCGGGGAAACGGGAAGACCACGCATGGCCTATGTTATCGCCGTCGATATCGGCGGCACGTTCACGGATTTGGTCGCGTTCGATCACGAAAGCGGGCGCGTGGTCTATACCAAAAGCCCGACCACCTACGGCAATTTCGTCGACGGCATTATCGAGTGCCTCGCGAAGACGAAGCTGTCGCCGGCCGAGGCCCGGCTGGTCAATCACGGCACCACGCTGGTCATCAACGCGATCATCCAGCGCCAGGGCAGCCGCGCCGCACTGATCACCACCAAGGGTTTCCGCGACGTGCTCGAGATCGCGCGCGGCAATCGCCCCGATCCCTTCGACCTGCATTATCAGCGCGACGAGCCGCTGATCCCGCGCGAGCGGCGTCTCGAAGTGACCGAGCGCATCGGCACCGGCGGCGAGGTCGTCGCCGCGCTCGACGAGAGCGAGCTGCGTCGCCTCGCGGATCGGCTGGCGGCGGAGAAGATCGAGGCGGTCGCGGTGTCGTTCATGAACGCCTATGCCAATTCCGCGCATGAGGAGCGGGCCGCGGCGGTGCTGCGCGATCTGCTGCCCGGCGTCTATGTGACCCACGGCACCGATCTCTATCGCGGCTGGTACGAATACGAGCGCACCGCGACCGTTGCCGCCAACGCCTATATCGGCCCGCAGGTCTCGGGCTATATCAAGCAGCTCGACGGCGATTTGCGCGGCAAGGGCTTTGTCGGCACGCTGCTGATGATGGGCTCCAATGGCGGCGTGCTCTCGGCCGAGCGCGCCTGCCGCCAGCCGATCGCGCTGGTCGAATCGGGACCGATCGGCGGCTGCATCGGCGCGGCCGCCTATGCCGAGGCGCTGGGCTTCGCCAATCTCATTTCCTTCGACATGGGCGGCACCACCGCTAAATGTGCGCTGGTCGAGGATGGCCGCTTCTCGATCGACCAGACCTATTACGCCGGCGGCTCCGTGCGCGGCTTTCCGATCAAATCGCCGGTCATCGACATCATCGAGGTCGGATCGGGCGGCGGCTCGATCGCCTGGCTCGACGATCAGAACCGGCTGCATGTCGGGCCGCAATCGGCGGGCTCGATGCCCGGGCCGGTGTGCTATGGGCATGGCGGCACCGAGCCGAC
>DATLUE010000298.1:0-9167 GCA_035533255.1 Allostellaceae bacterium | reverse complement strand
CTATCGGGCGTCCAGTCTTTGCCTTGCCAATCGATCAGATGCCGGGGCGGCTCGTCGCTCAGCCCTTCCCACCACACATCGCCGTCATCGGTCAGCGCGACATTGGTGAAGATCACGTCGCGGTCCAGCATCTTGATGGCGTTGGGATTGGTCTTCATCCCGGTGCCCGGCGCGACGCCGAAGAATCCCGCCTCGGGATTGATCGCGCGCAACGTGCCGTCGGCGGCCGGCTTGATCCAGGCGATGTCGTCGCCGATCGTGCGCACCTTCCAGCCGTCGAAGCCGGTCGGCGGCACCAGCATCGCGAGATTGGTTTTGCCGCACGCCGAGGGAAACGCGGCGGCGACGTAGGTCTTCTCGCCCTTCGGGCTTTCGATGCCGAGGATCAGCATGTGCTCGGCAAGCCAGCCTTCCTCGCGGCCGAGGATCGAGGCGATGCGCAGCGAGAAGCACTTCTTGCCGAGCAGCGCGTTGCCGCCATAGCCCGAGCCGTAAGAGGCGATCGCGTGCTCCTCGGGGAATTGGACGATGTATTTGTGCTTGGCGTTGCAGGGCCAGGCGACGTCCTTCTGCCCGTCCTCGAGCGGCGCGCCGACGGAATGGAGGCACGGCACGTAATCGCCGTCGCCGAGCTGGTCGAGCACCTTCTGTCCGACGCGGGTCATCATGCGCATGCTGACGACGACATAGGGCGAATCCGAAATCTGCACGCCGATATGCGAGATCGGCGAGCCGAGCGGCCCCATGCTGAAGGGAATGACATACATCGTCCGCCCGCGCATGCTGCCCTCGAACAGGCGGTCGAGCGTCGCATGCATTTCCGCGGGGTCGATCCAGTTGTTGGTCGGCCCGGCATCTTCCTTGTGGCGCGAGCAGATGAAGGTGCGGTCCTCGACCCGGGCGACATCGGCAGCGTCGGAGCGCGCGAGATAAGAGTTGGGACGCTTTTCCGGGTTGAGCCGGATCAGCGTGCCTAGCGCCACCATCTCGTCGTAGAGCCGCTGCGCCTCCTCGGGCGAGCCGTCGCACCAGTGGACGCGGTCCGGCCGGCATTTGGTGGCGATTTCCTCGACCCAGTCGAGGAGCTTCTTGTTGCGCGTTCGTCCGGATCCGCTCATGCCGGAACTCCTATCGACATCAACAGCGGCTGACGGATTATGCCGCCGGCAAATCCGGTGACGATGAAGACACGCACGGCGAACCTCCAGGTGATCTCAGGGCTTTTTTCGCGTGGCTGACGCGGAGCGTCGCGCCGAACATCTGCCCGTGACCCCAAATTATCTCCGTCGCGCCCCAGGCGCAATGTCCTTGCGGCATAAGGTTAACCGCGAGCTATTGCGACATTGCGCCGCGCTTCGCCGACTGTGCAAGCGCAACAAAACTCTGCCGCACTGCATCCAAATCGCTCACAGGGGCGGGAAACGCCAGCCTTGCCACCACGCCGGCGCGGCGCAAATCCGCGCCCTCGGGATCGATTCCGGTCAGACGCCAACCGCCGCCCTCCAGGCCCAGCAGCCGTTGGGCATAAAGCTCGACGGTCGCGGCATGGTCGTCGTTCATGTGCGCGAGGATGCCCGGCTCGGCATCGCGCAGCCACGAGGGTCCGGCGCCCGGATAAAGCAGATCGCGGGCATCGATCCAATGAATGCGCCCGAAGCCGGCGATCAGATGCGCGCGGACAATTGTCATGCGGTAGAGGCTGAAATCTCTAAAGCCGGCGTAAAGCGCGGCCGCGGGATGGCGCGCGAGAAAGCGCTTGAGGAGCGCCGGATCGGCCTCTGCGCGCAATTCGCCGAGGACGGTCACGCGCGCGCCGGTCAACGGGTCGTCCAAGCCCTGGGTGCCGTCAAACAGCAGCGAGGCGCGCGCATCGCGGGCGAGGTTCTTGGTATGCTCGGCGAGGGTCGAGATCAGCAGCAGCGGGCTGGCGTCGAGATCGGCGGCGACCAGCACCAGCGAGGCATAGGGCCAAAAATCCGAGCCCGTGCCGAGCGCGGTCGCGAGGGCCGCGCGGTCGATGGCGCGCAGCAAGCGCCGTGCGGTCGCGGCCGGGGGTTCGGGGGGCGTCGTCATGAGGCGGATTCTGGCGCGCTCCCGGGGCTGATGGAAGCGGATATCGTCCCATCGGGAAGACAAACTAGCGCCGCCCTCTTGCCTTAAAGCCGCCACACTGGGGCGCAAGGGTTTACCAATGGGGCCGACTGCGATAAGGGAACATTCTATGGCGAATACCATTGCCCTGGTCGACGACGACCGGAACATCCTCACCTCGATCGCGATGGCGCTCGAGGCCGAAGGCTTCACCGTGCGCAGCTATTCGGACGGCGCCGAGGCGCTGAAAGGCCTCACCGCACAGCCCGCCGATCTCGCCATTCTCGACATCAAGATGCCGCGGATGGACGGGATGGAGCTGCTCGGCCATCTCCGCAAGGACAGCGCGATGCCGGTCATCTTCCTCACCTCGAAGGACGACGAGGTCGACGAGGTGCTCGGGCTGCGGATGGGGGCCGACGACTATATCAAGAAGCCGTTCTCGCAGCGGCTTCTGGTCGAGCGCATTCGCGCGCTCTTGCGCCGCGGTGAGCTCGCGCAGGGCACCGGCGCCGAAGCCGAGCCCGCCATCCAGCGCGGCGAGTTGCGGCTCGATCCGTCGCGCCATCAATGCACCTGGAAAGGCGATAATGTCGATCTTACCGTGACCGAGTTCCTTTTATTGAAGTCGCTGGCGCTTCGGCCAGGCCATGTCAAAAGTCGCGATCAATTGATGGATGGCGCCTATGGCGAGCACATTTATGTCGATGACCGCACGATCGACAGTCATGTGAAGCGTCTGCGCAAAAAGTTCAAAATGGTCGACCAAGATTTTGCGCAGATCGAAACGCTCTATGGGGTTGGATACCGCTACCGCGACGCCTGACGGCGGCTCCGCTGCCGCTTCGGTCGCGGCCGCGGCGCGGAGTCGGGCTCGGGAGAAATCGGCGTCGCGCCTGACGCGGCGCCGGAGGCGTAGCCGTCTGTCGCCGCTGACGCTGCGTATTCTGGCCATCAATGTCGTTGCCCTGGCCTTGCTGGGCGGCGGCTTTTTCTATCTCGGCGAATATCAGCAGAACCTGGTCTACGCGCAGACCGAGGCGCTGAGGACGCAGGGCCAAATTTTCGCCGCCGCGCTCGGCGAAGGCGCGGTCGACGACACGCTCGACAGCGGCGGCGAGGTTCTGATCCCCGAGCGCGCGCGCGCGATGATGCGCCGCCTGGTCGAGCCCACCCACACGCGTGCGCGTCTGTTCGACGTGCATGGCGCGCTGGTCGGCGACACCCGGATTCTCGGCCCGCCGAGCGAGAGCATCGAGGTGGACGAGCTGCCGCCGCCCGATCAAAGCAATTTCTTCGTTCGCTTTGCGCATCGCTTTTACGACAATGTGATGGCGCGCATCCCATGGAGCGGAAACTACACGCCCTATGTCGAATCGCCGAGCCCGACGGCCTCGGACTATCCCGAGGTCGAGCGCGCCTTCCAAGGCGAGATCGAGACCGCGGTCCATCGCGCTCCCGAGGGCGGCGGCCTCGTCCTGACGGCCGCGGTGCCGGTCCAATATTACAAGGCGGTCCTGGGGGTCGTGCTGCTGTCGTCGGGCAGCGGCGAGATCGAGCAGGCGGTGCGCTCGGTGCGCTTCTCGCTCGCCGAGCTGTTCCTGCTCGCGCTCGCGGTCACGATCCTGCTGTCGATCTACCTCGCCGGGACGATCGTGCGGCCGTTGCGCCAGCTCGCGGCGGCCGCCGAGCAGGTCCGTCGCGGCCAGGGCGCGCAGCGCATTCCCGATTTCGCGGCGCGTGGCGACGAGATCGGCGAGCTTTCGGCCGCGCTGCGCGAGATGACCGATACGATCCGGCGGCGCATGAATGCGATCGAGCATTTTGCCGCCGATGTCGCGCATGAGCTGAAGAATCCGCTGACCTCGCTGCGCAGCGCGGTCGAGACCACATTGCGCGTCGACGACCCGGAAAAGCAGAAGCGGCTGCTGACGCTGGTGCTCGAGGATGCCAAGCGGCTCGATCGGCTGATCACCGATATTTCCGATGCGTCGCGGCTCGACGCGGAATTGTCGCGCGACGAGCGCTCGCTGGTGCCGCTGGGCGCGATGCTCGCGGCGCTGGTGGCGCTCTATCGCGAGACGGCCGGCCCCGATTCGCCGTTTCTCGCGCTCGATCTGCCCGGCGGCGTCGGCGCGGCCGAAGCCGCGCTTCCGCTGCGCGGCAGCGAAGAGCGGCTGGTGCGCGTGTTCCGCAATCTGCTCGACAATGCGATCTCGTTCAGCCCGCCCGGCGGCACCATCACGCTCCGGGCGCGCCGCACCGGCGATATGATCCGCGTCGCGATCGAGGATGAAGGCCCCGGCATTCCCGAAGGCAAGCTCGGTGCGATCTTCGATCGCTTCTATAGCGAGCGGCCGGCGGGCGAGGATTTCGGCACCCATTCCGGCCTTGGCCTCGCGATCTCGAAGCAGATCGTCGAGGCGCATCACGGCGCGATCCGCGCCGAGAACCGCTACGACCGTGACAACCGGCTGCAGGGCGCCCGGTTCATCGTCGATCTGCCGGCCGATTTTACGCCCTAGCCGCGGCTCCCGCAGAGCAAAGACGCGCTCGGCGACCTTCCATATGTTGTGGGTATTGGTGCTAAATACCTCAACTAATGGGGAGATTGTAATATTTTCGTCAGGTTGCACTGCCAAATCGATTGACTTTGAGCAAAGAGCAGCGCACCTAAAGCGCCGCATGATCCGAGTCCACGGCACGGCGATTGCGCTGGGGGGCGACGGCATCCTGCTCCGGGGGCCGTCGGGCGCAGGAAAATCGGATCTGGCATTGCGATTGATCGATCAAGGTGCACGTCTCGTGGCGGACGATCAGACCGAGCTTCGACGCGAGGGCAACGCTGTCATGATGAGCGCGCCGGCGACCATCGCCGGACAGATCGAAGTGCGCGGGCTGGGCATCGTGGCCGTGCCCAGCGTCGCCGCGGCGCCCCTGCGCCTCGTGGTCGATTTGGTGCCGGCGAGCGAGATCGAGCGCATGCCGGCGCCGCGCGAATGCCGCTTCCTCGACTGCGCGGTGCCGCTCGTGGCCTTGGCGCCGTTCGAGGCGTCGGCCTCGGCAAAGCTGCGGCTCGCGCTGCGCGGCGCGGGGGCCGGCGCCGCGCCATGAGCGCATTGCCCCGATCCGGCGGCAAGCTGATCGTGATCACCGGCATGTCGGGCGCCGGCCGCTCGACCGCGCTCAAGGCTTTCGAGGACATGGGCTACGAGGCGGTCGACAATCTGCCGCTCTCGCTGCTGCCCAATCTGGTGGTATCGACCGCGGCGCATTTGCCGCTCGCGGTGGGGGTCGACGTGCGGACGCGCGATTTCGCGGTGCCCGCGTTGGTCGGCGCGCTCGACCGGCTGGTCGAGGATCAGGATATCGATCTGCGGATCGTCTTCCTCGATTGCGACGACGACCGGCTCGAGCGCCGCTACACCGAGACCCGGCGACGCCATCCGCTTGCCGCCGAGCGTCCGGTCGGCGATGGCATCCGCTTGGAGCGCGAGCGCGTGCGGCCGCTGCGCGACCGCGCCGATCTGGTGATCGACACCTCGCTGCTGACGCCAGGCGATCTGAAACGCGTCCTGCACGGCCATTTCCATCTCGCGGCCGAGCCCGGGCTCGGTCTCTTCGTCACCTCGTTCTCGTTTCGCCAAGGCTTGCCGCGCGACGCCGATCTGGTGCTCGACGTCCGCTTCCTGCGCAATCCGCATTACGTCGCCGCCCTGAAGCCGCTCAGCGGCAGGGATCGCGCGGTCGGCGAATACATCGCGGCCGATCCGGATTTTCCCGCGCTATTCGATCAGCTTTGCGCCTGGCTGCGCCCGCTGCTACCGCGCTACGAGCGCGAAGGCAAAAGCTATCTCACGATCGCGATCGGCTGCACCGGCGGCCGGCATCGCTCGGTCTACGTCGCCGAGCGCCTGGCGGCGTGGCTGCGCCACGACGGCCGCACCGTCTCGGTCGCGCATCGCGATCTTGGCATCAGTGATTCACCGGAAACCGCGACGGCCGAAGCCGATATCGGCGACGCTGCAATAAAGGACTTGGCATGATCGGAATGGTTCTCGTGACCCACGGCAGGTTGGCCGCGGAATTCATCGCCGCGCTCGAGCATGTCGTCGGCGCGCAGACGCATATCGCCGCGGTGTGCATCGGCGCCGAAGACGATATGGAGCGGCGGCGTCAGGACATCTTGCGCGCGATCGCCGAAGTCGATGCCGGCAAGGGCGTGGTGCTGCTTACCGACATGTTCGGCGGCACGCCGTCCAATCTCGCGATTTCGGTGATGGACAAGGCAAAGGTCGAGGTGATCGCCGGCGTCAACCTGCCGATGCTGATCAAGCTCGCCAGCCTGCGCAACAGCGAAACCCTCGCGGCCGCGGTGCGCGGCGCCCAGGAAGCCGGCCGCAAATACATCAATGTCGCCTCGCAGCTCTTGGCCGACGCGCGGTGAGCGACGCGGCGCCCTCGTCGCAAGAGGGGGCGCCGACCCGACGCAAGGCCGTCATCTGCAATCGCCGCGGTCTCCACGCGCGCGCCGCCGCAAAATTCGTTAAGCTCGCCTTCGAGTTCGATGCCGAGGTCATCGTGGCGAAAGGAGAAAGCGCAGTGTCGGGCCGATCGATCATGGGCTTGATGATGCTGGCGGCGGGGCCGGGCACCGAGATCGATCTCGCCGCCACCGGCCCCGATGCCGAGCGCGCGGTCGATGCCCTGGCGGCGTTGATCGCCGGCGGCTTCGACGAGTCCTGAGCCGATGCAGGCCGAGCGGCGCCTCGAAGGTCTCGGCATCTCTCCCGGTGTCGCGATCGGTCCGGTCTTCGTTACCGACGACAATATCGCGGTGCCGGAATATCGCCTCGAGGCCGATCAGGTCGCGGCTGAGCTGGCGCGCTTTGCCGCGGCGGTCGCGCTTTCGACCAAGCAGCTCCGCAAGCTCAAGACCAAGGCCGATGGCCTGCCCGGCACCGCGAAGGAGGAAGTCGGCTATCTGCTTGACGCGCATCTTCACATGCTGGGCAATTCGCGCCTGGTGCGCGGCGCCGAGCGGCGGATCGAGGCCGAGCGCGTCAATGCCGAGCGCGCGGTGATGGACGAGATCGCGCAGGTCGCGGCGAGCTTTGCCGAGATGGGCGACGCCTATCTCGCGGCGCGGGTCGAGGACATCCGCGTCGTCGGCTCGCGTCTCGTGCGCAACCTCACCAAGACGCCCTATGCGGCGATCCAGAAGCTGCCCGAGGGCACGGTGATCCTCGCCGAAGAGCTGACCCCGGCCGATACCGCTTTGATGGACCCGCGCCGGATCGCCGCGTTCGCGACCGTGCTCGGCGGCGCCGAAAGCCACACCGCGATCATGGCGCGCGCCTTGAATCTGCCGGCGGTGCTCGGCATCGCCGGATTGCTCGATCAGATCCAATCGGGAGACCTGGTGGTGGTCGACGGCAGCGAGGGAGCGATCATCCTCCATCCCTCGCCCGCGACCGTGCTGCGCTACGAGGCCAAGCGCGACGCGTTCGAGCGCGCCGAGCGGCAATTGCACCGGCTGCGGCGCCTCGCCGCGGTGACGCGCGACGGCGTCGAGATCGCGCTCCAGGCCAATCTCGAGCTGCCGCGCGAGCTCGAGCAGGCGATCGACGCGGGCGCCGGCGGGATCGGCCTGCTGCGCACCGAATTCCTCTACATGAATCGCGAAGACCTGCCCGACGAGGACGAGCAATACGAGGCCTATGCTAGCCTGGTGCGCGGCATGGACGGCAAGACCGTCACGATCCGTACCCTCGATATCGGCGGCGACAAGCTGGCGGCGCCGCTGACCAAGATGCTGCCGGCCGAATCGCCCAACCCCGCCATGGGCCTGCGCGCGATCCGGCTCTCGCTCAAAGAGCGCAAGCTGCTCGATGCGCAATTGGCGGCGATGCTGCGCGCGGCGGTGCACGGGCCGGTGCGTATCTTGCTGCCGATGGTCACCAATGTCAGCGAGCTGAAGAAGGTGCGCGACGCGCTGGCGCAGGTGGCGCGGCGGCTGAAGCGCCGCGGCGTGCGGCTGCCCAAGCAGATCCCACCGCTCGGGGTGATGATCGAGGTGCCGGGCGCGGCGCTGGCCGCCGATGCGCTGGCCGCCTCGGCCGATTTTTTCGCCATCGGCACCAACGACCTCATCCAATACACGCTCGCCATCGACCGCGGCGACGAGGCGGTCGCCGATCTCTACAACCCCCTGCACCCGGCGGTGCTGCGCCTCATTCAATTCGCGGTCGAGGCGGCGTTGCGGGCGAAAAAGCCGGTCTGCCTGTGCGGCGAGATGGCGGGCGACCCGCGCTACACCGCGCTGCTCTTGGGCTTCGGCATCACCGATCTGTCGATGGCGCCGTCGAACATTCCGCGGGTGAAACAGCGCATCCGCGCGCTCGATCTCGCCGCCGCGTCGCGCCGCACCCGCGCGATCATGGACCAGCTCGACGACGCCCGCATCGCCAGCCTCCTCGACGATTTCAACGCGCTCGCTTGAAGCGCGCGCTTTTTCCTTCGCAAATCGCCGTTCCGCGCGATAATCCAGCCCGAGCCATCCACTAAAGCAAAGGAGCGGGGGTGCTCTTATTCCTGGGGCTCGTCCTGGCGATAGCGGCGGTCGCCGGCTCCGTTGTCTATCGCCAGGCGCTGCGGGTCGCGGCGCTGACGGCGGAGCGCGCGCGCCTGGTCGCCGATCGGGGCGAGCTGGGCGCGGCGGTCGGCGCAGGGCCGGCGGCGCTTTATTTGTTTGCGCCTGCAGGCGAGCGGTTTTTCCCCGGCACGCTCGCCGGCCTGGGCGACGACGCGCGCAGCTTTGCCGATCTGCTCGATCGTTTTGCGCCTGGCGATATCGCGGCGCTCGATCGCGCGGTGGGGCGGCTGCGGACCGACGGCACCGGCTTCGATCTCCGCTTGCGCCTCGCGCAGGACGGCGCGGCGATGGACGTCCGGGGCGCGCGACTCGCCGCGCCGGAGGGCGCGACTCGCGGCGACGCGGTGTGGTTTGCCGATGCGACGGCGCGCGACGCGGCCGAGCGCGAGCGGGCGCGGCTGTGGGCGGCGCTCGACGCGCT
>DATLUE010000297.1:0-4324 GCA_035533255.1 Allostellaceae bacterium | reverse complement strand
CGAGCCGATGATGCACGATCACCGCCGTATCCTGGCGACCGGCATCGCGCGGCTCCGGGCGAAGATCAAATACCGGCCGGTGGTGTTCGAGCTGATGCCCGAGAGCTTCACGCTCTTCCATCTCCAGCGCGCGGTCGAGGCGCTGGCGGGTCTGCGTCTCCACAAGCAGAATTTCCGCCGGCTGATCGAGCAGCAGGGGCTGGTGGAGGAGACCGGCAAAGTCTCGACCGAGACCGGCGGCCGGCCGGCCAAGCTGATGCGTTTCCGGCGCGAAGTGCTGGTGGAACGGGCGATTTCCGGCGCGCGGCTGCCGATCGTGCGCTCGGCATAAAGCTTTTTCCCATGCGCCGGAAGGCCGGCTGAGGCCAGCCGATTGCACTTGACTGTCTTATGCTCATCTATAGTATATGCGGAACTAATTGCTCATCATGAGCATAATGGATCGCCACATGCCCGACAGCGCGCTGCTTTACGATCGCGTGAAGACCTTCATTCCGCCGGTTGAATGGCGGGTGTTTGCCGATGATATCGATGCCATCCTGGCTCTGAAGCGCCAGCGCAACGCTGTGGTGCTGGCGCACAACTACCAGACGCCGGAGATCTACCACTGCGTCGCCGACATCACCGGCGATAGCCTCGCTTTGGCGCGCGAGGCGCAAAAGACCGAGGCCGCGGTGATCGTGCTGGCGGGCGTCCATTTCATGGCCGAGACCGCGAAGCTGCTCAATCCCGAGAAGACCGTGCTGATCCCCGATCTCGCAGCCGGCTGCTCGCTGGCGGCCTCGATCACCGCCGCCGATGTGCGGCTGATGCGCGAGCGCTATCCCGGCGTCCCGGTTGTCACCTATGTCAACACCTCGGCGGCGGTGAAGGCCGAATCCGATATCTGCTGCACCTCGGGCAACGCGCGCCAGGTGATCGAATCGCTCGGCGTGCCGAAAGTCATCATGTTGCCCGACGAATATCTGGCGCAGAACGTCGCCCGTGAGACCGCCGTCAAGATTATCGCCTGGAAGGGCCATTGCGAGGTGCATGAGCGCTTCACCGCTGCGGAAATCCGCGAGCTGCGTCGCAGCCACCCCGGGGTTACCGTACTGGCGCATCCCGAATGCCCGCCCGAGGTGGTGGCCGAGGCCGATTTCGCCGGCTCGACCGCGGCGATGAGCGATTATGTGACACGGCAGCGCCCGGCGCGCGTCGTGCTGATGACCGAATGCTCGATGAGCGACAACATCGCGCTCCAGCACCCGGACATCGATTTCGTGCGGCCGTGCAATCTCTGTCCGCATATGAAGCGCATTACCCTCTCGAACATTCGCACGGCGCTCGAGACCATGCGGCACGAGGTGACGATCGACCCGTCGCTCGCCGCCCGCGCACGCCGCGCGGTCGAGCGCATGCTCGCGGTCTAAGGTCCGAGAGGCAGCCCCCCATGCCTTATCCGTCGGACGTGCTCGCCGGCCGGCCGGTCATCGTCGGCGCCGGTCTCGCCGGGCTGATCACAGCGCTGCATCTCGCGCCGCAGGAGGTCGTGGTGCTGGCGAAAGCGGCGCTCGGCAGCAATGTCGCCAGCGATAAGGCGCAAGGCGGCGTCGCCGCGGCGGTCGGCCAGGACGACGCCGCCGGCTTGCATGCCGCCGATACCATCGCCGCCGGCGACGGGCTCAGCGATCCCGCCGTGGTGGCCCAAATCACCACCGCCGGTGCGAGCGCCATCGAGGCGCTCATCCGCCTCGGCGTCGATTTCGATCGCGGTGCCGACGGGCGCCTCGCCCTCGGCCTCGAAGCTGCCCACGGCCGCCGCCGGATCGTCCATGCCGCGGGCGATGGCACCGGCCGTGCCATTCTGCAGGCGGTGATTGCGGCTGTTCGCCGGACGCCGTCGATTACGGTGCTGGAAGAAGTCGAAGCGCGCCGGCTCATCCTGCGCGCCGATGAAGTCGTTGGGATCGCGGCGGTCGGCGCGCAAGCCGCACTGTTGCTGCCGACCCGCCAGGTCGTGATCGCGACCGGCGGGCTCGGCTATCTTTACGCGCACACCACCAATCCGACCGGCTCCTTCGGCCACGGCCTCGCGCTTGCCGCGGCGGCCGGTGCCGCGCTTGCCGATATGGAGTTCGTGCAGTTCCATCCGACCGCGCTCGATGTCGGGCGCGACCCGATGCCATTGGTCAGCGAGGCGGTGCGCGGCGAAGGCGCGGTATTGATCGACGAGACCGGCGCGCGTTTCACCGACGAGCTGCAGCCGCGCGATATCGTCTCGCGCGCGGTCTGGCGGCACGCCGCCGCCGGTCATCGCGTTTTCCTCGATGCGCGCGCGGCGTTGGGCGCGCGCTTTGCCGCGCGGTTTCCCAGCATCGACGCGCTGTGCCGGCAATCCGGCATCGATCCCGCGACCATGCCGATCCCCGTGCGGCCGGCGGCGCATTATCACATGGGCGGGATCGCGGTCGATCGCGCCGGACGCAGCTCTGTGCCGGGTCTTTGGGCCTGCGGCGAAGCGGCGGCGACCGGGCTGCACGGCGCCAACCGCCTCGCCAGCAATTCGCTGCTCGAAGCCGTGGTGTGCGGCCAGTGGGTCGCGGCAAGCGTTGCGGGCGCGCCTCGCGGCAAGCTCGTTGCGTTGCCGCCGGTCGCGCTGCCGCCAGCGCCCGACCCCGCGCCAGTGCGCGCGATCATGGACGCGCAGGTCGGCGTGGTGCGCGATGCCGCATCCTTGCGCGACGCGATCGGTGCGCTGTTGCCGCTGGTCGAGCAAGGCGGCGCGGCCGCTTCACCAGCTACGGTTGCTCTGATGGTCGCGATCGCCGCTTTCTTGCGTCGCGAGAGCCGCGGCGGACATTGGCGGAGCGATTTCCCGGTGCCGGTCGACAGCGAGGCGCGGCGGCGCAGCTTGCGTCTCGCCGAAGCGCTGGCGATCGCGCGCGAAATCGCGGGCGGCGCGCTGCCGCGCGCGGTCGGGTGCTGAACGATGCGCGTGCCGCCTTTGCCGCGCATCATGATCGAAGACCAGGTGCGCGCGGCGCTGCTCGAAGATCTCGGCCGCGCCGGCGATATCACCAGCGACGCGATCATTGCGCCCGAGGCGCAAGCCAAGACCGCACTGGTCGCGCGCAAGGCCGGCGTGGTTGCCGGGCTCGATGTCGCGCTACTGGCCTTCGCGCTGATCGATCCGGCGATCAAGGCGATGGTCGAAAAGCCCGACGGTAGCCGCCTCGCCAAAGGCGATACGATCGCCACCATTGCCGGGCCGGCGCGCGGCATCCTCACCGCCGAGCGGGTGGCGCTAAACTTCCTCTGCCATCTCAGCGGCATCGCCTCGGCGACCGCCGCGGTGGTGGATTCGGTGCGCGGGACGAACGCCCGTGTCGTCTGCACGCGCAAGACTTTGCCGGGTCTGCGCAATTTGCAGAAATACGCGATCCGCGTCGGCGGCGGCTTCAATCACCGCTTCGGCCTCGACGATGCCGTGCTCATCAAGGACAACCACATCGCCGCCGCCGGCGGCATCAAGCCGGCGGCGGAGCGCGCGCGTGCCGCGATCGGACATCTCGTCAAGATCGAGCTCGAAGTCGACACACTGGCGCAGCTCGAGGAAGGCCTCGCCGCGGGCGTCGATGCGGTGCTGCTCGATAACATGAATGTGGACCAGCTCCGCCGTGCGGTAGCGCTGGTCGATCGTCGCGCCGTCACCGAGGCCTCCGGCGGCATCACGCCGCAGACCGCGCCCGCGATCGCTGCGACCGGCGTCGATCTCCTATCGCTGGGCTGGCTGACGCATAGCGTCCAGCAACTCGATATCGGGCTGGATTATTTGTGAAGCGGGCCTCCAAACTCACTTTCCTAGCGGTCTACAACTACGGTCAAGGCGGTGTTTGGTTCTTGATTATTGCTCGGTCGAAAGATGAGATCGCCGCCAAATACCCCGAACTCACGGTAGTTGACGCTCGTCCGCAATGGATGACAGTCAAGGGTTACGAGCGGATCGCGCCGGCTTCGTGCATCGATATTGATGATGAGCCCCACGGTTGGGTTCAGTCTCTGGTGGAACACAGAAAGAAAACGAGTGAGCCTTAAGGTATGATGATTGGCGCGCTATGATGGCAAGATGCCCGAGATCAGTCGCTTTTTTGGAATCATCATTACGCTATAATACAACGACCATGCGCCGCCGCATTTTCATGTGCGCTACGGCGACCAGAAGGCCGTTATCACGATCGACGATCTCCTGATCATTGAAGGAAGCTTATCGCCTCGCGTGCGTGGTCTTGTCACGGAATGGGCGGCACTCCATCATGACGAATTACGGGAAGAATGGGCTTTG
>DATLUE010000296.1:0-2321 GCA_035533255.1 Allostellaceae bacterium | reverse complement strand
TATTCCATCTCGAACAATTCGCCGGGCGGCAGCGATTCGAACCGGCCGATCGCCTCTGCGCCCAAAATCGTCTCGATCGCATTCTCCGCGATGTCGGCGGCGATGGCCGCGTCCTTCATCGTCCGGCCCAGGCCGAAGAGGCCGAGGCCCGGCACCAGGATCACCCGCGGCAGCGGGTCGAGCATGCGTTTGCCCGGCACGCGCCCTGCGTTGTGGCGCGCGAAGTAGCGCTGGTAATCGGCGATGAACAAGGCCACGGCGGCATGGGCCGCGGCGGCGAACGCGTCGAGCCGTCCGGCTTCGGGCGGCGGCACGATCAGCGGATAGTTCTTGGTGCGGATGGTGTGGTCGGGGGTGACCACCCCGGCAGTGGCATAGCGCACCAGATCCGCGCCATTGACATAGGCGAGCACCGCGGCGGCGCCGCGAAATTCCATGACGAGGCCGGGATGTTTGCCGTCGCGCCGCGCGTCGTCGGCGCAGCACGCGCCGCGGAGGATCGGCGCCACCTCGCTCAGTTTCGCGATCGGCTGCGGCAGGGCGCACGGCCGCGGCACGACGGTGCCGGCGCGCGCGATCCGTTCTTCCGCCAGGCTCACCGCGGCGATCATGCGCTCGTAGGATTGGCGGGCATCCTCGCCGAAGGTGAAGATGCCGTGCTTCAGCAGGACGAGGCCTTCGACCGTCGGGTCGGCCGCGTAGATTTCGGCCGCGCGCTTGGCGAGATCGAAACCCGGCATGATGTAGGGCACGATCGCGAGGCGCCCGCGGTAAAGCTCGGCACAGCGGGCAGCGCCGTCGGGCTGGTCGGCGATGCTCAGCACGGCGGTGGCGTGGGTATGGTCGACAAAGCGATGCGGCAGGAAGGCATGCAGCAGCGTCTCGACCGATGGGTTGGGCGCGCCGGGATCGAGCAGATTGGCACGCTGCACCCGCACCATGTCCTCGTCGCTGAGCGCCGCCCGCGCCCGCAATTTCCGCAGCGGCGCAAGCCGCACCGCCGGCAGGCCCTGGGGCTCGATCGCGGCGAGGTCCCAGCCGCTGCCCTTGACGCACAGCACTTCGGCCTCCTCGCCGACAAGGTCGGGAAGCCGCGTCTTGAGCGAGGTATTGCCGCCGCCGTGAAGCACCAGCCGCTTGTCGCGTCCGAGCAGGCGCGAGGTGTAGACGCGGAGCGCAAGATCGCGGCCGATTCCGGCCTTGGCATAATGCGCGACCATGTCCTCGGCCGCGCGGTCGAGCCACGCACTGTCCATGGCGCGCCATCATAGGACATGGGTCCAGGGCAGGGGAGGCGGCAATTGCGCAGTGCCGCAACGTGCGCTGGTGGGCGCCAAGCTCCTAAAATGCAAGGATTTTTCTTAGCTGATTCGTAACGTGTCGCACCTTAAATGATGCGATGGACGGAGAGATCGCCAATCCCGCGGCCGGCAAAATGCGCCAGCTTAGCGCGCAGGAGCTGCGCCAGGTTCTGCAGTTGCATGAGCGTTTTCTGGCCCACCGGCATGATGGCCAGCGGGCCGTGCTCGCCTATTACGATCTGTCTTCGACCGATCTCAGCGGCCACGACCTGTCCGAGGCCGATCTCACCGGCGCGCGGCTCAACCGTACGATCCTGAGCAACACCCGGCTGCGCAATGCCAATCTGTTCGCGGCCGATCTCAGGGTCGCCAATCTCAACAATGCCGATTTGAGCGGCGCCGATCTGCGCGCGAGCTGCCTGCGCGGGGCGCAGCTCAATCGCGCGAAGCTGCCCAAGGCCGATTTGCGCCGCGGCGTGGTCGTGCGCTTTCCCGGCCCCGGCGTCGCGAATAACGGGGCCGGCGAGAGCGTTCGCACCGATCTCTCGTCGGTCGAGGCGCAAGACGCCGATTTGTCCGGAGCGCGGCTCAGCGACGCCTCGTGCGTGCGCGCCAACCTCACCGACGCCAATTTGCGCGACACCGATTTTTGCGGCGCGGATTTGCGCAACGCCGACATCACCGGCGCGGTGCTCGAGCGCGCCGATCTTTCGAGCGCCAATCTCAATGGCGCCATCCTGCGCGGCGCGGTTCTGACCGAGGTCAAATTTGGCGGTGCGGAATTGCAAGACGTCGACATCAGCGGTGCCATCCTCGATCCCGCGCTGCTGCAGGAAGCGAAGCAACGTCAGCTCAAGGGCAGCGCGGTCAAGCCGATCTCGCTCGCCGAGCTCGAAGAGACGCTGCAGCTCCATGCGCAATGGCTCGACAGCAAGGGCGGCAGGGGCCGCCGCGCGGTGCTGACCGATTGCGACTTGTCGGGACGCGACCTGCGCGCGGCCAATCTCGCGCTCGCGAGCC
>DATLUE010000295.1:0-14031 GCA_035533255.1 Allostellaceae bacterium | reverse complement strand
AAAACCCCCTCACCCCAACCCTCTCCCCAGTGGGGAGAGGGTTGGGGTGAGGGGGTCCGCGAGCTGAGTGGATTCCGCGCTACCGCCCCACCGGGCTGGGCGCGCCGGGCAGCGGCAGGTAGACGCGGCGCGGGCGCAGCTTTCGCACCTCCACCGGCCGCGTATAGATTTCCTTGACAGCCTCGACCATGACTACGCCAGCAAAGGTGGTGAACCAGCGCTCGCCGATGCCTTCCCACGCGCCCGCCGAGCGCAGGATCATGCGCGAGCGCGTCGGCGGCATGTAGAGCGCGGCGCCGTGGCGCTCGGGGGTGAAGCTTTCCTCGCGCAGCAGATGCGAGAGCTGGCTGTTGGTATAGGGATGGCCCTGGCCGAACGGCGTGTTGTCGATCCGCGCCCAGATGCCGCGCCGGTTGGGCAGCACCGCCAACAAGCGCCCGCCGCCCGCCAGCACGCGCCAGGCCTCCTTCAAGAGCGGCCGCACCTGCTCGCTGAATTCGAGGCCGTGCACCAGCAGCACGCGATCGACCGAAAAATCGGGCAGCGGCAGTTCGCTCTCGTCGGTCAGGACGACCCGGTTCGGCCCCTCGGCCGGCCAGTGCAGCACCCCCTGCGCCGCCGGCATCAGCGCGATGACGCGCTCGGCCTCGCCCAGGAACGGCCGCAGATAGGGCGTCGCATAGCCCAGCCCCACCAGCCGCTGGCCGGCCAGATCGGGCCACAGCAGGCGGATCCGGCGCGCAAGCATGCGCCGCGCCACCTGGCCGAGGCGAGTGCCGTAGAATTCGCGCAGATCGACGACGTCGGCAAACATCGCGGCGAGTGTAGCACGGGACGGGTCGACGAATTAGAGTGAGGGCAGCGACGAAAAGGAACGACACCCATGTCCGAACTCGTCATCCGCCAAATCCCGGCCCTCAAAGACAATTACGTCTATGTGATCCACGAGCCGCAATCGGGCGCGACCGCCGCAATCGACCCCAGCGTCGCGACGCCGATCCTCGCCGCCGCCGAGCGCGAGGGCTGGCGGCTGACGCATATCCTCAACACCCATCACCACAACGATCACACCGGCGGCAATATCGAGATCAAGGCGGCGACCGGTTGCGTCGTCGTCGGCCCGCGCGCCGATCACGACCGCATCCCCGGCATCGACATCGATGTCGGCGACGGCGATATCTATGAATTCGGCCGGGAGAAAGCGCGCGTCTTCGACGTGCCCGGCCACACCCGCGGCCATATCGCCTTCTGGTTCGGCAATTCGCACGCCCTCTTCTGCGGCGACACGCTGTTCCTCATGGGCTGCGGCCGGGTGTTCGAAGGCACGCATGCGCAAATGTGGAACTCGCTGGCAAAGCTCAAATCGCTGCCGCCCGAGACGCGGGTCTTCTGCGCCCACGAATATACCCAGGCCAATGCGCGCTTCGCCTTGACGGTCGAGCCCGAGAACCGCGATCTCGTCGCCCGCGCGGCAATGATCGATACGCTGCGCGCCGCAGGCAAATCGACCGTGCCGGCAACGCTGGGCGAGGAGCTCAAGACCAACCCGTTCCTGCGCGCCGATCTGCCAGCGCTGCAGCAAGCGGCGGGCGCGCCGGGCGACGCGGTCGCGACCTTCGCCGCGATCCGTCTCCGCAAAGACAAGTTCTGAGGATAAAGCGATGAAACTGCGTTATTCGCCGACCTCGCCCTTCGTGCGCAAGGTGATGGTCGTCGCTTACGAATTGGGACTCGAGCCGCGCATCGAGCGGATTCCAACGCGCGTTGCCCCGACCCAGCGCAACGACGACGTGGTGCGCGAGAATCCGCTGGTGAAGATCCCGGCGCTCACCACCGATGACGGGCTGGTGATCTATGATTCGCCGGTGATCTGCGACTATCTCGACACGCTGCACAGCGGAGCGCGGCTGTTTCCGGCCGAAGGCAAGCCGCGCTGGCTCGCGCTGCGCCAGCAGGCCCTCGGCGACGGCATTCTCGATGCCGCAATCCTCGGCCGCTACGAGGCGCTGCGGCCGCGCGAATTCCAGTGGCAGGACTGGATCGATGCGCAGATGCGCAAAGTGCGCGGCGCGCTCTCGGCGCTCGAGATGGAATGCGAAGGAAACGAACTCCAGGACGTGCCTGACGGGCACGTCCCAACGATGGGCCAAATCGCGATCGGCTGCGCCTTGGGCTATCTCGATTTCCGCTATGCCGGCGAGAACTGGCGCGAGCGCCAGCGCCAGCTCGGCGTGTGGTACGACGGTTTCGCTAAGCGCCGCTCGATGCAGGAGACGATGCCAAAGGATACGTGATCGCGGTGAAAAGGTTTTTAGCCACGATCACCGCCTTCGCCGGCCTGCTCGCTCTCGCAGTACCCGCGATGGCCGCCGACGCGCCGGTGCAATTGAAGCCGATGCCGGCAATCACCGACGGCGTTCCCGCCTTCCCGCGCATCGTCGCCGCCGCCGATGATCAAGCGGCGCAGCGCGTCAATAAGGCACTCGACAAGCTCGACGCGCTGGCCCGGCAAGCGATGAAGGAATGCCGCGGCAACGTCGACAACGCGGCCGACTTCGATTTCGAGCGCAGCATTACGGTGACGATGCGCGGCCCCCGTTATCTCAGCTTTTCCGTCGGCGGCAGTCAGGATTGCGGCGGCGCGCATCCCGACGCCGGCGGTGCCTATTTCGTTTACGATCTCACCACCGGCTCGCCGGTGAATTGGCAGCGGCTGTTGCCGAAATCGATGGTGCAAGGCACCAGCCTCGACACGGACATCAACGGCGCCACCATCGCTTTCGTGACCCCTAAACCCCTGCAGGATCTCTATCTGAAGAACGAGCAGCCGGACGATGACTGCAAGGATGCGCTGACCGATCCGCAGTTGAAGCTCACCCTGTGGCCGGATGCGAAAGGCGGCGGGCTGGGCGTCGAGCCGGGCGATCTCATTCACGCGGAGGCAGCTTGCGGCGATGACGTCACCGTCCCGACCGCAACCTTCCGGCCGCTCGGCGTCGACAAAGGCTTGCTCGACGCGATCGACGCCGCCCATGCCGGCGGCTATTTCGACAAAGACGCGCCGTAATAATTAGGTCGCGCGAGCAGCGCCTAATAAGCGGCCGCTAATACATATGCTGGCCGCCATTGATCGACAGCGTCGAGCCGGTGATGAAGGCGCCGTCGTCGGAGACGAGGAACATGACGCCACGCGCGATCTCCGAGGCCAGTCCGAGCCGGCCGACCGGCACCCGCGCGACGATCTTCTCGAGCACATTGGGCGGCACCGCGCGCACCATGTCGGTATCGATGTAGCCCGGCGCGATCGCGTTGACCGTGACGCCCTTGCCGGCGCCTTCCTGCGCCAGCGCCTTGGTGAAGCCGTGGATGCCGGATTTGGCGGCGGCGTAATTGACTTGGCCGTACTGCCCCGCCTGGCCGTTGATCGAGCCGATATTGACGATGCGGCCGAAATTGCGCTCGCGCATGCCTTCGATCACCAGCCGGCACATGTTGAAGCACGAGGTGAGGTTGGTCGCGATCACCTCGCCCCATTGCTCGGGCTTCATGCGGTGCAGCACCGCATCGCGGGTGATGCCGGCATTGTTGACGAGGATGTCGACCGGACCGAGCGCGCGCTCGATCGCCTTGATGCCGTCCGTGCAGGCGTCGAACTTGGCGACGTCGAAGCGATAAGCGCCGATCCCGGTCTCGGCGGTGAATTGCTTGGCCGCATCGTCATTGCCCGCGTAATTGGCGGCAACCTTATAACCCGCGGCGTGAAGCGCTTCCGCGATCGAGCGGCCGATGCCGCGCGTGCCGCCGGTGACGATCGCAACCCGAGCCATGCTGTCCTCCCTGAGGTAGTGGCGCGGCTTATCCGCGCTCGACGGACTATCCGCGCTCGACGCACATAGCAATACCCATGCCGCCGCCGATGCACAGCGTCGCGAGGCCCTTCTTCGATTGGCGCTTCTGCATCTCGTGCAGCAGGGTCACGAGCACGCGCGCGCCCGAGGCGCCGATCGGATGGCCGAGCGCGATCGCGCCGCCATTGACGTTGACCTTGGCCATGTCGAAGGCGAGGTCCTTCGCGACCGCGCAGGCCTGCGCAGCAAACGCCTCGTTCGCCTCGATCAGGTCGAGATCCTCGACCTTCCAGCCGGCGCGCTTCAGCGCAAGGCGCGTCGCCGGGATCGGCCCCGAGCCCATGATCGCCGGATCGACGCCCGCGGTCGCCCAGGAGACGATCCGCGCCAGCGGCGCGACGCCGCGCTTGGCGGCTTCGGCGTCGGTCATCAGCACCACCGCCGCCGCGCCGTCATTGATGCCCGAGGCATTGCCGGCGGTGACGGTGCCGTTCTTGTCGAAGGCCGGGCGCAGCTTGGCCAAGGCCTCGATGGTGGTGCCGTGCTTGGGATATTCGTCGGTATCGACGACGACCTCGCCCTTGCGGGTTGCGATCTTCACGGCGACGATCTCGTCCTTGAAGCGGCCGGCTTTCTGCGCGGCCTCGGCGCGCGCCTGGCTTTGCGCGGCGAAGGCATCCTGCTGCTCGCGGGTGATCTGCCATTTTTGCGCGACGTTCTCGGCGGTGTTGCCCATGTGATAGCCGTTGAAGGCATCCCACAGCCCGTCGCGGATCATGGTGTCGATCAGATCGCCGTCGCCCATCTTGATGCCGTTGCGCAGATGGATCGCGTGCTTGGCCTGGCTCATGCTTTCCTGGCCGCCCGCGACCACGATCTGCTGATCGCCGAGCTTCAGCGCCTGATAGCCGAGCGCGACCGCGCGCAGCCCCGAGCCGCAAAGCTGGTTGATGCCGTAGGCCGTGACCTCATAGGGGATGCCGGCGCCGACCGCCGCCTGGCGCGCCGGGTTCTGGCCCTCGCCGGCAGTGAGAATCTGGCCGAGCACGACCTCGGACACCTCGCCCGGTGCGACCTTGGCGCGCTTCATCGCCTCGGCGACCGCGACCTGACCCAATTCATGCGCCGCCAGCGAAGCCAGCGCGCCACTGAAGGCGCCGATCGGCGTCCGCACGGCGCCGGCGATAACGATCTCGGTCATATGATGAGCCTCCTCGGGCAAAGAGCGATTGCGCCCTTGGCTATTAAATAGCGCGACCTCGCGCCTTTGGAAACCTAGCCCGCCTGCCGCATCAGCCATGCGCCGAGCGGCGCCCACACTGCCGCCGGCGCGTCGCGTCCGACGATCATACCGATATGGCCGAGGCGCGGCGTCAGCCGCTCGGCTTGCGGCAATTCATCGGCCAGCGCCGCAGCCGTCGCCGGCGGCACGATGCGATCCTGCGCCGGCACCACCACCAGCGCCGGCACGTCGATGCCGCGCGGCAGGATCGGCAGGCCGCCGACGCGCCACAACCCGCGTCCCGGCAAATCCTCGCCATACCAGCCGCCCAGGCACTCGCGCGCGACCGAAATCGCCAGCGGCACGCCGTCATTGAGCCAATCCTCGAGCGCGACGAAGCCCGCGGCCGCGGCGCTCTCCGGCGGCATCTCGGCAAAGCGCGAGAATTTGCGCAGCGCGATCAGCGGGTCCTGGGCCGCGAATAATGCTTGCAGCACATCGACCGGCACTTCGCCCAGCGCTTGGTAGCTGCGCGCGATCGGCGCGGCCAGCATGCCGAGGAGCCGCGCCTGCTCGGCGCGCTCGGCGTGAAAGCGCCACGGCGTCGCCAGTAGCGCCAACGCCCCGACCAGCTCGGGCCGGCGCGCCGCCAGCGCCAGCGCCAGCAACCCGCCCATGCAATAGCCGAGCACCGCCGGCCCCGCGCCGGCAAGCGCGCGCGCGGCGGCGGCGGCGGGCTCGAGCCGCTCGAGAATGTACTCGTCGAGCCCGAAGCGGCGCTCGTCCGCGCCCGGCGCGCCCCAATCGACCAGCAGCGGCCGCAACCCTTGCAGCGCAAGATAGCGCAGCAAGCTCTGTCCCGGTGCCAGATCGAGGATATAGGCGCGGTTGATGAGCGAGGGCACAATTAGCACCGGCGCGCCGCGCCGCGCTTTCGCGGAAATCGCGCCGTAATCGAGCAACCGCGTGGTTCCCGATTGCCACAGCACCGGCGGCTCTGTCAGGTCGCGGATATAAGGGTGGCGGCGATAGCGCTCCACGCCGTCGAGAAACCGGGTCGCCCGCCGCGTCAGCTCGCGATCGAGCGCGGCCGCGAAGCCGTCACTTTTTGCGGCGGCGAGGGCGAGGCTGAGCATTCCGCCGGGGAGGGCGAATTCCGGCCTCCACGGCAGCAAGCCGCTTCTCAAGAGCGGCGAGGCGGCGCGCGAGCTGAGCCATGCGCCGGTCGCGCTGGTCAGATGCAGCGCCAGCGGCCGCGGCCCCTGCCGCGGAAGAATGGGCCTCGGGCGCGGCGGAGCGGCGTGAACCGGGCGAGATCGTGCCGGCATCGTCATCCTGTCGGGGTTGGGGCGGCCAGCCGGCGGGCACCAGCGCCGCCAGCAGCCGCGCCGTGCTTTCGGCCAGCGCGGGATCGGCCGCCATCGCGGTGAGCTGGTCCTGCCACAAATCGACATAGCGCCGGGCAAGCGCGGCAAGATCGGGCGATTCCGCCATGCCGCCCAGTATACCGGCGGCCCCAATGACGGCGCTAGAGCCTTTGCTCGCGACGCGTTATGCTGGCTGGACCCACGGGCGAGGAGACGATGGCACAATGACCGACACGAGTGGCGCCGAGACGCCGCCGATCGTCATCAAGAAATACGCCAACCTGCGGCTCTACAATACCGCGACATCGAGCTATGTGACGCTCGACGATCTGTCGCGCATGGTGAAGGCACGTTCGGATTTCGTCGTCTATGACGCCAAGACCGGCGAGGACATCACCCGCGCGGTGCTGACCCAGATCATCGTCGAGGAAGAGGGCAAAGGCGGCCAGAACCTCTTGCCGATCAGCTTCCTGCGTCAGCTCATCGGCCTTTACGGCGACAGCATGCAATGGCTGGTGCCGCGCTATCTCGATCACGCGATGTCGAGTTTCGGGCGCAATCAGGAGCAGATGCGCAAAAGCCTGCAGGACGCGTTCGGCGGGCTGTTCCCGTTTGGCTCGTTCGAGCAGATGGGGAAGCAGAACCTGGCGCTGTTCGAGCAGACGATGAAGATGTTCTCGCCCTTCCCGCCGACCTCGACCGGCGAGAAGTCAGCCGACAAGCCGGCCGCGGAAACCCCGCCATCCGATGCCTCGCTCTCCGACCTCCAGCAGCGGATCAACGATCTGCAGCATCAGGTCGAGGCTTACGGTAAGAAGGAAAAAGGCGAAGGCTGAAACGCCGGCTTCTGGGCCGGCGGGCCTTCAGCCCGCTGCGCCGATGATCAGGGGACGCGCATCGGGCACAATCAGCCACGGCTTGTCGAGGCTGGGCCGGCCAAAATAATAGCCTTGCAGGAACGCGACGCCCTCGCGGCGCAGGATCGCCGCCTCTTCGGCGGTTTCGACCATCTCGGCAACCGTGTGCAGACCGAGCGTATCGGCCAGACCGACGAGATGGCGCAGGAACACCTGATTGTCCGGGCTTTGCGTCAGGTTGCGCACGAACGAGCCGTCGATCTTCACGGTATCGACGGCCAGCGCCTGGAGATGGCGCAGCGAGGTGAAGCCGGCGCCGAAATCGTCGAGCGCGACGCGGCAGCCGAGATCGCGCAGCGCGGTAACGAAGCGGACGGATTCCTCGAGGTCGTGCAAGGCCGCGGTCTCGGTAATCTCGACCAGGACGCGGCTGGCGATCTCGGGTTTGCCTTTTAGCAGCGCCGTGATGGCGCGCAGCCAGGCGCGGTCGGTCGCGGTCAGGCCGGAAATGTTGATGCCGAGGCAGAAGCCCGGGTGAGACGCGATCTGCTCGACCGCGGTCTCCAGCACATAGCGGTCGATGACGCGGATGAAGCCCAGTTGCTCGATCGCCGCGACGAACGCGCCGGCAGCGACCGTGCGGCCGTCCTCGTCGATCATGCGCAACAGACATTCGTAGTAATCCACCTCGCCCGTGGCGCTCGACACCACCGGCTGATAAGCGAGCGGCAGGCGGTTTTCCTTCAGCGCGCGCTGCACGCGCTCGCCCAGCGCCATGCCGACACGGTGATTGCGGCGCTGCTCTTCGGACAAGCGATATGGCACGAAGCAATCGCGGCCGTTGCGCTTGGCCTCGGACAGCGCCGCTTCGGCGCGCGTCATCACTTCGTACGAGGTCTTGGCCTGCTCGGGGAAGATCGCGCTGCCGACCGAGACCGTGGCATAGATCGGGCCGGCCGCGGTCTCGATCGGCATGCGGCTGACAGTCGCAAGAATCTTCTCGGCGGCGACGTTGATGTGGGGCTCGCCGCAATGCGCCAGGATGATGCCGAAGCGGTCGCCGCCGACCCGGCCGACGACGTCGCTCACGCGCAGGCAGCGATCGAGGCGGCGGCCGATCTCGATCAGCACCTGATCGGCGGCGTCATAGCCGAACGCGTCGTTGATGCTCGCGAGCTTGTCGATGCCGACCGCGAGATAGGCGCCGGCATTGCCGGCACGAACGCTCGCGGCGAGCTGGTGATCGAGCACCTCGCGCAGGCGCTTGCGATTGAAGTGGCCGGTGAGGTCGTCGTAATTGGCGAGCAGCTCGAGCCGTTGCTCCTGCGCTTTGCGTCCGGTCACGAGGCGCACCACGCCAAGCAAGCGCTTGGGGCGGCCGACGCGATCGAGCTCGGCGGCGCCGCGATCATGGAGCCAGCCGAAGCTGCCGGCCTGCAAGCGGACGCGGTATTCGCAATCGAACGGCACGCCGCGCGCATAATGCGCATGGAGCTGCTGCTGGCGGAGCAGCAAATCGTCGGGGTTGATGCGCTCGGCGAAGGCTTGGCCGGTGGCGAGCGTCACGGCGTCGCCAAAGCCCAGCATCGGCAGCGAGCCGTGCCACGCGATGACATCGCTCGCAATGTCCCAGACATAAGCAACGTCGCCGGAAGAGGCGAGCGCGGCGAGAACCGTGCTCAGCTCCGCCATGCCCGCGCCGCTCGGGCCCGCGCCATTCGGGGATGCCGTCGTCGCGCTGGGAGTTATTTTCGTCAATTCAGTCATAATCTATTGAGATGCCACGCATCGACCGACGCAGGCGGGAGAGTAGCGAGCGAGGACTTGACGAATGATTAAGTCGAGTTTCCCTTAACCCTGTTGGCGCTCGAACCGACGATGCCACCCTTATTGAGCGGGCGTGTGCGCCTGAAGAAAGGGCAAGACCGCCTGATTGAATTCCCGGGGAACCACCAGCGGGAAATCATGGCCGCCTTGGGGGAAGAATTTCGCCTCTGCGCCCGGGATGCGGCGCGCGAGATCCTCCGAGAAATAGGCCGGGGTGATGACATCGTCCTGTGCTGCCAGCACCAGCACCGGGGTCCGGATGCGGCCGAGATCGGCCGTGCGATCGAACGCCATCATCGCGTCGATGCGGCTGGCGATCGTGTCCGGCGGAGGAAAATGCGCAAGATTCTGCGCTTCGATCTGGCGCAATTTTTCGTTGTTCGCGGCGATGTAGGATGGCGGGTAAAGAAACAGCGTGTTCGCCTG
This sequence comes from Allostellaceae bacterium, assembly GCA_035533255.1. Taxonomy (GTDB): domain Bacteria; phylum Pseudomonadota; class Alphaproteobacteria; order ATCC43930; family CGMCC-115725; genus CAIKMD01. The sequence goes on along the minus strand of DATLUE010000295.1, from coordinate 4,484 downwards.
GATGTACGAGGACGGCCCGAGCCGCGACAGCAATTCCTTGCGCAACGCGAAGAAGCGGCGGAAATAAGCGTCGGGCTTGGTCCAGCCGGCGACGATGACGATGCTCGCGACCCGCTGCGGATGCTCGATCGCAAGCACTTGGGCGACCGCGCCGCCGGCGGAGTGACCGACGATATGCGCCTTGGCGATGCCGAGCGCGTCCAGCAGGCCGACGGCATCGGCGGCGAGCCGCTCGATCACGTTGCTCGCGCATTTCGGATCGCTTTGGCCGACGCCGCGATGATCGTAGGCGATCGTGGCATAGCTGCGCGCGAAGGTTGCGATCTGGTCGCGCCAGAAATTGGCGTAACCGGTCAGCCCGGTGATGAACAGCACCGGGAAACCGTCGCCTTCACGCTCGTAGTAGAGTTGGCAATCGCCGATCGATATCCGCGGCATGGCTGTCTTCGCCGGTTCCGCTGCAAACGTGACGGTCGTTAACACCCCGGCTCTGTCGTTGTCAATGAAACCGGACGGCTTTGGCGCGGCACCAGCCATGCGATCCCGCCATGCTCGCGAGCGCGGTCGCGGCACGGCGATCGCTCACCGCTCGCCGAGCGGCGCCCAGAACCCGGCCGCGAGGGCCAGCGCAGCCCCCGCCACCAGCCGCGCAAGCTCCGCGCCGCCGCCCAAAATAAGCCATAGAGCATACGTAGATACGATGATCGCCACGACGCCGAGACGCGCGCGGAACGCCCGCTGTTCCATCATCGCCAAAGCTATCGCGCAGTGCATGGGAGGGTCAACGGCGATACCCTTGCCAAAGCGACAGGATTTGTTATGAGTTCCGCATCGGGCAAACATAGCGAACATGAAATGCCAAGAAAAACAGAAGCCGCGCGTGTCATCGCGAAGCTGCTGGCGAGCCGGCGCACGCCGATCCATGAAATCTCCGATTTGATCGAGAACGTCGAGCGCGCTTTGTCGAATCTCGGCGGCACCGCAGCGACGGACCTGAAGACCGCCGTTCCGGCACCGCTGGCGTCCGGCACCCGCGCGCCGCCGCCGCAAGCCAAGCGCGCCGCCGCGTTGCGCCCGCCGCGCACCCCCCGCGCCGCGCCGGTAGAAATGCCGGCGTCCGAGCCCGAGCCCTACGAGATCAGGCCGGTGCAGCCAACCTTGCTGCGGCGCGCCGAAGTCATCCATGTCGCACCGGCTGCGGCCGCGGCGCAACCATTCGCTTCTCCGGCCTCGGGCATGGTGCGCGGCGTCGTGCAATGGTTCGACACGCGCACCGGGCGCGGCACGCTGCGCCTGCAAGGCTTGAGCAGCGATCTGCCGGTCGAGGCCGAAACGCTGAGCGCGTTCGGCCTGACGCGCCTCTTCAAAGGGCAAGAGATCGAAGCCGCGCTCGACGGCAGCGACGAGGCGCCGAAAGTCACCTCGCTGCGGCTGCTCAATCTTTCGCCGAACGCTCCGGCGATGGGCGGCATGGTGCGCGATCGCCATGCCAAGCAGGTGGTCGTCGAGCTGAAGCGCGAGGCCTTGAGCCGCGCCGCCGCGCGCGCCGAGGCCGAGTTGCTGCTGCCCTCGCGCCGCGCGCGCTAGAACGGACCCGCGCGCTTGGCCGAGACCGCGCTCATCGTCGGCACCGGCGCCGGGTTGAGCGCATCGCTCGCCCGGCTCTTCCATAAAGAAGGCATGCGCGTCGCCCTGGCGGCGCGCCAGACCGACAAGCTCGCCGCGCTCTGCGCCGAAACCGACGCCAAGGCCTATGCCTGCGACGCCGGCGATCGCGCCGCAGTCGAACGCTTGTTCGCGTCGGTCGCGGCCGACATCGGCGCGCCCGATCTCGTCGTCTATAACCCGAGCGCGCGGGCGCGCGGGCCGATCGCCGAGCTCGATCCCGATGCGGTGCTGAAAGCCCTGACCATTAGCTGCTATGGCGGCTTTCTGGTCGGCCAGCAGGCGGCGCGCGCGATGCTGAAAGCCGGGCACGGCTCGATCCTCTTCACCGGCGCGTCGGCCAGCGTCAAAGGCTTCGCGCTCTCGGCCGCGTTCGCGATGGGAAAGTTCGGCCTGCGCGGGCTCAGCCAAAGCATGGCGCGCGAGCTGGCGCCGAAAAATATCCATGTTGCCCATTTCGTCATCGATGGCGGGATTCGCCAGCCGGGCGATGCGCGCGCCCAGGATCGCGGGCCCGACGGGCTCTTGGAGCCCGATGCGATCGCCGCGACCTATCTTCAGATTCACCGCCAGCATCGCAGCGCGTGGACCGCCGAGATCGAGCTGCGGCCGTGGGTGGAGAACTTCTGAGCCATCGATGGCCGATCCGGCGGCGTCGTTTGGGGGGAAGATGACCGCGTCGGGTGAGGCTTGAGCGAGCAAGCGCGGCGCGATATTGCCGTCCCGCCCAGCCATGCCGGAACCGGCGAATCGCGCTTGATCGCCGGACCGTCCGGGCGGTTCTGGATCCTGACCTCGACCGTGGTGCTGATCTTCATGACCGGCATCGAGGGCACGGTGGTCGCGACCGCGATGCCGACCATCATTGGCCGGCTCGGCGGCTTCGAGCTGTTCAGTTGGGTGTTCAGCGGCTATTTCCTCGCCCAGGGCGTCACCATCCCGATCTATGGCCGGCTCGCCGATCTGTTCGGCCGCAAGCGCGTGCTGTTCTTCGGCCTGACGGTGTTCCTGATCGGCACCACGGCCTGCGGCTTTGCGCCCAACATGCTGGCGCTGGTGATTTTCCGCATCGTCCAGGGTGTCGGCGCCGGCGCGGTGCAGCCGATCAACCAGACTTTGATCGGCGATCTCTATCCGCCGGCGATGCGCGCGAAGATGGCCGGGTTCTTCTCGAGCATCTGGGGCATCGCCGCGATCATCGGGCCGGTGCTGGGCGCGTTCGTGATTTCAGAAGCAGCGTGGAACTGGATCTTCTGGATCACGGTGCCGATCGGCGTCGTTGCGTTCCTGCTGCTCGCGCTGGCGCTGCATGAGCGGATCGAGCGCCGCCCGCATCGGATCGATTACCTCGGCGCCGCGATGATGGCGCTCGGCATCGGCCTCGTCATGTATGCCTTCATCCAGGCATCGTCGCTGGGCTTCGCGAACTTCCTGCTGCTGATCATCGCCGCGAGCGCGATCCTGGCGCTGTTCCTCTTCCACGAGCGCCGCGCCGCCGAGCCGATCCTGCCGCTCACCCTCTGGCGCAACCGCGTATTGATCTGCGCCAGCGTCGGCTGCTTCGGCGTCGGCTGCGTCGTCATGGCCAGCACCACCTTCCTTCCCGCCTACATCCAGGGCGTAATGGGCCGCAGCCCGATCGTCGCCGGCTATGCGCTGGCCGTCACTTCAGTAACCTGGATCGCCGGCTCCTGGGCCGGCGGGCAGATCATGCTGCGCGGCTCGTACCGTGCGGCGACCGCGATCGGCGGCATTTTCCTCGTGATCGGCGCGGCGATGCTGATCGCGCTCGATCCGGCGCGCGGACCGCTTTGGGCAGCGACCGGCACGTCGCTGGTCGGCATCGGCATGGGGCTGACCCAGAATACTTATACCGTCGCGGCGCAAAGCTGCGTCGATTGGAGCCAGCGCGGCACCGCAACCTCGCTCATCTCGTTCATGCGCATGCTCGGCCAGACCGTCGGCGGCGCGATCTATGGCGGCGTCGTCAACCTGACCCTGGCGGGACTGCTCGGCGGCAACGCCGTCAACCGCATCATGGACCCGGCCTTGCGCGACAAGCTCTCGGCCAGCGAGGTCGGGCCGGTGATGCTCGCGGTCGGCGAGGCGATCCGGAATGTCTATTGGGTCGCGGGCGTGCTGGTGCTGCTGATCATCGCCGCTGGCCTCTCGCTGCCGAAAGGGCTGAGCCCGACCAACGCGGCGTCGCGCGTCGCGCCGGCCCGGCCGGAGGCCCGACAATAAGGCCGACTTCGCCTTAACGCGGCTTGAGCTCGAGCTTGAAGCCGTCGGGGTCGGTCAGATAGAGCGACGGGCCGACGCCGTAGGCACCGAGCCGCGTCACCACGTCGCCCGCCGCGACGCCTTGGTCGCGAAGATGCTGCGCCAGCGCCGCGATGTCGTCGCAGCGGATCGAGAGGCAGAAATGATCGATGCCTTGCTTGACCGCCTCGTCGGCGGGGCCGTTGCCAGGCACGATGTCGATCTGCTGCTCGCCGAAGCGCAGATGGACGATCCTCGCCTTCTCGTTCACGGCATCGACCGTGCAGCCCAAAATCTCGGTATAGAATTTGCGCGAGACGTCCTGGTCGCGCACATAGAGCACGAGATGATCGATGCCCAAAGGGGTGTAGGGAAGATCAGTCACGATGCAATCGGTAAATTTTGATCGTCATTCCCGCGCAAGCGGGAATCCAGGGCTAGCGCGGAGTTCTTTGCCCAGGGTCCCCGCTTTCGCGGGGACGACGAAGTTTTAATTCGGCGTGATTGCATGGCGAGCTCGCTCAAATCTGCCAGGACGCCCAGCCGCAGCCGACATA
>DATLUE010000294.1:0-2420 GCA_035533255.1 Allostellaceae bacterium | reverse complement strand
TTTACCGCTGCGCGCTAGCCTGCTATGCTAACGCTTAACCCGCTCGTCATGGCTTGTCCCGCCCGATGAATCGCTCGCTTGCTGTCCTGATCCTGGCCGCCGGGCAAGGTACGCGCATGAAATCGGCGCGGCCCAAAGTGCTGCATGCGATCGCGCAACGGCCGATGGTCGCCCATGCGCTCGCTGCTGCCCAAGCGCTCAAGCCCGAGCGCGTGATTGCGGTGGTCGGGCCGGGCATGGCCGATGTCGCCGCGGCCGCGGCGCCCGCGGAGACCGTGGTTCAGGCGTTGCAGCGCGGCACCGGCGATGCGGTCGCTGCGGCGCGCGGCGCGCTCGATGGCTTTGCCGGCGAGGTGCTGGTGCTTTACGGCGACACGCCGCTGGTGTTGCCCGAGACGCTGGAGCGGTTGCTGGCCGAGCGGCAACGCATGAGCGCCGCGGTCGCGGTGATCGGCATGCGGCCCGCCGAGCCGGGCGCTTACGGGCGCTTGGTCTTGGGGGCGGATGGATCGCTCGAGGCGATCGTCGAGGCCAAGGATGCAACCCCGGCACAGCGCGAGATCAGGCTGTGCAATTCCGGCGTGATGGCGATCGACGGCAGCCGGCTCTGGACGCTGATCGACGCGCTCGGCAACGGCAACGGCAACGCTCATCGCGAATACTATCTCACCGACATCGTCGGCATCGCCCGGGCACGCGGCATGCGCTGCGCCGCGATCGAGGCGCCGGCCGAGGAGATGATGGGCGTCAACAGCCGCGCCGAGCTGGCCGAGGCCGAGGCGCTGATGCAGCGGCGCTTGCGGGCGGCGGCGATGGCGGCGGGCGTGACCTTCACCGCGCCCGAGACCGTGTTCCTCTGCGCCGACACTAGGCTCGGCCGCGACTGCGTGATCGGGCCGTTCGTCGTCTTCGGCCCCGAGGTGACGGTGGGCGACGGCGTCGAGATCCCGGCCTTCTGTCATATCGCCGGCGCCGAGATCGGCGATCATGCGATCGTCGGGCCGTTTGCGCGGCTTCGTCCGGGGGCCGAGCTGGCGGCGCATGTCCATATCGGCAATTTCGTCGAGGTGAAGAATTCGACGCTCGCCTCGGGCGTCAAAGCCAATCACCTCGCTTATCTTGGCGACGCCTCGATCGGCGCGGGCACGAATATCGGCGCCGGCACCATCACCTGCAATTACGACGGCATCGACAAGCACCGCACCGAGATCGGCAAGGATGTGTTCGTCGGCACCAATGCCTCGCTGGTCGCGCCGGTCGCGATCGGCGATGGCGCGATGATCGCCGCCGGCTCGGTCATCACCGAGGACGTGCCGGCGGATGCCCTGGCGCTGGGCCGCGGCCGCCAGGTCGTGAAGGAAGGCCGCGCCACCGCGTGGCGCTCCAGCAAACGCGCCGCGAAAAAACCGGCGCAGAAGAAACGCTAGGTATTGCGCATGAACGACTTGCTTTCTTTTCTCGTCATGCCCGGACTTGTTCCGGGCATCCACGTCTTTGCCGGAAACGCGTGGATGGCCGGGTCAAGCCCGGCCATGACGATGAAGTTGATAGGGGCGCGCTGATGTGCGGCATCGTCGGAATTATCGGGCGGCAGGTGGTCGCGCCGCTGCTGGTCGACGGGCTGCGGCGGCTGGAATATCGCGGCTATGATTCGGCCGGCATCGCGACCTTGGTCAACGGATCGATCGAGCGCCGCCGCGCCGAGGGCAAGCTGTCGGCGCTCGCTTCGCTGCTCGAGCGCCAGCCGGTCGAAGGCAATATCGGCATCGGCCATACCCGCTGGGCGACGCATGGCGTGCCGTCCGAGCGCAACGCGCATCCGATCGCGACGCGCGAGGTCGCGGTGGTCCATAACGGCATCATCGAGAATTTCCAGGTGCTGAAGGCCGAGCTCGTCGCGCTCGGCTTTGCGTTCGAGAGCCAGACCGACACCGAGGTCGTCGCGCTGATGGTGACGCGCTACCTGCGCGAGGGGCTATCGCCCGAGCAAGCGGTCGAGAGGACGCTGGCGCGGCTCGAAGGCGCGTTCGCGCTGGTGCTGCTGTTCGCCGGCCAGCGCGGCATGTTCATCTGCGCGCGCCGCGGCTCGCCGCTCGCGATCGGCTATGGCGATGGCGAGATGTATGTCGGCAGCGATGCCTTGGCACTGGCGCCGCTGACCCGCCGCATCGTCTATCTCGAGGAAGGCGACTGGGCGGTCGTGACCGCCGGAGGCGCCGCGATCCGCGATGCCGCGGGCCGGCCGGTCACGCGCGAGATCAAGGAGACCGCGCTCTCGGGCGCCGCGATCGGCAAGGGCAATCATCCGCATTTCATGAAGAAAGAGATTTTCGAGCAGCCGGCGGTGATCGGCGACACGCTGATGGCGCATTTCAATCCGGTCACGCGCTCCGTGCATTTGCCGCATCTGCCGTTCGATC
>DATLUE010000293.1:0-2579 GCA_035533255.1 Allostellaceae bacterium | reverse complement strand
GCTTCTCGGTCCGGGGTTTCTCACATCCGCGATGAGGCCGCTGGGCGTTCAAGTGCCCGAACTGTCGGAGCAGCTTGCCCGCGCGATCAACGGGCTTCCCGCGATAGCCATCGTGCTGCCCGCGGTGGTATGCGCAAGCGGTGCATATTTGGTCCTGATGCAACTTGATATCGATAGGCTCTTTACGGCGATTCTAGCCGCCACGTCCTGCTCGATTCTGGCAGCGCACCTCTTCGTCGTCCCCGCGATCGCCAACACCCTGACGCTGAAATATTTCACGCGGGAATCGATGAAGATCGCAGGCGATCACACGATGGTAACCCTCGGAGCGACAAACTTCGACTTCGCGTTTTACAGTGGACGGAATATCCTGCTGGGATCGCCCGACCACACGCATGAGGCCGACTATTTCATCTGTTGGCAGCGATATTACAGACTCTTACCCGACGCTTCGCGCCGCCAGCTCGCAATAGTGCTGGTGAGTCCTCCGACCGCCCTCGATGGAAGCGGCAGGATGCTCCTGTTGAAACGCTCCGATTTGGCCAAATGATGTTTCGCCCAAGAAGTCAGATCGCATTGGGGCGGAACGCCAGGCATGTGCCGTGCCTGTCCCGCACGCAAGCGAGCACTCGAGGCACGACCGGCGATTGCAATCGTAATCGACAGAGATGAAACGGTTGCCGCCGCGGTTCCCGACATATCTGCAACTTGGCCTGCTGGTGGTTCTGGTGGCGTTCCTGACGACCAATCGCCTCGACGCCGGCGCGGTCTGCGGCGCCAATGAAGCGGTCGAAGCGGTCTTCGTGCAGCAGATGGTCGAAAACGGCCATTGGCTCTTTCCGCTCGATAACGGAAGCGGTCCGATGTACAAACCGCCGCTGTTTCATTGGACCGCGACCGCGCTCGATCGTTTAGCCGGAATTCGCAAGGTGAACACGTTCAACCTGCGCCTGCCCGCCGCTCTCTATGCCACCGCTGGCGCCGCGCTCATGATCGGTTTTGCGCTGAGCCGTTTCGGCCCGACGCCCGCCGCATTGTCCGGCCTGATACTCGCCGCCTCCTACGAGTACATCAGCCAGGGCCGCGTCGGCCGCGTCGACATGACGCTCGCGTTCTTCGAAGCGCTGTCCCTCTTCAGCTTCCTCTGGTGGCTCGCCGCGCTGGAGGCCGAGCGCCCGCTTCGGCGCATCACCGTGCTTCATTTTCTGTTTGCCGCTTCGATGGGCATGGGCGTGCTGGCCAAGGGGCCGGTGGGCGCGATGTTGCCGGGCCTGGCGATCGGCCTGTTCCTTGTCCTCGAAAAACGCTGGATGGAACTGCGGCGGCTGATGCGTCCGCTGCCGGTCATTTTCGGCGCAGCCCTCGCTTCGAGCTGGTATGCCATATGTCTGGCTGGCGAGCGTTACAGCTTTTTGAGCCGGCAGGTCGGCAGTGAGAACTTTGGGCGCTTCTTCGGAAGTTTGGGCAGGATGCCGTTTTGGTATTACGCGCAGCCGCTGCTGTTGAACGCGGGACCCATAAGCCTGCTCATCCCGGTAGCCGTCATTACGGCCATCGCCGTGCCGCGAACGCGTGGCGCCGATTCGAATCGGCACGATAATGCTCCCGCCGCCACCGAGCTCGACTGCGTCCGCCTATTCGCGCTGTTCTGGATCGTCACGGTGGTCTTCTTCGAGCTTGCGGCGTACAAGCGCAAGGCCTACCTGCTGCCGCTCTCGCTGCCGTCGGCGATACTACTGGCCTGGTGGACGTGGCGAATCGCGCTGCCTCGATGGGGAGGAGGCGTGGTCGTAGCGCTCGCGACGGTATGCGTCGCAATGATGGTGGGTAATTTACTTTTCATTCCATGGCGAGAAATCCGCGACTGCGGCGGCGGATTGTCGGCGACGCAGACGCTGGAGTGGCCCTTCCTGAGTCTTTACGGCAAACAACCCGCCTATGTCACGCGGCAGGATTGGCTGCGCAGCGCGGCGCGTCAGATCGACGGCGTAGTCGGCGCAAATCAGCCGCTGTTCGCCTATCGGTTCGACGAGGCCCTCGAACCATGGATCTTCTACCTTGACCGCAAGATCGTGCTCGTTTACGGGTCGATAAATCTGATACCTTCGGGCTATGTTCTTGTTCGGCTTCCGATTTGGAACGAGCAAGCCGGCCACGCGCGCGGTTTCAGGAAGCTGCTGACGTTGCCCGACGATCGGCGCGGCATGGTGTTGCTGCATCACGAGGCTCCAGCAATCGTGGGGCTTGTGCCGGCGCGGCAATCCTGCCGAAGCTGTGTCCACGAAGCGAAAACATCGCACGACCGGATATCGCAAGACCGGGTATCGCAAGGCCATATTTCGCAGGTCGGCATATCGCGTTAGTCCTTCGTCTGGATCGGGGGCTTTCATCGCTATCGGCGTGGCAGGGATGGTTTCGCGGGCCGCAGGTTAGGTTCTTTTGGAGACTGGCGAAGATACGTTCGGAAGATACGTTCGGTTGTGCGCCTTCGATTTGCGGTTCCGATCTGGAAGGGGCGCGTCCGCCGCGCGCGATGTGAAGTGGACATGAGGTTTCTGGCTTAGACCGCTCCATAGGGG
>DATLUE010000292.1:0-8454 GCA_035533255.1 Allostellaceae bacterium | reverse complement strand
CACCATGAAAGAGATCGACCTCAAGACGATGAAAATCGTCGCGACGATCTCGACCGGGGGCAAGGCCCGTTCCGACGAGAATGCCTACGATCCGAGGGATCACGTCGTTGCCGGCGGCAATGGCGACGACGATACGCCGTTCGCGTCCTTCATCTCGACCACCAGCCACAAGCTGATCGCCACCTATGCGATCAAGAATGCGACCGACGGGCTGGAGCAGCCGTGGTGGAATCGGGCCGACGGCAATTTCTATTTCTCGGTCCCCGAGCTCGATAAGGACCCGGCGAAGAACGCGGTCGCGGTCTTCACCCCGCAAGGCAAGCTCGTGAAGATGATCCCCATTCAGGGCTGTCATCCCAACGGCATCATCGGCGGGCCCGGCGACAATGTCATGCTGGGCTGCTCGGTTAACGGCAAAAAACTTCCGGCGCAGTTCGTCATCATCAACTGGAAGACCGGCAAAACCGTCGCGACGATCCCGGGTGCCGGCGGTGCGGACGAAATCGCCTACAGCTCGAAGAACCATCAGTATTACAGCGGTTCGGCTGGCATGCAGGCGGTGTTCGTGATCGACGCGGACACCAACAAGCTGGTGCAGAAGATCGATATGACCGGCGGCATGGGCCGGACCCACTCGATCTCGGCGAGCGATGTGACGGGCAAGGTCTTCGTGCCCGAGAACACCGATGCCGGCGGCTGCGGCTGCATGAGCGTCTGGGCGCCCGCGAAGTAAGGTCGGTACGAGCCCTTTTGGCGCGGGGTTGAGCGAGCGCCAAACCGACGCGAGGACGCGGCTGCGACTTTGGTCGACAGCCGCGTCCAATGCGCTGTAAACTCCCGAACGCTCGTGGATACAGGTGCAGAAACCGACCGGCTGTTTGCGCTCGCCCTCGGCCATTTTCGCGGGGGCCGCGCGCGGGAGGCGGGGAAGCTGTGCCAATCCGCGGTCTCGCTCGATGAGCGTCATGCTCCGTCGCTTCATCTTCTCGGCGTGATCGCGGCGCATGACGGCCGCAATGATCTCGCTCTGGAGCTGATCGGCAAGGCGATCGCCGCCGACGGCGGGGCTCCTGAATTTCACAACAGCCTCGGCAACACGCTCGCTGCGCTCGGGCGCGGCGACGAAGCGATTGCCGCCTATCGGCAAGCGGTTGCCCTTGCGCCCGATTATGCTCCGGCGCATCTCAATCTCGCTAATGCGCTGCGCGAGGGCGGAAGCCTCGGCGAGGCGGTCGAGCAATATCGACGGACCCTCGTCCTGCAACCGGACAACATCGCCGCGCTGATGAATCTGGGTATTGTCCTGGCTAACAGAGGCGAGTTCGACGGCGCGATGGTGCAGTTCGAACAGGTGCTCCTGCGCCAGCCGCAGCTCGCGGACGCCAATATCCATCTCGGTCACGCGCTCGCCGAATTGGGGCGGTCGGACGAGGCGATCGCGCGCTATCGGATGGCTCTTCGGGCGAGGCCGGACCACGCCCTGGCCTATAACAGTCTTGGCAACGTCCTCCAGCAGCAAGGAAAGATCGGCGAGGCGCTGACGCAGTATCAGGAGGCGGTTCGCCTCATGCCCGACAATCCGAAGGTGCGGGTCGATCTCGGCTTGGCACTCATCGAAGCCGGGCGGCGGGAGGAGGCGATCGCCGAAAGCGCGGCTGCGGCTCGTCTCGGCGACCAGCCCCGGTTTCCTCATTTCATGCTGGGCGTGCTCCTGGCCCGGTGCGGCCTTAACGAGGCGGCGCGCGAGCAGTTCGAAGCCTATCTGCGCGGCGCGCCGGACGATCCCCGCGGCGCCAGGATGTGCCTGGCGGCGCTCGGCTTCGGCACGCCCCCGGAGCGAGCCTCGAGCGAGCTTCTGACCGAATTGTATGTCTTGCGCGCGGGGTGGTGGGATCGCGGGCCGGGGGCCTCCCGCGATAATCTTTGGGCGCGCCTCGTCCAGACGACATTCGAGCGCCTGGCGGTGACGCCGGAAACCCTCCAGGTGCTCGATGCGGGCTGTGGATCGGGCGTCGTCGGCGCGCTGATCGGGTCTAAAGTCGGGCGGCTGGTCGGGGTCGATCTGTCGCCCGGCCTGATCGAGCGGGCGCGCGAAACGAACTTCTATCACGAGCTCTACCAGGACGATCTGGTGCGCTTCATGGCCGCGCGGCCCGAGACCTATGACGTGGTGACGTCCAGCGCCGTCCTGGTGCATTTCGGAAATCTCGACCCGGTCTTCGAGGCCGCGGCAGAAACCCTGCGCGACCAGGGCTCATTCATATTCACGGTGTTCGACAATCAAGACGATGAAAATGCCGTCGCGGTCGGATCGATGGAACGCGGCTACGCGCAGACCGGCTGCTACGTCCACGGCCGCAATTACGTCATTCGCTCGGCGGTCGCGCATCGGTTTTCGGTGGAATCGCTCAGCCAGGAAATTTTCGATCATTACGAGGGCAAGCCCCGGCAAGGGCTGATCGTGGCGCTGCGCCGCAACGCCCGCAGCGCGAAAGCGCCGGAGCAGCCGTGAGGCCATTGCCGATTTCGCGCCATTGCGCCTCGGCTGCCTAGCGGCGAGGATGGCGAGCGAGCGCCGAAGATGGAACCAGCAAACCGTCATCAACGCCGCCTGGCGAGGAAGCAGCCGGGCGCTAAAGCGGGCGAGGCCAATGACGCTGTCCCGCGCCGCTTCCGCGAGGCGTTGCGCTGCCAGAAGGCCGGCGATTTGGACCAGGCCGAGCGCCTCTGCCGCGAAATCCTCGCGCTCGACCCGCGCCATGCCGACAGTTTCCATCTCCTCGGGGTGGTGGCGCATCAGGCCGGCCGATCCGACATCGCGGTGGCACCGATCGAGCGGGCGATCGCGCTGCGCAGCGGCGTCGCCGCCTATCACAATAGTTTGGGTCTCGCCCTGCGCGCCCAGGGCAAGCTCGACGCGGCAAGCGCGCAGTATCGGCTCGCGCTTGCCCTGGCGCCGAATCTGGTACAGGCCTTGAGCAATCTCGGCTTGGTGCTCCAGGCCCAGGACAAGCTCGACGAGGCGGTCGCATGTTTCGAGCGCGCCATCGCCATCGAGCCGGGATTCGCGGTCGCCCATCACAATCTCGGCGTGGTCCTCAGGGTACAGGGCCGGCTCGACGCGGCGTTCGCGGCGTATCGCCGCTATGCCGCGCTGCGCGTCGCCAAGTCCGATGCGGGCGAGCGGCGCGTCGCGAGTGCGGCGGCGGGCAAAATTCGCCACGATCTCGATCAGCTCGATTACCTCCTCGCCGCGCATCCGGACGAGCCACGCTTTCGACAAATCCAGGCAGCGGCCGCTGCCACCCCCGAGCGCTTTCCGGCGCTGTTCGAGGCGCTGTTCCATCTCGAGGGCGGCGCGCGGGTCGCGCCTGCGGCCGTCAATCCGGCCCTCGATGTCGCCGCGATCGAAGCGCGCTGGGCGGAAAGCCGACCGCAGATCGTCGTGATCGACGAATTCCTCACGCCGCCGGCGCTCGCGGAGCTACGTCGCTTCTGCTGGGGCTCGACCGTGTGGCGGGTGCCTTATCCGAACGGCTATTTGGGCGCGTTCCTGGGCGATGGCTTCGCCTGTCCGCTGCTCGCCCAAATCGTCGGAGAGCTCGCCGCCAAGCTGCCCGGCGTTATCCAGCGGCACCCGCTCACGCAATTATGGGGCTTCAAATACGACCGCGAGCAGCGCGGAATTAACATCCACGCCGACGTGGCGGCGGTGAACGTCAATTTCTGGATCGCGGCGGACGACGCCAATCTCGATCCGGAAAGCGGCGGCCTCGTCATCTGGGATGTGCCGGCGCCGCTCGATTGGTCGTTCGAGAAATACCAGAACAACGATGCGCGCGACATCCGCGCCTTGCTCGCCGCCAACAATGCCCGCCCGACCACCGTGCCTTATCGCTGCAACCGCGCGGTGGTCTTCGACTCCGACCTGTTCCACGAGACCGACCGCTTCGCCTTCCAAGAGGGCTATCGCAACCGGCGCATCAACGTCACCATGCTGTATGGCTTGCGTCACCATACGGGCGCCGCCTGAGCCCGCCGTTCTTCATGAGGGCCGCGGCCGCGTAATATCGCCCGAGGCCGTTGCGCTCGCTCAGGCTGCGGCGTCGTCCTGCCCGCGAATGACGGCGGCCATCCAGCCGGCGATGACCGCGACCGCGGCGAGATACCAGGCGGGCGCTAGAATATGGCCGGTCGCGGCGATGAGATAGACCGCGATCATCGGCACGGTGCCGCCGAAAATCGACATCGCCAGATTGTAGCCGATCGACAATCCCGAGCAGCGGACATGCTTCGGGAACGCCTCGACCGAGAAGGCCGGGCCGGCGCCGCCGAAGCAACTGATGAAAAACGCGAAGCCGAGCTGTCCGGTCATGATCGCGAGCAGCGTGCCATGCGCGATCAGCCACAGCAGCGGCACCGACAGCAGCGCCAGCCCCGCCGCGCCGAGATAGAGAATCGGCTTGCGCCCGATGCGGTCGGACACAATTCCGAGCAGCGGCGTCAGCACCATCAACTCGACCAGGCCGAGGCTGTTGATCAGCAGCGCCGTCGATTGCGCGAGCGCGGTCACCTGGTGAAGCCAGGTGGTGATGTAGACGAAGCACAGATAAAAGCCGACGGCCGTGGCGAGGTTGAAGCCGACGACTTCCAGCATCGCCCGCTTCTGCGTGCGCCACACATCGACGAGCGGCGACAGGTCGGGGCGCGGTCCGGCGATTGCGGTGTCGTGCGGCAGGCGGCGGCGGACGATGAACACGACGAGGCCGATGACCAGCCCGGTCAGGAACGCGATGCGCCAGCCCCAGAGGGCCGATTGCGCTTGCGTCAGCGCGTCGGTAATCGCCCAGCCGATCGTCGAGCCGAGCAGCAGCCCGCCGAAAGCGCCGAATGGCGCGAAGCTGCCGACGCGGCCGCGGCGGCTGGGCTGCGCCTGCTCGACCAGGAGGACCATCGAGGTCGTATATTCGCCGCCGACCGCCAGGCCTTGGGCAAGCCGCAACACGATCAGCAATAGCGGCGCGACGATCCCGATCTGCGCATAGGTCGGCAATGCCGCCATGAGGCAGGTGGGAATCGCCATCGTCACGACCGAGCCCATCACCGCCGCCCGCCGTCCCAGCCGATCGCCGATCGCCCCGAACACCATGCCGCCCAGCGGTCGCGACAGGAAGCCGATGGCGAAGACCGCGAACGAGGCCAGCAACGACGTCGCCGGGTCGCGGGTTGGGAAGAACTGTGTGCCGATCGCGGCGGCGAAATAGCCGTAGACGCCGAAATCGTACCATTCGAGCACATTGCCGGCGAGGCCGGCGATCACCGTCTTCCGCTCCGCGGCGCGGAATTCGAGGTTGATCTGCTGCGCCGCGCGCGCGATCTGCGCGCCGATCAGATCCATCCGGCAGAGTTGCTGAATGCGCGTCGCGACTTTTCTCAATTCGCCCGGCGCGAGGATACGCTCGAAGACGAAGCACGCGTCCGCCATCGCGATCAGCGGCACGTCCTCGGGCGCGGGAATGTCGTTGCTGAAGAGAAGGTGGAGAATCCGGCGCTTGGTTTCGCGCCCCGCGAGGGACGCGTGGTGGTCCGCGCTCTCGGCCCAAAGATAGCGCGGTCCGTCGCGGCGCAAGACGCCGCGGCCGCAGAGGCCTTTGATCACTGCGGCGCGCATCGCCAGTGCGCGCGGCGCCAGGCGCATGATCCACGCCCGCGCGTCCAGCCGGCGCGGCTCGGCGGCGACCTCCGCCAGCACCCGGTCGAGGATCGCATCGCCGGTCGGCGTGCTGTCGACGACCCAAACCGCGCTCAGGTCGGAATCGAGCTTGCCGCGCAGCGAGAGATCGATCAGCGCGCCGCCGGCGACCCCGGAAACCAGGAAGGCTTCCGGCACCCGGTCGAATTCGCCGCCGCGATCCTCGAGCGTGAGGAGCAGCAACTCCTCGATCAGACTGAAGCTCCCCATGCCGTCCCCCCTCGATGAGCGATTATAGCGGAAAGCGGGGTAGTGTCTCAGTTTGGATGCTGGGTTGCATCGTGCGTCCCTCGACTTCGCTCGGGACGAGGTAAATTTGTTCATGCCATCCTTGATCGACCTCGTCCTGAGCGCGAGCGCACGAGCAGTCGAAGGACGCAGGATACCAGTGCAACATCAAACTGAGACACTACCGAAAGCGGGGGTTCTTGAGCGCCACCCATTCCGGCGCTCGTGCGATTCTATCCGGTTCGGGCAGAATCGCGGACCCTATTTCAGGGTGATCAAAATACGAGAAGCCAGCGCTCCTTTGCGGCGCCTCGTTAACCTTTTATTAACCATAAACCGCGATTCTGGGATCCTGACGCTAGCGCAAGCCTCCCTGCTAGCGATCCCAAGGAAACTTCCAAGCCGCGCCTTTTTGTGCGCGGCTTTTTTTGTGGTCAGCCCAGGCGGACGGGGCGGTCGCGAATGGCCCGTGCTACGGTTCGGTAAAGCTGCGTGCGGAAACGCTGCGCTGTCGTGACGAGGGGTAAATGCCGCGCTTCGATACGCATCACCACATGGCCTCGCCGCGCTCGCTGGCGACGCTGGAGGAGGTCGGCATCGTCACCCGGCACGAGGCCGCGGCCATGACCGCCGCCCGCGCGCTCGAGGACATGGACCGGGGCGGGATTACCGTCGCCGTCAATTCGACCCCGGCGCCGCCGCGCGCGACACTCGAGAATGCGGCGCTCGGCATCGCCTATGCGCGCGATAACAACGACTATCTCGCGCAGCTCGTCGCCGATCATCGCGGTCGTTTCGGCATGTTCGCGGCGCTGCCGATGCCGCATGTCGATGCGACGCTGAAAGAGCTCGCATACGCGCTCGACGTGCTGAAGGCCGACGGCGTCTATCTCATGACCAGTTATATCGATCATTGGCTCGGCGACCAGGCGTTCGCGCCGGTGTTCGACGAGCTCAACCGCCGCAAGGCGCTGATCTACACCCATCCGCATTCGCCCTATTGCTGCACGCGGCCGCTGAAAGAGATCGTCATGCCGGACGCGATGATCGAATTCGGCACCGACACCACCCGTGCGATCGCCAATATGGTGCTCACCGGCACGGCACAGCGCTGCCCCGATCTCAAAATCATCTGGTCGCATGCCGGCGGCACCATGCCGTTCCTGATCTACCGCTTTCTCAAGACCGCGGCGATCCCGGCCAATATCAAGCATTTTCCGCAGGGCATCGTCGCCGAGCTCAAGAAATTCTATTACGACACCGCGCAAGCCTCGCACGCCGTGCTGCTGACGGCGCTGCGCCAGGTCGTCGGCCTCGAACACACGGTGTTCGGCTCGGATTATCCTTGGAGCGACTCCGCCGCTTGCTGGCGCGAGCTCCAGGATTCCGGGGCGCTCAGCGCCGCGGAGATGGCCGGGATCGAGCATCGCAACATCTTGCCGCTTTTGCCGCGTTTCGAAAGGTCGCTCTAATGGCGCGTATCGACGTCCATCATCATCTGGTCTCGCCGAAATACATTCCGCAACTGCGCGAATGGGGCGTGCTGACCGCCCATCTCGCGTCGATCATGAACGAGAAGGACGCGCTCGCCGACATGGACAAGGCCGGCGTCACCCTGGCGATTAATTCGGCAACCTTGCCCGAGCAGGTGAAGGGCGAGGCGCGTCGCGCCTTCTCGCGCGAGAACAACGAGTACATGGCGCGGTTGGTGCGCGACTATCCCGGCCGCTTCGGCATGTTCGCCAGCCTGCCGCTGCCCGATGTCGAGGGCGCGCTCAAGGAGATCGAATACGCTTTCGATACGCTGAACGCCGACGGCGTCCACATGATCACGAGCTACGACGATCATTGGCTCGGCGACAAGATTTTCGCGCCGGTGTTCGACGAGCTCAATCGCCGCAAAGCGGTGGTTTACACGCACCCGCACGGGCCGACCTGCACCTGCGGCATCCTCAAAGAGATCGTCATTCGCGATTCGTCGATCGAATACGGCACCGATACCACGCGCGCGCTGGTCAACATGCTGTTCGGCGGCACCTTCGCGCGCTGCCCCGACATCAAGATCATCTGGTCGCATGGCGGCGGCACCATGCCGTTCCTGGTCGAGCGCTTCATCCGCATGGGTAAAGAGGCGCGCTATACCGCGCTGATGCCGCAAGGCTTCGTCGCCGAAGCGAAGAAGTTCTTCTACGACACGGCGCAAGTGCTGCACGGCGCGCCGCTGGTGGCGCTGAAGCACCTCATTCCGCTGGCGCAGATCTGCTATGGCACGGACTACCCGTGGCGCAGGTCCGACGAATGCGTCAACGGCCTTCTCGCCAGCGGCGCCTTCACCGCGGAAGAGCTGCGCGCGATCGACAACAACGCCGCGCCGCTCTTCCCGCGTTTCCGCTAATGCAGGGCGATCACCGGCTCGGCTGAGACGACGCTCCCGACCCGCCGCAGCCGGCGGCCGAGGATGAACATCGCGAGCG
>DATLUE010000291.1:0-11569 GCA_035533255.1 Allostellaceae bacterium | reverse complement strand
TCCGGCAGGCGTGCTCGCGCGCGCTGGTCGATCAGGGTCACTTGATCCGCATTCCGGCGCATTTGGCCGACGAAGTGCGGCGCGTGCTGCGGGCGCAGCGGCGTCTTGCCGGCGAGCTGCGGCGCGAGCCGACCGAGCCCGAGCTGGCCGAGCGGCTCGGCACGCCGGTGCCGAAATTGCGCACCGTGCTCGAGCTGGTGCGCGATCCGGTCAGCATGGATCAGCCGGTGGGCGAGGATGGCGACGCCACGATCGGCGATTTCCTCGAGGACCAGCAGGCGGTGGTGCCGCTCGAAGCCGCGGCCGCGGCTGAGCTGCGCGAGGCGACCGAAGAGGCGCTGGCCCGGCTGACGCCGCGCGAGGCCGACGTGCTGCGCCTGCGTTTCGGCGTCGGCCAGGCGGCCGAGCACACGCTCGAAGAGGTCGGCAAGAAATATCAGGTCACGCGCGAGCGCATCCGCCAGATCGAGGCGAAAGCGCTGAAGAAGCTCAGCCAGCGCGGCCCCGACCGGCGCTTGGCCGGGTTCCTCGATCGCTGATCGCCGTAATCATCGCTGTGGAAAACGCCCGGACCGCGCGGTCCGGGCGTTTTTATTTGCGCTCGGGTAGCGACGGCGAGGCGTAAATCGTCAGGATTGGCGTTGCCTCGCTGCCGCAGGCGCAGCACAATGCGCGCTGCCCGAAAGCGGGCGGCAGGGAGGCGCTATGGCCGAGCAGCGGATCAGCTACGTCGATCCGGCGACGATCACCGACGAACGCATGCTGGCGGAGTTCGATCGCTGCCGTCGCGAAGGCACGCCGCGGCCCGAAAGCCAGGCGATTCGAGCCCATGTGCCTGCGGCTTTCTGGTCGTTCGCCGAGACCTGGGAAGCCGTGTTCCGCAACGGCGTCATGGACCATTCGATCAAGGAGCTGTGTCGCGTCTATGTCTCGCGCTCGGTCAAATGCGAGTATTGCGGCAATCAGCGCTCGGTCAAATCGGCCCAGCAAGGTCTTGCCGAGGCCGATTACCTGGATCTGCTCAATTTCGAGAAATCCTCGCATTACGACGAGCGGCAGAAGGCGGCGCTCGCCTATACCGAAGCGATCACCTGGGACCTCGATGCCGACGACGCTCTGTGGCAGCGGCTCAAGCGCCATTTCAGCGAGGCGCAGATCGTCGAGCTCGGTTATTTCGTCGCCATCACGATGGGCCAGCAGCGCTGGCTGCGGACCCTGAACATCGATCATCATCAGATTTTGGCAGGCACCGCGGCGTCGATGGCGCCCGGCTTCGAGACCGCCGCCGCGCAAGCCCAAACCAAAGACAGCGCCGATTATTGGGCAAAGCGCGCGCCCAGCTTGCGCGGGAAAGAGCCCTCGACCGCCCGATGAGCGAAACCGCCCGCACCGTTGCGCCGCCGGTGGCGCCCGATCCCGGCCATATCCGCGCGCGCGGCCTGACCAAGCGCTATGGCGAGCTCACGGTCTTCTCGGGCGTCGATCTCGAGCTTCGCGCGCGCGAGATTGTCGCGCTGGTCGGCGCCTCGGGCTGCGGCAAAACTACGCTGCTGCGCTGCATCGACGGTCTCCTGCCATGCGATGGCGAGATCACGATCGACGGCCGTCGCGTCGTCGAGCCGCCGGCCGGCGTCGCGATGGTGTTCCAGCATTTCGGCCTGTTTCCCTGGAAGACGGTCTATGACAACGTCGCGTATGGGTTGCGCATGGCGGGCGCGGGCGGCGCCGAGATCGCACAGCGCGTACCGGCCTTCATCGGCCTCGTCGGCCTCACCGGCTTCGAGCGCGCCTATCCCTATCAGATTTCCGGCGGCATGCAGCAGCGCTGCGGCCTGGCCCGCGCGCTGGCGATCGAGCCGAACGTCCTCCTGATGGACGAGCCGTTCGCCGCGGTCGACGCGCAGACCCGCGAGATCCTGCAATTCGCGCTGCTGCGCATCTGGGAAAAGCAGCCGACGACCATGCTGTTCGTCACCCACTCGATCGAGGAAGCGGTGCTGATGGGCGATCGCGTGGTGGTTTTGAAGGGCCGGCCGAGCCGCGTCGATCAGGATATCGCGATCGACCTGCCGCGGCCGCGCAGTCGCGAGACGCTCAGCCTGCCGCGCTATTCCGAATTGCGCGAGTTGGTCTGGGGCAATCTCATGAGCGAGGCCCGCCGCGCCGAAATCGAGATCGAGCCGCAAAAACTATAAGAGACACATGAGGGAGAACGCCTATGTACCGCAGAGCTATCGCCGCCGCCGTCATTCTGCTTGCCGCGTTGATCGGACCCGGCGCGCCGCCGGCGGTCGCCGCTGCGCCGAAGATCGTCTTGGCGCCGCCGGGCATTCCGCCGATCTTCATCTCGATTGTCGTTTTCGTCGCGAAGGACCAGGGCTTCTTCAAGAAATACGGGGCCGATGTCGAGCTGCGCCAGTTCGATAACGGCACCGCGGCCGCCCGCGCCGTCGTCGCCGGCGATCTCGACGCCGCGATGTCGGCGACGCCGCTGCTCGTCAGCCAGATCGCGAACGCCAATGTCGATCTCGTCGGCATCTATGGCTTTCCGAAGCCCGATTTCCAGCTCGATACCACCAATTCGGCAAAGGCGACCTGCGGCGATGTGAAGGGCCAACAGGTCGGGGTCGACACGCCCGGCGGCGCACGCTCGATCGCGCTGAAGCTAATCCTCGGCGGCGGCTGCCACTTATCGATGGCTGACGTGCAGCAGGTGGCACTCGGCTCCAACACCTCTCAGGCGATGATCGCGGGCCAGATTCAATACGGCATCTTGCATCTCGACGACGTGCCCGAAATCGAAAGTCACGGCAAGAAAGTGACCGTCATCAAGACCCTGCTCGAGGCAAACACCAACGCGCAGAACATCATGATCGTCGCGCGCCGCGACGAGGTCGCCAAGAAGCGCGACGGCTTCGTGCGTATGGTTGCCGGCCTCATTGCGGCGACCCGCTATATGGAGGACCCGAAGAACGCGAACCAGGTTGCAACCGACGCGCAGGTCACCGGCCGCAGCCATCAGTTGGCGGTAAGCGCGCTCAAGGCCTATCTCGGCTATGGGCTCTGGCGCGGCAACGACGACGGCATGGACCAGAAGCGACTGGAAGCGTTCATCGCCGGGCAGGTGAAGTCCGGCGCCATCAAGAACGCGGCTGCGGCGCCGACCTATCAGCGGCTGGTCGATCCGACGATCTGGCGCGACGCGAACGCCTTGGTCGCGAAGCAGTAATACGTCGCAGAGCAGCAATACAATGAGGCTACGCCCGGCGCTTTCCCGTCACGGCCCGTTCCTGCTCAGCCTCTTCGGCGGGCTGGCGGTCTGGGAGATCGCCGGGCGCAATACCAGCGAAGCCTTCATGGCGCCGCTGTCGGAAACCTTGGTACGCCTGGTGCAGCTCACCGAATCGGGCAAGCTGATCCCGCAAGTCGAAAGCTCGCTCGCGCTCTTTACGACCGGTTTCGTTGCGGCGGTGATCGTCGGCATGCCGCTCGGCTTGCTTTTGGCGCGGGTGCGCATGCTGCGCGAAGCGCTCGACGTCTACATCATGATTCTCTATGCGACGCCGATGGTCGCGCTGATCCCGTTCATTCTCTCGATGATGGGTTTCGGCTTCGCGCCCAAGGTGCTGGTGGTCTTTCTCTTTGCCGTGTTCCCGATTCTCTACAATACGGTCGAAGGTGCGCGCAGCATCAAGCCCGAGCTGATCGAGGTGGCGCGCTCCTATCGCTCGAGCGAATGGGCGTTGTGGCGCGAAGTCATGGTGCCTTACACCTTGCCGTTCACCATGACCGGCGTGCGCCAGGCAATCGGCCGCGCCCTGGTCGGCATGATCGCCGCGGAATTCTTCCTGAGCGCGACCGGGCTCGGCGCGCTGATCATGACCGCGTCGCAGAGCTTCGACACGGCGGGGGTCTTTGCTGCGATCCTCCTGATCGGCCTCCTGGGCGTCGGTTTGATGCGGATCGGCACGATGCTCGAAACCCATTTCGCGCGCTGGCGGAACTAGCGCGATGGCCGTCGCCGCTCTCCCGTCCTTCACGCGGGTGGCGCGCGGCGCCGCGAATCCAGCCGCGTCGCGTCTCATCGCCGGTGCCGTGATCCTGGCCGTTTGGGAGATCGTCGTCCGGCTTGCCGCGCCCGATTTCGTCGCGCGACCCAGCGGCATCCTAGCGGCGATCCCGCGGGTGCTGTCGAGTTGGTCTTTCCTCAAGGCCGCCTGGATCACGCTGGCGGCGACCGCCGAAGGGCTGGTGGCGGCCTTGATCCTCGGCACCGCGCTCGGCCTCTGGATCGGCCGCAGCAAGGTCGCGGATCGCAGCCTGCGCCTCTGGGTCAGCAGCTTCAATGCGATGCCGATGATCGTCGCGCTGCCGCTGATGTCGCTGTGGTTCGGCTATACCAGCGGCGCGCGGTTCGCGACCATCATCTTCGCGGCGATCTTCGCGGTCATCATCAACGCCGCCGAGGGCGCGCAATCAGTGCCGGTCGAGTATCTCGAAGTCGCCGGCTCGTTCCGCGCATCGCGCTGGCGCGCGTTGATCGAGGTCGTCGTGCCGGCCTCGATGCCGTATCTTCTTGCCGGTCTTCGGCTCGCGGCCGGACGGGCATTGATCGGCGCGGTGGTCGCGGAATTCTTCCTGGCGATTCCGGGGCTCGGCTATTTCATCCTGTTCAACTCGCGCACCTATCACCAGAACGAGGCGTTTGTCGCGGTGCTGCTGCTCGCGGGATTCGGCGTCGGCTGCGACGTACTGATCAACGCGGCGACGCGGCGCTACCTGCCGTGGTACCGCCGCGACGAAGGTCAGACCTAGAGCATTGCCCGGCGAAGTGTGCCGCGGTTCGCCGCAGACAATGCGACAAAATCAAGAAATTTAGAGCCTGATCCGATTCTATCGGATCGGATCACGCTCTAAAGAGCGCTTATTTCCCCGCGGGTTTCGCGGGCGCGCGCGCCGGCTGCTTGCCGGTATAGCGCATGATCCAGAGGCCCCATTTGTCGTCGTTCATGAAGATGTTGCCGCGCGCATCGACAGCGATCTCCTCGCTCCAATTGATCGGCGAGGCGTGGGGGCCGCTTTGGCCGCCTGGCAGGTTGGGCCGCTCGGGCGGGATGAAATAGCCGATTTCGGTCGGCAGCCGCGGATCGCTGATGTCAAAGACGCGCAAGCCCGCGTTGAACCAGGCGACCTCCATGATGTTGCCCGGGTGCTGAATCGCCGGGTTGTGGATTTCCTGGCTGGTGTTGTGCGGTCCGAAACGGCCGCCCTTGTCGCAAAAATCGGTATAGGGCAGGCCTTTCGGCGGGCGCGGGGTCGGGAAGATCGAAATGAGGCGCGGCTTTGCGGGGTCGCTGTTGTCGACCATCGCGGCGAAGTCCATGCCGTCATCCTTGCATTCGGGCTTCTGCGCTTCCGAGCTGACGTAAAGCAGCTTGCGATCCCACAGCGGGAGCACCGTGTGCATCGATTGAATGCCGACATTGGCGAAGGGCACCGTCATATGGAGCCGGCCGATCAGCTTGGGTCGGGTTGGATCGCTGACGTCGAGATTGACCACGTCCGGCGTGTAGCCGATGCTGAGCATCTTGCCGTCGGGGCTGAGATTCGCCGGGCCGTGCAGGCCTTCCGGATATTCGGCTTTCGGCTCGCCGTCCTTTTGCCCCGGCTGCCACCATTTCCCGATCTCTTTCGGATGCGCCGGGTCGCTGACATCGAGGATCACGAGGATGTTGGCTTTGAAGCCTGGGTAGCTGGTCGAGAGAAAGGCGTATTTGCCGCCCGGATATGAGTTGCGATGCGCGCCGCGCTCGCCGCCTTGCCACGAGCCGACCTGTTTTGGATTCTCCGGATCGCTGATGTCCCACAGCAGCACCGCCGGCAGCGGATTCTTTTCCGGCGAGAAGCTGCCGAGCGAGGTGATCATCAGATTGCCGTGCAGTGTCACTTGCTGGGTGACGATGCCCTTGTCGTCGGTCTTCAGCGGGATGAACTTGACATAGCGCGGCTTGGTCGGATCGGTGACGTCGACAATGCTCCAGCCTTGATCGAAGGACTGCCCGGAATAGAGATACCATTTATCGTTGGCGGTGTGCTTGATCGCGATCTTGAAGCCGCCAAAGTGGCCGCCCCGGCCGGAGAACCCGATCACTTTCACATGCTTGCCCATGCCGCCCGATGGAACCGGGTCGGCCTTGGCCGCGACCGGCGCGAGTGCCAGCGCGAGCGCACCCGCGCCCCAGGCGATTCGCCGCAAATGTCTCGCAAAGCCCATCGCATTTCCCCCGCAAAGCCGCGCCTCGAGCGCGGACCCCGATCGGCGCCAAGTTGACAGGTTCCGTCACGCCGTGCAACGTCCCGCCGGTCAAAGGAGAAGCGCGATGGCAACCAAGAAACCGCCCGAGCCCAAAATCATTCAAGCGAGCGATATCGACCCGCGCCACGATTGGACGCGGCCGATCATGGCGTTGGGGCCGAGCGCCGTCGATTTCGAAGAGCGCATCGATTTCCGCCGCTTGCATCGCTATCGCCTCGGCCGCACGCGGCAGGCGCTGGCGCAATCGGGTCTCGGCTCGCTCTTGGTGTTCGATCAGTACAACATCCGCTATATCACCTCGACCGTGATCGGCAATTGGGCGCGCGATAAGTTCACGCGCTACGCGCTGCTGGCGGGCGACGCCGAGCCGCATCTCTGGGATTTCGGCTCGGCGGCCAAGCACCATCGGTTGTTTGCGCCCTGGCTGCCGCAGCATAATTGCCATGCCGGCATGCTCGGCCTGCGCGGCGCCATCCATCCGAAGATCGGGCTGATGCGCTCGGCCGCCGAAGAGATCAAATCGATACTGCAAGAACATGGCGTCGCCGATCAGCCGGTCGGCGTCGACGTGGTCGAGCCGGCGATGTTGTTCGAGCTGCAAGAGGTCGGGCTCAAGGTTCGCGACGGACAACAGATCATGCTCGACGCGCGCGAGATGAAAAGCGCCGATGAGATATCGCTGCTCAACATGTCGGCCGGGCTGGTCGATGGCTGCTATCAGACGATTGCCGAGAATCTGAAGCCCGGCATTCGCGAGAACGAGATCGTGGCGCTCGCCAACAAGCGGCTCTACGAATTGGGCTCCGACGATGTCGAGGCGATCAACGCGATCTCGGGCGAGCGCTGCAATCCGCATCCGCATAATTTCACCGACCGGCTGATCCGGCCCGGCGACCAGGCGTTCTTCGACATCATCCAATCCTATTGCGGCTATCGCACCTGCTATTACCGCACCTTCAATGTCGGCCGCGCCACCGATTCGCAAAGGGATGCGTATAAGAAGGCGCGCGAATGGATCGACAAGGCGATCGCGCTGGTGAAGCCCGGCGTCTCGACCGACAAGATCGCCGCGTGCTGGCCCAAGGCCGAGGAGATCGGCTTCACCAGCGAGATGGAGGCGTTCGGCCTGTTGTTCGGCCACGGGCTCGGGCTCGGCCTGCACGAGCGGCCGATCATCTCGCGGCTCAATTCCTTTGCGGAGCCGATGGAGATCAAGGCCGGCATGGTGTTCGCGCTCGAGACCTACTGCCCGGCCTCGGACGGCTATTCCGCCGCGCGTATCGAGGAGGAGGTGGTGTGCACGCCGAACGGCGCCAAGGTGATCACGCTCTATCCGGCCGAGGAGCTGCCGATTGCGAACCGGTATTGAACCCGATCTTACAGACTCTCCGGCTTCGGCCTAAATATTTCAATCACGCTCTCAACCAAAGTGATCATGTCCCGCAAAGATTGCCGCCGACTTTCAACAAGGTGCTCTTGATATTTCATTTCGTCGAGCATTTCGTGGCGCCTTTGGGCAAGATATTCCAGAACTCTGTCTGCTCCTCTCCGCTCGGCATCCATTTCCGCTTGCGTCCGACCTTGCTCAAGTCCTTGTGCGTGACCGGCATTGTAACCAGCTTGGTGGCCTTCTTGTCGCCCTTGATCGTAGGCAGCCTGCGATCCTGCACTGTATCCTTTCTCGTATCCGTCCTTGTGGCCTCGTTTTTTGCCTTCAACCAGTCCCGCTTCTTTCCCTTCATCATAAGGTGGGATGTCCGCGCGGTGCTCTTCCAGTTTAGCCACATAGTCCCGTTTTAGACTTTCAGCCTCCGTCAGTGTCAAATTGGTTTGAATGTCGATTTTGTGGCTACTCTTCTGAATCAGAGCCACATAATATTTTTTACTCATGAAATGCTTCTCGATTACGAAGCGGTCTATTTCTGCCGGATTACAAGATGATCCATTTGGCAGCTTAATGTGCAGCATGACGTCCTCTGAATAGCAATCTTGCTCATTCACCCGCAAGTTCGGCTTCCGCCATCGCCAAAAGTACGTCGAGGCTTTCGGTCGCGGTTCGCCACACGAAGCTCTCGGCGATGTTGTCGTAATCGTGCCGGTAAAAATTTCCGGCGGCCATAATGGCGCGCCACGGCAATTGGGAATGACGAACCCGAAGATCGTCGTCAAGCCGGCGGCTTGCCTCCGAAATGATTTCGAGACAACGTGTTACCGCATAAAACGTCCGATGATCTTGCGCAAAACGCTCGGCAGTGAAGCCGGCGGTGAATGCGCGCGCGAGCTTGATGTTGTCGCAAATGTCAAGCAGCGCCTGCCGCGAACGATCAGAAAGCATAGATGGCGTCGCGCTCGGCAGCAGGCCGGACTAGCGGCTTCATCCGATCGTGATTCGCAACGTCGACATGATTCGGGAACAGATCTTCGAGATACTGGACTAGGCTGACGTACTCGAATACTCCGACCGGGACGCTCGAATCGAGATCGACCATCAGGTCGATATCGCTATCCGGGCCCGCTTGGCCGCGCGCCGTCGAGCCAAAAAGCGCGATGCGCCTCACGCCGCGGCTGCGAAGTTCCGCCTCGTGTCGCTTGAGTTGCGCGATGATGGTGGCCCGGTCCATGGCGGTATTCTACTGCTTACCGGCGACCGCGAAAACGGTTTTCATCCCGCTCTTAAAAACCCACGCGGCGCGTTGTGCAGTCGCTCGATGCCGGTCTTGGTGATCAAGACGCATTCGCCGGTCTGCACGCCGGCCTTGCCATCCTTGGTGACGACGTTGGGCTGGATCACCACCATCATGCCGGCTTTGAAGGTCAGCGCGGGCAGCTTGCCGGCGGGGCGGCTGGTCGAGCCGATGATCGGCGGCAGATAGCCGCCGCCATAGCCGTGCATCACGTCGTCGTCGGTGGTGAAGCCGGCTTGCTCGATCGCCGCCGATGCAGCGACCACATCAGCCGGCGTCGCGCCTTCGCGCAGCACCGCGGCGATGGCGTCGAACGCGGCGTCCGCGGTCTGGTGCAGGTCGCGGTAAAGCGGCGTCGGCTCGGCATCGACGGTGAAGCTGCGCAGCACTTGGCCGGAATAATCCCAGAAGGCGGCGCTGATCTCGGCGAAGACGACATCGCCTTGGGCGAGCCGCCGCGTCGACGGGAATTGCCGCGGCACGCAGCAATCGGGATCGGCCATCGATGTGGCGCCGATGAAATGAATGACGTTGGTGCCCCCATAAGGCACATACGACGCCTCGATCGCCGCGCCCAGCTCGCGCTCGGCGACGCCGGGACGGATCGCCGCGGCGAGCGCCGCGAGGCCGCGATCCGACAGCAGCGCGCCGATGCGGTACCAATCGATCTCTTCGGCCGATTTGACGAGCCGGCGCTGCATGTAGCCTGCACCCAAATCAGCAATGCGCCCGAAGCGCTCGGCCAATTGCGCGTGCAGGCGATAGGACAGCGGGCCGATGAAGCCGACTCGATCGCGCTTGGCGCCGCGTTTTTCCAGCTCCGCGAGCGCCGCGCCAATGCCGAAATCGCCGCCCCATTCGACCTCGGCGTCGATCGCGAGCTTCTTCGCCAGCGCGACGTGATTGTGATATTGCACGAAAATCTTGTCGCGCATGCCCGGCGAGACGACGCAGCCCGCCTCGGCGGTCGTCGGCCAATGCGCGAAATAGGGCACCGCGTTGCCCATGCGGTTGATGCCATAAAGCAGCACATGCTCGACATCGGCGGCCGCCATCAGCTCGGCGAGCATCGCGCGCCGGCGCTGCATCTCGGCGTCGGAAAAGCGCGGATAGGGCGCTTCCATGATCGGCCGCAGCGCGGGCGGCAATTCCGGCGGGTAAAGGGGTTGCAGCGTTTCTGCCATGCGGCTAGAGCTTTCGTCTCATCAGCGGGAGGGAGATACGACCATGCCATCCGACCTCAAGCAGCACAAGATCGGCTGGATCGGCGCCGGCGGTCGCATGGGCTATGCGATGGCCGAGCGGCTCGCCAAGGCGGGTGCCGAGGTTGCGGTGTGGAACCGCACCCGCGCCAAGGCCGAGCCGCTGAGCAAAAGCGGCTGCGGCATCGCCGAGACTCCGGCGGCGCTTGCGGGCTGCGACATCGTCTTTATCACGGTCGCGGCGTCGCATGATCTGAAAGAAGTCGTGCTCGGCGCCGAGGGCTTATTGTCGATCGCGGGCCGGCAGCCGAAAATCCTGATCGACAGCTCGACCGTATCGGAGGAGGCCTCGGCCGAGGTACGGGCGGCGGCGGCCACGCGCGGCGTCGCGATGCTGGCGGCACCCGTCAGCGGCAATGCCAAGGTGGTGAAGGCCGGCAAGCTCAGCTTCGTCGTCTCGGGTCCGCGCGCGGCCTATGACGCGGCCCAGCCTTATCTCGCCGCGCTCGGCCAGGGCGCCAGCTATGTTGGCGAGGGCGAGCGCGCGCGGCTGGTCAAGATCTGCCATAACGTCTTTCTCGGCGTGGTGATCCAGTCGTTGGTCGAAGTCACGGTGCTGGCGGAAAAAGGCGGCGTGCCGCGCCATGCCTTTCTCGATTTCATCAATCAGAGCGTGATGGGTTCGGTGTTCTCGCGCTACAAATCGCCGTCGCTGGTCAATCTCGATTTCACGCCGACCTTCACGCCGGTGCTCTTGAAGAAAGACCTCGATCTCGGCCTCGATGCCGCCGAGCGCAGCGGCGCGTCGCTGCCGCTCACGGCGCTGACGCGCGAATTGGTGCAGAGCCTCATTGCGCGCGGCCATGTCAGCGACGATTTCGCGACCCTGATCCTACAGCAAGCCGATGCGTCAGGCCTCAAGCTCGCCCCCGAGAACGTCGCTGTCGACGACGGGCTGCACTGAAAGAATAAAACCGCCAAGGCGCCAAGACGCGAAGTTTTATTTTCTTGGCGTCTTTGTGTCTTGGCGGTTCAATCTTCTTTTCTTAAAGCACGACTGCCTCAGCAGGTAAGCCCAGCGCGATGCGGCCCCATTGCGTGCCGTTGACGTCCCAGCTCAGCGCGTAATGCGCATTCGCCGCATGGGCGTCGCGGAAGGCGCGCTGGATCGGCTGGTCGAGATAGACGCCGCCGCCGCCGGTCGCCGCGAATAGCAGGCTGACCGCCTCGGTGCAGAGCGAGGCGGCATAGGCGCCGTCGCGGCGCCAGCGCGCTTTCTGCTCGATCGTCGGCGGCACGCCGGCTGTGGTGATCGCCATCGCCTCGTCGCAATCCTTGAGCATCAGCGCCTCGGCGGTGTCGGCCAA
>DATLUE010000290.1:0-13415 GCA_035533255.1 Allostellaceae bacterium | reverse complement strand
CGGCCGCGATGCGATAATGGCCGCCGAAGGTCGCTTGAATCTGCTTCAGCGAGTTTTCGTAGATCGCGTTGGCATCGATATTGACCGGGACGGCTTCCTGGAAAAGCCCCTGCAGGAAATGCTCGACGAAGAAATGCCCGTCCGCGCAACCGAGGTCGAAGACGGTCGCGAAGCGCACGCCTTTTTGCGCAAGCGATAACAGGGTTTCCGAGAACGTCCGCTCCATTGCGGCACTATTGCATGCTTGTCGCGCCAGGGAAACCGCCGGGAAACGCTACGCGCTCCCGCACCAACGCCGCCACATCTCGCGCAAGCCGGCTTCGAAGGCGCGCGCAAAGCGCGGCGCATCGCATAGCGACGATCGGCGCATCCGTTCGCGCAGCTCGCTCCGCAACTGCACCAGCCGCGGCAGGTCGCGTGCCAGCGTCACGGCGGCCGCGACATAGGCGTCGCGATCGGGCGCCGCAAATTCCGCCAGTCCGACCTGGCTCAGCAGATCGAAGCCGACGCGGCTCGCATGACGGTCGCCGACCAGGGTCACCATCGGCACGCCCATCGACATCGCCTCGCAGGTCGTGGTCGTGCCGTTATAGGGGAACGGATCGAGCGCGATGTCGATCTCGGCGTAGGATTTGAGATGATCCGTCAGGTCGGGCTGCGGATCGCGCAGCACCAGCCGCTCGGCGGAAATGCCCTGCGCGGCGAAGCGCTCGAGGAAATGGCGCTTGCGCGTCGGCTCGACGAACGAGAGCGATTTCAGCACCAGCCGCGACCCCGGCACTTGATCGAGAATGCGGGCCCAGGCGGCGATTGCCGGCGGCGACAGCTTCAGCGGATTATTGAACGAGCCGAAGGTGATCGCGCCGCGCGCAGCCGCCGGCAGCGGCATCACCTCGGGCATTACCGCGCCGTAGAAGTGGTAGCACAGAAAGGTCTCCGCTAGCCGCAGCAGCTTTTCGCTGTGGAATTGCTCCTGCCCCGGCGGGTCGGCGCGCGCGTCGGTAATGCGCCAGTCGATCGTCGGCAATCCGGTGGTCGCGGCGTAGCCGAGCCAGGTCGCGGTGACCGGCGCGGGCTTGATCGCAAACGCGTTGAGGCGGCTGTGGCCGGTGTGGCCGGCGAGATCGATGGCAATGTCGATCCGGTCGGCGCGGAGTTGCGCGCGCACCGCGGGGTCGTCGTTGCCGTGCGTGTTGCGCCAGATGCCGCCGACCTTCTGCAACGCGACGGTGACGAAATCGGGCTTCTCGACCTCGGCATAGCAATAGACCTCGACCACCGCGGGATCGTGATGGGCGAGCAGCGGCTCGAAAAAGAAGCTGACCGCGTGATAGCGCAAATCCGGCGAGAGAAAGGCGACGCGCAAGCGCCGCTCCGGATCGCGCGAATTGGCGAAAGGCGGCGCGGTCGGCGCGGCGGCTCGCGCCTCCGCCACGGCCCAATCGCCCCATTCGCGGTGGCGCGCGCAGATCTGCGCCGGCGTCGTCTCGGCGTCATAGAGCAGGTGCATCAGCGGCACCGACAGCAAGCTCTCGCGCACCGCGCGCTGCATCGGATCGATCGCGAGCGCATGGCGGTAGGCGGCTTCCATCTCCTTGAAGCGGCCGAGCGACTGGAGGGCGTTGCCCAGCACGATATGAGCCGCGCCAAGCTTGGGGTCGAGCGCGATGGCGCGCCGCAAAGCCTTTTCGGCCTCGCCGTAATGGCCGCCGGCTTCGAGCAGCTCGCCGAGCCCGGCATAGGCGGCGGCGCTTTTGGGATCCAGCGCGGCGGCCGCGCGGAAGCTCTCCTCGGCGCCCGCGGCACGCTGCTGCTGTTGCCGCTGGCCGAGCGCGACGAGATACTTCGCGGCGAATTTTTTCAGATCGCCGGCGGCCGTGCTCGACGCGCCGAGCGTCGCGGCCTGGGCCAGCGCGGCATCGACCGCGCTACGATAGGCCGGAAAGATATCGGCATCGAGCGTGATCGCGCGCTCGAACGCCTGGATGGCGCGGCCGCGGTCGCCGCTGTGGCGATAGCATTCGCCAAGCTCGAAGAGCAGCCGCGCATCGTTCGGATGGCGCTCGAGCGCGCGGCGGAATTGCTCGATCGCCTGCGGCCAGCGCCCGGCATCGCGATGCGCCAAGGCTTCGGTCACGGTCGTGTCGGCCGCCGCCGCCGGACTGATCTCGCTCATCGCGGCGATCGAGACATCGGGGCCGGCGCGCTTAGCGGCCGAGCAGGCCCTTCAACAGGCCGCTTGCGCCGGAGCCGGCGCCAGCGCGTCCGTTCTTGAGGCTGTTGAGCAGCTTGCCGGGGTCCTGGGCCAAGCCCTTTGCCAGCGCCGCCAAATCCGGCCGGTAGCTGAGATTGTCCCACGGGCCGGTGATATCGACCGGCACGGCGAGCACGCCCGCGACGCTCGGCGTCACGCGATAATTGACCTGCCGCGAGGGCAGATCGACCGTGCCGGCGCCGGTCATCGGAATCTCGGGCGAGGTCAGCTTCAGGTCGTCGTTCTTCAGGATGCCCTGGGCGATCGTATAGGTGCCGGTGAGGGCGCCGAAATCGGTCTCGTCGCCGCGGCTCTGGCCGCCGGTGAGCGCCGAGGCGGTATTCTTCATGACCGAGATCAGGTTGACACCTTCGATCTTGCCGTTGGCGAGGTCGAGACTCCCCTTGCCGGCGAGCGAGCCGATGATCGCGCGCTGGCTCTTGCCGTGGCCGGCGACGTCGATCGTGAAATTGCCGGTACCGACCAGATGATCGAAATTGGCGGCATCGCGCGCCAGGGGCTGGATCGCGATGCCCGAGAGATTGAAATTCGCGGCGATCGCCGGCATCGCGCCGCTGCCATCGGCCGTGATCTTGCCTTGGCCCTTGCCTTGATAAAGCGCCATCTGGCTGAGATCGGCGTCGAACTTGCCGTCCTTCAGGTGCAGGGTCAGCACACTGCGGCCGATCTGGATCTTGCGATAAGCGATCGAATTGGCGCTGAGCTCGAAATCGGCATTGGCGAGCTTCAGCGGCGAGAGATCGATCGGCGCATCGCTCCAGCCCGAGGATTTGGCCGCGATTACAGGGGGTGCCGCCGGGGCGCCAGCGGCGGCGACGGCGGGTGCGGTGCTGGCCGCCCTGGCGCCCGATCCTTGGGCGACCGGGGTGAGATACGGGTTGACGTCAAGCTTGTCGACATCGAGCCGACCCGACAGTGTCGGCTTGGCACCGCTCGAATCGACCGCCAGGGCTCCGGTTGCCTTGATCGCGTCGAGGGCGATGACCGCCTTGGTGAAGGCGATTTTGGGGCCGGTCTTGTCAAGCTGGCCCGACAGCGTCATCTGGGCGAAGCCGGTCCCCGGCGCGTCGAACGGCACGCCCAGCCATTTGGCAAGGCCGCGTACCGAGGGGATCGAGAGATCGATGCCGCCGGTCAGCTTGGCCAGGGTCGCGCCGGCAGCATTGCCTTTAAAGGCGAAATTGATCGGCGTCGCGGCAAGGGTGATCGCGACTGGGCTCGCGCCGCCGTTTTCCAGCGTGCGCGGCTTGTCGATCTGGAGGGTCAAGCTGGCCTTCTCGCCATTCCAAACCGCCGAGCCTTTGGCGGCGAAGGGCCGATCGAGACTGGGCAGCACCAAGGTCATGTTGATGTTGCTCAGCAGCCGCTTCGCGCCGGTCCGCTGGTCGAGATAGCTCGCCTGGCCGTCGACGATGCTGACGTCGCCGAGGCTGATCGCCGAGAAATTGCTGCTCGTGCCATTGGCGGTCTGGCTATTGCCGGTCTGGCCGCTCGCGGCCGGGGCAGGTGTTGCCGGCGCATTGCGGGTCGCGGCGGGCTTGGCGGTCGTCGGGGCGAATACCCAGTTGGGCTTGCCCTGCTTGTCGATCTCGAGGGCGATCGCCGGGTCCACCAGCTTGAATTCGGCGATCTCGACCGCGCCGTGCAGCAGCGGCAGCAGCCTCAGCTCGACGTCCAGCGTCTTGAGCTGGACCATGTTCGGCGCGGCGGCGCCGGGCGGATTCGCCAGCGAGACGTCGCTCGCTTCGAGGGCGATGCTCGGCAGCAGCGAGAAACGCACCGGTCCGGCGATTCGCAAGTCGCGGCCGGTCTCGGCTTTCACCAGGGCGATGATGCGCGCCTTGTAGGTGTCCAGCGGGATGAAATACGGGACCGCGATCGCCGCGGCGATGACGAGAACGATCACCGCCGCCAGTCCGATGAATAGCTTTTTCACGGGGTCCGCTCTCCTTGGGGAAATACGTCTTCCGGGGCCGTTGCCATCCGCCACGGCCCGCGTCGCCCGACATTCTAAGCGAGGCGCTGCCGGCGGGATAGCCAGGCTGCGGCGCGGACGATCGTTTGCCACAACCAAGGAATTGTGGCTTTTCCGCATCACTCTGCGGAATTCGGCAAAGTGTGCACCTGCATCAATTGATTTATTGCGGTGCGAGACATAAAAATTTCAAACAATGGGAATGCAGAGAAACAGTGCTCATCCACATCGCAAGCCCCACTTCGCCAGATTTTCTGGCAAGGGATTTGCACTTTCAGTAACGGAAGGGTGGCATCGGCCGGAATTTCTGCGTGCGATGTCGAATTACTAGGCAGTCTGCACAGAAAAAAGGCTTCGAGGGCAGGGTTTTGACGATTTCGGGTTTTGTGAACTCACCAGATGGGGATAAAAACATGAATCATCGTTTTCTTACGGGTGCTGCCGTGATCGCGCTGATGGCCGGCCTGTCATCCGTTTCGCCGGCCCAGGCGCAGACGCCCGCTCCGGCGCCCGCTGCCGCTCCCGCTCCGATGGCGACGCCGGCGATGGCCGGGCCGATCACCGCTAATCCGAATCCCTACAGCATCGATCTCGGCCCGATACTGGGCAAGACCTATATCGGCGGCGCCCTCACCGGCATGGGCTTCGCGCAGAACAACACAGTGCCCTCGGCCGGCACGCCCGCCGGCCACTCGACGGGTGCCGATCTGACCAATGGCTCGGTCGAGATTCAAAAGATCGACGGTTTGGTCCAGTACTACCTCCAGGCCGGCGCCTATTCCTTCCCAGTTGTCGGCCAAGGTTATGTCGATACGTCGCACACCAACACCGCGATGTTCGGCCCGTTGCCGCTGGCCTACGCGAAGCTCGTGCCCAACTCCGCCCTGTCGTTCGAGGTCGGTAAGCTGCCGACCTTGATCGGTGAAGAGCTGCCGTTCACCTACGAAAACTTGAACATTCAGCGCGGTCTCTTGTGGAACCAGGAGAACCTGATCAACCGCGGTATCCAGGCGAACTACGCCGTCGGGCCGCTGTCCTTCTCGCTGTCATTGAACGACGGCTACTACAGCAAGCGGTACACCTACTTGACCGGCTTGGCGCAGTGGACCGTGACCAGCGCCGATACGCTGATCCTCGCTGGCGGGGGCAACACCAAGACGGTCGATGCCCCGCTCAACGGCTCGGGCACTGTCAGCGCGGTGGACAACACGCAACAGGTTGACCTGTCCTATACCCACACGCAGGGCCCGTGGATGTTCAACCCGTACATCCAGTACACCCATACGCCGGGGCTTCCGGCGGCCGGTGTGGTCAGCGGCGGCTCAACGATGGGTATCGCGTTGCTCGCGACCTACACCTTCGATCCGTCGACAATGGTCGGCGGGTTGAGCCTCGGCGGTTTCAGCCTCCCGGCGCGCGTCGAATACATTTCGAGCCACGGCAACGCGAACAGCCCCAACTTGGTCGGCTATGGCCCGGGCAGCAATGCGTGGGAAATCACCGTCACGCCGACCTACCAGTACAATATCTTCTTTGCCCGTCCCGAGCTGTCCTACATCGCGGCGAGCAGCATTACGACGGGCACGCCGGGTTCGGCCTTCGGCGCCACCGGCAATAAGAAGGGCCAGTTCCGCGCTCTGCTGGAAGCCGGCTTCGTGTTCTGATCCCGGTCTAAAGCAATATGCCTTGCGGCCGGCCGGCCCTTCTGGGGCCGGCCGCTTTCGTTTCCTGCACACAGCCGCCGGCATTTTCGTCGAATTTTAAGGAAAACCGGCGAGTCTTCGTTGGCGCCTTTGCCGAGTCCGTCATGCAAGCCAAACGCCGTTCCTATCAAATCTCCGCCGCGCCAGCGGTCTCGGTCGCAGATGCACCCAGCCGATATTGGGGCTTCGCCGTGATCGCGGCCTGCGCGGCGAGCTGGGCCGTGATCATCGGCGCCGCAAAACTGCTGCTCGCCGTCATCTGAGATCCGGAAGCGCGGGTCCGATCGAGCGCGCGGCGGCGCGGGGCCGGCTTGCCAGCGAGGTCTTCCGAGTCC
The DNA here is from genome assembly GCA_035533255.1 of Allostellaceae bacterium. Lineage (GTDB taxonomy): Bacteria > Pseudomonadota > Alphaproteobacteria > ATCC43930 > CGMCC-115725 > CAIKMD01. Next base: position 7,127 of record DATLUE010000290.1, on the reverse strand, counting down.
CGCAAACCGCCGGCGCGAGCGGCGGCTTTACGCGTAGCGGCGCTGCAGCACTTGGCGCTCGCGCGCCGCGGCCAGCGTGTCGTTCAAGCCCTCGGCCAGCGGCATCCGGGCGCGCACGCCGAACTGCCGGAAGGCGCGGCTCGAATCGCCGACCGACATCCGCACGTCGCCCGGCCGCGGATCGCGATAGATGAGGTCGGGCGAAATCTGGCAGAGCTTGGCGATGATCTCGCCGAGCTGCCGCACCGAAATGCCCTGGCCGGTGCAGACATTGAACACCTCGCCGCCGGCCATCGGGGTCGTCATCGCTTTCATGGTCAGGCGGACGACATCGGAAACATGGATGAAGTCGCGCACCTGCTCGCCGTCGCCATAGATGGTGAGCGGGCTACCCGACATCAGCCGCTCGCAGAAAATCGAGATGACGCCGGAATAGGGCGAGCTCGGGTCCTGGCGCGGGCCGTAGACATTGAAGAACCGCAAGCCGACCGTCGGCACGCCGTGGATCGAGGAGGCGATGCGCGCATGCAGCTCGCAGCCGAGCTTGTCGGCGCCATAGGCCGTCATCGGCTGCGCCACATCGTCCTCGACCACCGGCACGCGCTCATTGAGGCCGTAAACCGCCGCCGACGAGGCATAGACCACCGGCACCGGGCCGTCGCCGCGCAGGTTGCGCGCGGCATCGAACACGGTAATGCAGCCGGTCAGATTGGTGACGTGGGTACCGACCCAATCGTCGTTGCTGCGCTCGACCGAAGCGACCGCGGCCAGGTGGAACACGCCGTCGACCTCGCGGATCGCATCGCGCACCGCGACCCGGTCGGCCACGTCGCCGATCATCAGCTCGGCGCGCGGCGGCGCGTTCTCGCGATGGCCGCTCGAAAGATTGTCGAGAATCCGGACCTCGTTCCCCTGCTCCAGCAACGCGTCGCAGAGATGCGAGCCAATAAAGCCGCAGCCGCCGGTAACGAGGTAATGCGCCATGAGATTCCTGCATGAAAAGGCGGCGATGCCGCTGAAAAACACGCAGGAAGTCTAATGAGCCAGCGATGAGTGAAGCGTTAATCGGCCGCTTTTATCGGCCCGTAGCGATAGCGGTAATAGACCAGCCCCAACATTTCGTGCAGCGCGAAGAAGCTGCGCGAGAACGAATCGTAATCCGGCTCGAAATCGTGCCAGTCGATCCCCGACCCGAGATAGCTGCGCTCGGCGGGCGCGGGGATCGCGACCAGGCCGGCATGCCGGAACGACCATAGCGCGCGCGCCATATGCCAGGCCTGGGTCACCACGATCACCCGGGAAATGTGGTTGGCCTTGAAGATCGCCGCCGAATCGGCGCCGTTTTCGAACGTGTTGTCGGCCTGGTTCTCGATCCAATCGGTCTTGATGCCGTAATCCCGGTCGAGCGTGCGCGCCATCAGAACCGCGGCGGTCTCGGCATTGCTGCCGGCGATCGCGCCAGTCACGAGGATTGGCAAGGGATGCGCGCGATAGAGCGTCGCCGCCAGTCGCAGCCGGTCGAGCGTCAATAGGCCGACATCGTCGGGAACACCGCCCAGCTTGCCGTGATAGACATCGCCGCTCAGCACGGCGATCGCTTGCGCTCCGGCCAGTTCGGCCGCGCTGGCCAGCGGCACCTCGCTCTCCACCGCGACGATCAGCCGGTCGGCGACGAATTGCGTGCAGAAGCCGTAGAGCAGCAGCGACGAGACGAACACGATCGCGAGGCCGGCCCCCCGCCAGCGGAGCGCGATCAGCGCGCCCAGCGGCGTCGCGAGCAGCAGGCACATCGGCGGCATCAGGGTCGAGTAGGAAAATTCGGACACCGGCGCTCTCAGGCGGAGGAAGGCTCGAAACGCGCGACGAAAGCCTTGCGGAAAAGATGCGGCATCAACAGCCCGAGCGGCATCCGCAGGTAATGCCCGCGAATGTACAGCAGAAAGAGCGCGGGCGCCGTCAATCGATCAGCGCAGCTCGGATGCGGCGGCCGCAACGCGCGCGCGAATAAGCGGTCCATGACGGCTTCGGCAAGGGGCGCGGGCGCGCCGATCGCCAGCAGCCGGTCCGGCACCGGCGTCTCGAGAAGGCAAGCGGCAAAGCGCAACGCGTAATGCATCGCGCGCTCGAGCGCGAAGCTTACGGCCCGCGCGGCGAGACCGTCCCAGAAATGCGGGTCGCGCGCGGCGAAGTGGCGCAACAGCAGATCGAGATCGCACAGATCGCGCAAGCCGCGGCCAAACTCGCCTTCGGTGAAGAGATGCACCGCGCTGTGCAGCACCATGTCGGCCGGCGCCAGCACCGCGAGATCAGCGGCGCCGACGACGGCGACCGCGGCATCGCGCAGCCGCTTGCCGTCGACCGCAAAGCGCGAGGTCGGCGGCACGATCGTGTGATGGACGTCGATCGCGGTCTGGCGCCGCTCGTGCTGCAGCGGCGGCAGCTCGTGCATCCAGTCGCGGTAATAGCGCTGGTCGTACGCGTCGGTCTTCGCCCCGTTCCACCCCGCGCGGATCAAGAGCCGCTCGGCCTCCGCCAGACGATCGCGCGGCAGCAAGACGTCGATGTCGCCGAACAGCCTCCCGTCGGCGGGGGGTAGATCCACGGCGGCGTAGGCGGCGCCTTTCAGCAGGATGACCGGCACGCCGAGCGGCGCCAGCGCCGCCGTGATGGCGCGGAGCTCGCGCGCGACATCGGCGCGATGCTTCATCGCAAGGATGCGCGCCGCGTCAAGATGGGCGCGGGGCGCCGGCGGCACCTCGTGCAGCAGGTCGTGGCGGCGCAATTGCGCCTCGAGCCGCGCCAGCAGACCGCCGCGCCGTGCTTGCCGGATCGCGAGATCCCAATCGGCATCGCCCCATTCGACGAACTCAAGCGGGCGGCGCAGCAACGGCGTCAGCCGGTCGCTGGCCGCCGGCTTGCGCGCGGGCGCGGGGACGAACGCATTGCTCATGGACGGGAGGTTAGCGCTGCGGAATTGATATTTCATTGAACCGCCGGACATTGGTCGCACCGCCGCGTCGGCGCGGGAAACCTCTCAGTAACCTTTTCCCCCTATAGCTTTGTCGCGAATTTGGACAACTCCCTAAGCGTCGTTAAGCGTGCCAAGGGGTGTGTTCCGCAACGAGCCTCTTCGTCCGGAATGGGTTCGGACGGTTGAGATATCGGTTTTGAGGGAGTTACTGCGTTGCCTCGTCCCGATTTACGCCTCATCGCCGGTTTTGCGTTGCTGCTCCTCGCCGGCTGCAGCGGCGGATCGCCTTTCCGGCTCGCAAATTTTCCGCCGGTCGCCTGGATGTCGGATAGCGGCTCCGCGCAAATGTCCGCGCAAGCGACCGCGGCCGAACTGCGCCCGGTCGCGAATCCCGCGCCGGCGGCGGCCGCTTTGACCGCGTCCGATCCCGTGGCGATGCGGCCCGACGCGGAGGACACCCCGGAAGCGGCGGCTCTCGATACGGCGCCACCCGCCAGTCAGAGCGGCGACAGCTATCTGATCGGACCCGGCGACGATCTCAACATCTTCGTCTGGCGCAATCCCGATCTCTCGACCCATATCCCGGTGCGGCCCGACGGCAAGATCTCGATCCCCTTGGTCGAGGATGTGACCGCGATCGGCAAGACGCCCACGACGCTCGCCCGCGAGATCGAGAACAAACTCCGTGTCTATGTCAAAGACCCGATCGTCACCGTCATCGTCTCGCAATTCGTCGGGCCCTTCGCTCAGCAGGTGCGCGTGATCGGCGAGGCCGCGCAGCCGCGCGCCATTCCATACCGCCGCAATATGTCGCTGCTCGACGTCGTGATCGAAGTCGGCGGTCTGACGCGTTTCGCCGCCGGCAATCGCGCGGTCATCGTGCGCAACGTCGACGGCAAATCGGTCTCGATGAAGGTGCATCTCGCGGATTTGGTGAGCGATGGCGACATCGCCGACAACGTCGCGATGCGGCCCGGCGACATCCTGATCATTCCGCAGCGCTATTTCTGAGGCCTGACACGACAACGTATTGGTCCCATCATGGAATCCCTTTCGACCACGATCTTCCAGTATCTCCACGCCATCTGGCGTCGCAAATGGATGACGGCCTTCGCGACCTGGGCCATTTGCATTGTCGGCTGGACCGCGATCGCGTTGATGCCGAGCAAGTACGAATCCTCGGCGCGCGTCTACGTCGATGCCGACGGCCTCTTGGGACCGTTGCTGCGCGGCCTCGCGGTCGAGGTCGATCCGGCGCAGCAGCTCGACGTGCTGCAGCGCACCTTGCTCAGCCGGCCGAATCTCGAAGAGCTGATCCACATGGCGGATCTCGATTCGCGCGCGCGGACGCCGGCCGACAAGGAAGCGCTCATCCGTGCGCTGCCGGAAGCGATCACGATCAAGCCGCAAACCAAGAACCTGTTCACGCTCTCGTATCAGGACACCAACCCAACCACCGCGCGCAATGTCGTGCAAAGCCTGTTGACGATCTTCGCCGAGAATTCGACCGGCACGACCCGTTCGCAGATGGACAATGCGCAGAAATTCCTCAGCGGTCAGATCGCGGCCTATGAAGCGCAGCTTCGCGCCGTCGAGCAGCGGCGCGCCGATTTCCGCTCGCAACATCTGGACGTGCTCGCGGGCGCGGGCGCGACCCAAGAGCTCCAGAACGCGCGCCAGCGGTTGTCGGATGCGCGCAACCAGCTTCAGGACGCGACCGCCCGGCGCGACGCGTTGAAGCAAGAGCTGGGCCAGTTGCCGCAAGCCACGAGCTTCTCCGCAGGACAGGCGTCGGGCGGGTTGGCGCAGCAGCTCGCCGACGCGCAACGCAAGCTTGCCGATCTGCGCACCCGTTACACCGATGATTATCCCGACGTCGTCAATCTGAAATCGCAAATCGCCGATCTCGAGCGCCGCCTGTCCTCCGATCACGGCGCCGCCGGCGGGGGCCGCACGTCGGTCACCAGCACGGTCTACGAGCAAGTCCAGGTACAGCTCGTCGAGCAGCAAAGCCAGGTCGCCTCCTTGCAGCAGCGCGTGGCGGAGGCCGAGGCCGATGTGAAACGCCTTCAAGTCCTCGCCGTGAGCGCGCCCGAGATCGAGGCGCAGGCGCAGGACATCGATCGCAATTACAACGTCATCAAGAAGAACTACGACGAGCTGCTGACGCGGCGCGAAGCGACCAACCTGTCGCAGGCCGCCGATACCAAAGCCGACCAGATTCAGTTCCGCGTTGTCGACGCGCCGCAAGTGCCGATGGTGCCGATCGCGCCGAATCGTCCGGTGCTGTTCTCGGCCGTGCTGATGGCCGGCGTGCTCGGCGGCCTGCTGATCCCGATCATGCTGGCGCAGATCGATCGCTCGTTCGCGACGCTCCAGCGGCTGCGCAGCCTCGGCTTGCCGGTCGTCGGCGGCGTGTCCTACGTCGCGCTGTTCCGCAGCCGCGCTCAGTCGACGCTCGAGACCGCCGGCTTCGGCGCGACTGCCCTGGCGCTGCTCATGCTCTACGGCGTCCTGATCGCAATCACCTTTGACTTCCACCGCGCCCTTTTGGGCGGAGGAATAGGGCCATGATGGACGCAGCTTCCCGCAGCCTGATCGAGCGCGCGGCCGCGCATTTGCAGCGCCGCAACGAGACCGCCCAGGCCGCAATGCCGCTCGCGGCGAACGGCGATTGGGGCGGCACCGCGGCGCCGATCCACACCGCCCGCGCCGCTCGGCCGCAGCCGGCCGCGGCAGAGCCGGCCGCAGCCGCGGCGCCGGCCCAGCGGCAGTCGCGCCGCCCGGCTCCTCAGCCCGAAGCCGTGGCCCATAGCCGCCAGGTCACCATCGACCGCAACGCCTTGCGCCAGCACGGCATCGCGCTGCCCTCGGCCGGCCGCTCGCGCGTCGCCGAGGAGTTCCGCCTCGTCAAGCGTCAAGTGGTTGCCAAATTCATTACCGAGATCGACACCGATCCCGACGCGCAAAAGAACCGCATGATCATGGTGACGAGCGCCAAGCCTGGCGAGGGCAAAACCTTCGCCGCGATCAATCTCGCGCTCTCGATCGCGTCCGAGCAGGACCTCAAGGTACTGCTGATCGATCTCGACACCCGTCATCACGCGATGCAGGAGATGATGGGCATTCCCGCGGGTCGCGGGCTGACCGATCTCTTGTCCAATGCCGACGTGGATTTTTCCGACGTCGTGCTGCGGACCAACATGCCGAATCTGGCGGTGATGCCGGCGGGCCATCCCGACAATCGCGGCCCCGAGCTGCTGTCGAGCAACCGCACGCGCGAGATGTTCGACGAGATGACGCAGCGCTACGCCGACCGCTTCATCATTTTCGACGCGCCGTCCTGTCTTGCCAGCAGCGATCCCGCCACCTTGGCGACGCTCGTCGGCCAGGTCGTGTTCGTGGTCGAGGCCGACCAGACGCAGCAAGAGGAAGTCGAGGCCGCGCTCGCGCTGGTTCGCGCCTGCCCGAACATCAGCCTGCTGCTCAACAAGGTTCGCGCCTCGGCAACGGATCAGTTCGGTTCCTACTCCAACTATTGATCGGCGCGGGTGCCGGCCCGACATCCGCAATTGGTGCAGAATGCGCTTTCCACGGTCGCTGGCCGTATTCCCGCTCTTGGTCGTGATGGCGCTCGCCGCAACGGGGGCGCGCGCGCAGACCAATGACGCCGGACTACCCACCTTTCCCGATCTGCAAAAGCTGCGGGACGATCTTGCGCAGCCGCCAACCTCGGCGCCGCCCTCGCAAGGTCCGTTCGGCGAGCAGCCGCCGGTGCCGTCGCAGACCGAGCATCCGGCGCCACCGGCGGATGCGCCGTCCCCCTGGCTGATCACGCCTCAGGTCCAGGTCTCGGAAACGGTCACCGACAACGCCCAGTTCGCGCAGGCCAATCGCCAGGCCGATCTGCAGACCTTTCTCAATCCCAGCATCGGCGTGGCGGGCGACACCAATCTCGCCAAGGTCGACCTCAATTATTCGCCGGTGCTGCTGCGCAACGTGGTCGATACCAGCGGCGACCGCATCGACCAGAATTTGTTCGGCACCGGTACTTTCACGGCGGTGCCCGATGCGGTCTTCATCAACACGCGCGCGTCGGCCTCCGAAGGCTCGCGCAGCGGCTCGTTCGGACCGATCAACCCGGCCGATCTGCGGA
>DATLUE010000289.1:0-4440 GCA_035533255.1 Allostellaceae bacterium | reverse complement strand
CCACTCGACGCGGCGATAGCCGAGCCGATCGAAGGCTTGGCGCAGCAGCAGAAAGATCGCCTCGGTCGCGGCGCGGGTTTGCTGCAGCGGCGCGGCAAAGAAGATATTGCCGATCTCGATGACGCCGTGGCCGGGATTGATGCGCGTAAAGCTGGCGAGGCCTTGCGCGCTGCCGTGGCGGTCGACGATCGCGAAGAACAGCGGATCGTCGGACTGCTTGCAGGCGGCCAGCCAGGACGCAAAATCGGCCTGGCCGGCAAACGGCCCGACGAACATGAAATCCCAGAGCCGCGGGTCGTGCCCCGGTCCGTGCGTTGCGGCATAGAGCGCGGCGGCGTGATGGCGCGGCTGCACCGGCTCGAGCCGCGACCAGCGGCCGCGAATGGCGGTGCGCGCGGGCGACCGCGCCGGTCGCCAACGCAACGGGCTCACACGCCGCGTCGCGCGCATATCTGCGCGACCGTCATCGCCATCGCCTGCCCCTCCGCATTTTTGCCGCGCCAGGATACCGTCGGGCCGCCCGAGTGCAAGCCGGCCGTGGCAACAAACCGCTTGCCAGAGCAGCGGCGGGGCGCTTCAATTTAGCGACGAAGGCTGGGGTGCCGGCGTTTGCCGGCTGAGATCATACCCACGGAACCTGTCTGGGTCATGCCAGCGAAGGGAGCCCATGAACAGCCAAACCTCTTCACGCGCGACGCCGAACAAGCCCAAAACCGCGATCATCGGCGGCGGCGTGATTGGCTTGAGCATCGGCTGGCGCCTGGCGCAAGCCGGCTGCGCGGTCGAGATTTTCGAGCGCGGCGAGGCCGGGAAGGGCGCGAGCTGGGCTGCCGCCGGGATGCTGGCGGCGGGGGTCGAGACCGAGCCCGGCGAGATCGCCCTTCATGCCCTCAATTACGCGAGCCAGGCGGCGTGGCCGGCTTTCGCCGCCGAGCTCGAGGCGGCGTCGGGGCAGAGCGTCGAGCTGCGCTCCGACGGCACGCTCATGGTCGCGCTCAATCGCGACGATGCGGCGCAGCTTCGCTACACCTATGATTTTCAGCGCGCGCATGGCATCGCGCTGGAATGGCTGAGCGGCGCGCAGGCCCGCCAGAAGGAAGCCCATCTTCATCCCAATCTCGCCGCTGCCGTATTCTGCGTTGGCGATCATCAGGTCGAGAACCGCAAGCTGGTGCGGGCGTTGCGCGCGGCGTTTCTCGCCGCCGGCGGCCGGCTCCGCGAGCACACGGCGGTAACATCGATCGACACCCAAGCCGGACGCGCGACCGGCGTGGTCGTCGGCGAGACGCGGATCGCTGCCGATGTCGTCGTGCTCGCCGCCGGCGCGTGGTCGGGCGAGATCGCCGGCCTGCCAGCCGCTGCGCGGCCGGCGGTGCGCCCGATCAAGGGCCAGATGCTGGCGCTGCGCATGGATCCGGCGGCGCCGCTGCTGCGCCATGTGGTGTGGACGCCGCGCGTCTATCTGGTGCCGCGCGCCGACGGCCGGCTGATCGTCGGCGCCACCAGCGAGGAGCGCGGCTTCGACACCAACCTCACGGCCGGTGGCATCTACAGCCTCTTGGAAGGCGCGTGGCGCGCGCTGCCGAGCGTCGAGGAATTGCCGATCGACGAGATGTGGGTCGGCTTCCGCCCCGGCTCGCGCGACGATGCGCCGCTCTTGGGGCCAGGCGCGGTCGCGGGCCTGGTCTATGCCACCGGCCATCACCGCAACGGCATCCTCTTGACCCCGGTGACGGCCGATACCGTCGCGCGCTATATCCTCGACGGCGAGGTCGCCGAGGCGATCCGACCGTTCGCGCCCACGCGTTTCGTCAAGGGCGCGCGCAAAGTTGCGGCGAAGGAGCAGACATGAACGCGGTCATTCGCGTCAACGGCAAGGACGAGCCGGTGAGCGCCGTCACCGTGGCGGAGCTGCTGGCCGCGCGCGGCATCACGCGGCCCAAAGGCGTCGCGGTCGCGCTGAATGGCGCGGTGGTACCGGCGAGCGCATGGCCGACGGCGCAGCTTGCCGCGGGCGACCGGATCGAGATCGTCAAGCCGTTCGGCGGCGGCTGAGCATGGCGCCCGATACCACCCATACCCAAGCCGACGGGCTGACGATCGCGGGGCGAAGCTTTGCCTCGCGGCTCTTGATGGGCAGCGGCGGCTATCCCAATCAGCAGGTGCTGCTGGATGCGCTTCAGGCCGCGGCGCCGGCGCTGGTCACCGTGGCGCTGCGGCGCATCAGCCTTGAAGCCTATGCCGAAAGCCTGGTCGATCTGCTCGACGGCTATACCTTGCTGCCGAACACCGCCGGCTGCGCGACCGTGAAGGACGCGGTGCTGACGGCGCAGCTCGGGCGCGAGGCGCTCGAGACCCATTGGGTGAAGCTCGAGCTGATCGGCGATCGCGAGACGCTCTATCCCGATGTCGAGCAATTGCTGATCGCGACCGCCGAGCTGGTGAAGGACGGCTTCATCGTGCTGCCCTATTGCAACGACGATCCCGTGACTTGCCGCAAGCTCGCCGATCTCGGCGCCGCGGCGGTGATGCCGCTGGGCTCGCCGATCGGCACCGGCCTCGGCATCGCCAATCCTTATGCGATCGAGCGCATCGTCGCGACCAGCAACGTGCCGGTGATCCTCGACGCCGGCATCGGCACGGCCTCGGATGCGGCGCAGGCGATGGAGCTCGGCTGCGACGGCGTGCTGCTCAACACCGCGGTCGCCAAGGCGCGTGATCCGGTGCGCATGGCCGAGGCGATGCGGCTTGCGGTCGCGGCCGGGCGCGGCGCGCGGCTCGCCGGCCGCATCCCGAAACGCACGCAGGCCGAGCCGTCGAGCCCGCAATTGGGTTTGGTCGGCGGGTGAGGCTTCCGGTTCCGGCGGTTCTGGTCATCACCGATCGCCGCCAAGCGCATCTGCCGCTCGAAGAAACCGCCGCCGCGTTGTTCGCCGGCGGCTGCCGTTGGCTGAGCCTGCGCGAGAAGGATTTGTCGCAAGCCGAGCGGCGCGCGCTGCTGCGGCGGCTGGTGGTGTTGGGCCAAGGCTTTCATGCGGCTATTTCCGTGCATGACGATCTCGCGGCGGCGGCCGAGACCGGGGCGGCAGGCATTCATCTGCCGGCCAGCGGCGCGGTCGCCGAAGCGCGGCGGGTGCTGGGTGCCGAGGCGCTGATCGGCATCTCGGCGCACAGTGCCGACGAGGTTACGCGCGCCGCCGATGCCGGCGCGGATTATGCGACGCTCAGCCCGATCTTCCTCTCTGCCAGCAAGCCCGGCTACGGCCCCGCGCTGGGGCTCGCCGGGTTGCGACGGCCGTGGCCTTTGCCGCTGCTGGCGCTGGGTGGGGTCGATGCGCGCAACGCCGCCGACTGCCTCGCCGCGGGCGCGTCCGGCGTCGCGCTGATGGGCGAGGCGATGCGCGCCCTCGATCCACGCGATGTCATGGCTGATCTGCTTGCGCGATTGCGCGGCAGTCTTGCTGCGCCTCCGGCCGGCGCGCATAGTTTTGCGACACCGCGCAACGGGAGGGCACCACCGTGATCGAGCTTTATTATTGGCCGACGCCCAACGGGCACAAGATCACCGTCTTCTGCGAAGAGGCGGGCATTCCCTATACGATCAAGCCGGTCAACATCCAGCAGGGCGAGCAATTCAAGCCCGACTTTCTCAAGATTTCGCCGAACAATCGCATGCCGGCGATTGTCGACACCGAGCCCGCCGACAAGGGCGCGCCGCTCAGTGTGTTCGAATCCGGCGCGATCCTTATCTACCTCGCCGAGAAGACCGGCAAATTCCTGCCCAAGGATATGCGCGGCCGCTGCAAGGCGCTGGAATGGCTCGAATGGCAGGTTGGCGGGCTCGGGCCGATGGCGGGCCAGGTCAATCACTTCGCGCATTACGCGCCCGAGAAGCTGCCTTACGCGATCGATCGCTATGTCAACGAGGTAAGCCGGCTCTATGCCGTCATGGACAAACAGCTCGGCGCGAACCAATACCTCGCCGGCGATTTCTCGATCGCCGACATGGCCTCCTATCCCTGGACCGCGATCTGGGAGCGGCAGAGCCAGAAGATCGATGAATTCCCGAATGTGAAGCGCTGGCTCGACACCATGCGCGACCGGCCGGGGGTGAAGCGCGCCTACGCGGCCGGCAAGGCGTACCAGTCGACTCGCCAGAACACCGATCCCGAGGTTGCGAAGATTCTTTTTGGCCAGTCGGCCGCGACGCTGCGGCGGTAAGGACGCCGGCGATTACGCGTGGTCATAAAAGCGACAGCCGCCGCCCGCTTCCGTAAAGCGGACGGCGGCCTTTTTATGCGAACTCTGGTCGGCCGATTAGAGCTTGGTAGCGACCGACGTGAACGTGGCGCTCAAATTGGTGCCGACGGTGGTGGCCGCCGAGATGATCGCAACCGCGATCAGCGCCGCGATCAGGCCGTATTCGATGGCCGTCGCGCC
>DATLUE010000288.1:0-10687 GCA_035533255.1 Allostellaceae bacterium | reverse complement strand
TCTCGGCCGCCGAGGCCTATCTGATCGAGGACGGCAAGGTCGGCAAAGCCGTCAAAGGCGCGACCTTGATCGGCAATGGGCCGGACGCGCTGACCAAAATCTCGATGATCGGCAACGATCTCGCCCTCGACGGCGGCATCGGCACCTGCGGCAAGGACGGTCAGGGCGTGCCGGTCGGCGTCGGCCAGCCGACCTTGCGCATGGACGGGCTGACCGTCGGCGGCACCGCGGCATGAGGCGAGGCGCTTGCCCCTCTCACCCTCCCGCTCACGCGGGTCCCTTCCTCTCCCCAGCGGGGAGAGGGCTGGGGTGAGGGGGTTACTGACCGCGACCGTACTCCTCGCCGCATTCTTCACGACCTTATCGGCCTCGGCCTGCGATCTCGCGCACGCGCCGACGACGCGCTGGACGATCGCCCGCCACGGCGCGGTCAGCAATCTCGTCACGCCCTGCGGCGATCCGTTCTTCTCCACCGGGGTCAACGTGCTCGATGCCGGGATCACCGCCAGCTATCTCGACCGGCCGCATTACGATTGGCGCAACAGCGCCGGCTCGCTCGACGAATGGGTCGCCGAAACCAAGGAGCGGCTGGCGCGCTGGGGCTTCAATTCCGCCGGTGCCTGGTCGCTGCCGCCGCGCCAGTTGAAGCTGCCGGCGGTCATCAATCTCGAGCTCGGCAGGCTGGCGCGCTTCCACTGGTTCGACCCGTTCGACCCGGCGGCCAAGGCACGCATGTTCGCGGAGGCCAAGACGCTGACCGCGCCCTATCGCGATTCGCCCTATCGCATCGGCTATTTCGCGGATAACGAGGTCGGCTGGTGGGACGGCGCGCTGTTCCTGTTTTACGCCGCCAAGCCCGCGACCAGCTTCACCAAGCAGCATCTGGTCGCGATGCTGCGCAGCTATTATCACGGCGATTGGCGGCGCTTCGCGCGCGACTTCGTGCCACCGCCGGGCGTCGGCTCGTGGCCGGCGCTGCTGCGAACCGAGACGCCGACCAAGCTACGCGCGGGCGGCCGCGGCATGCTGGCGGTCGAGCGCTGGACCGGCGAGGTCGCCGCGCAATATTACAAGGTCGCGCGCGCGGCCTTGAAAGCCGCCGATCCCAACGCGCTGTTCTTCGGCGACCGGCTGCCGATCTATTACGATCAGCAAGCGATCCGCGCCGAGGCGCCGTATGTCGACGCGATCGCGGTCAACTACAACGTCGACAGTCCGGAAGGCTGGCTGGCGCCGTATTTCTTCGACGGGCTGCGCCACCTGACCGGCGGCAAGCCGGTGCTGATCTCGGAATGGTTCTATGCCGCGCGCGAGAACCGCACCGGCAACCGCAACAACGGCCACCTGATGACGGTCGAAACCCAGGCCGAGCGCGCCGCCGGCGCTGCGGCATCGGCGAAGCTGTTCGCCGGCATTCCCGAAATCGTCGGGCTGCATTGGTTTCAGTATTACGACTACCCGGTCGGCGGCCGCGCCGACAGCGAGGATTATAATTTCGGGCTCGTCGATATCCGCAACCAGCCGTATGAGAAGCTCGTGACCGCGCTCGGTGCGGCAAATCGCCAATTGCCGGCGCTCCACGCGCGGGCCGGCGCGATCGCGCGGCCGAGCCTCAAGGATTTCGCGGTTCCCTATGCGACGATCGACCCGCAGCATCTCTCGCTGATCGATTGGCCGAAGCCCGCCTCGCTGCTGCCGCCGCTCAAGCCCGAGCCCGGCAGTGTCGCCTTCGGCGAGGCCTATCTCACCTGGAGCGCGAACGGGCTGGCGCTCGCCACCATCGGCCAGGATTACGACGATCTCGACCTGCTCGATTATGGCGCCGCCTATCCGCTGAGCGAGGCCTATCGCGTCGAGCTCGACGTCGATGCCGGCGCGGGGCCGAAGCGCTTCACGCTTTATTTCATCCCGCCCAAAGGCGCGACCCGCGACTATCCGCCGATGGCGCCGAAGCTGTGCGCCGGCAGCGTCGCCGCGGTGAAGCACAATGATTGCGCCGCGATCCCGGGTGCGCAGGCGCTCTATTTCGGCGCCGACCAGCCGCGCATCGTCGCCGAGGCGCTACTGCCCTGGCCGGCGCTCGGGATCGCCGGCCCGCCCCAAGCCGGCAAGCTGCGCGTCGAGGTCTCGGTCGTCTCTTGGGATAACGGCCGCTGGATGTCGCTCTCGGGCCTGCCGCCGCGTCAAGACTCAGCCAACCCCAAACGCTGGAAGACGGTGCCGCTCGAAGCGGAGTGAGCGCGCGGCCGGGCGGCAGATTGCCGCAAGCCCGACATTCGGCCTTCTTCTTTAACGAAGCGCACTTATGTTTGACCACATGAACCTTGAGACGACCCCAATCCGGCCGGATTTGTGGACCGCCATCAAGCGCGGCCTGCGGGGGCGCTGTCCGGTCTGCGGCCAGGGGGCGCTGTTCCGCTCTTATCTCAAGCTGTCGGATCGTTGCGCGCATTGCGGCGAAAACCTCGGCGAGATCCGGGCCGATGACGGGCCGGCCTGGGCAACCATCCTGATCGTCGGCCATCTGACCGTGCCGTTCCTCATCATCGCCGCGCGCAGCAACGCGCCGGAATGGGTCTATTTCGCGGTGCTGTTTCCATTCATCATCGGGATGACGCTGGCGTTGCTGCCGCGCGTCAAAGGCGTCTTCGTCGCGCTGCTCTGGTCGTTCGATCTGCGCAGCGGCGTGCCGACCGCTCAGCCGGGACCGTCGCCGAGCGCCTAGAACACCTCGCGGCAATGCGACGACGGCGCTGAACTCGGCCGCGGCGAAACGCCCACCGCAGAGGTGCGCCGATGGCGGACAACGGTCTCGTCACGATCCCCAGCACCCAGGCTCGCAGCCGATGTTGCCGCGAAAGGACAGTAAGAGCGCCGGAGCCGATATCTTCATGCAAAAGTGCGACAAGTTCGATCGTTGCCGGGCTCTTGCGAGCGCCCTCGGCCACGTCGCGTGGCGAGGATCCAAAAGCGGGTATCGAGATAGGCTTTGCCTTGCATCTAATCGAATTTGCCAATTCGATTTGTTTATCGCGCGTAATCGCTCAATTTTTCGGCCGAGGTCATTTGCTGCCGCTAAAGAAAAGCTCCGCTTTCCACGCTGCCGCCATATGGCCTAACGGTAACGCCGATCACCACTCGAACATCACTCACTAACCCTTCGACCGGTTCCAAGAGGGTGTCGGTCTCTACGATAGTGTGAGTGCTCAGAGAGTCATCCTCGAGAAGGCAAAAGAACGGGTCCTCGCCCTCCACCGGTGCTTCTCCACCCAATTCACTTTTTCCCTTGGGCTTGCGTAGTGCGTCAAACAACGTTTTCACGCGATTGTCCAAGTCACCGGCGCTTATCACGCCGCCCGGCTCACCCTGACGCAGCATTAAAATATTCAGCCGACAAATTAAGCTGAGGCGGCGCGTGACAAGCGGCAAAAAGCGATAGCCATTTTCCTCAAACTCACTAGCGAAGACTTCAAAGCGACTTTTCCCGTCGTCCGCGTAATGCTTGGTGTTTTTGAAAGACATCAGCATTGGATGGTGATCCCATAGTATCTTTAGCTGGCTATGGAAACGCTTTCTTATTGCATGCTTGTGTTGGGAACGTGATAAGCCGCTGCGCGCGGGATTCTCCGCATATAGCGGACCCTCATAGGTAAGGCGGAATTCCATATCGCTGTCTTTCGGGTCCAAGTATTAGAGTGTGATCCGATCGGATAGAATCGGATCGCGCTCAATACGCGTCCTCGACGTAAACCGGATCGACCTGGGCGCGCCAGCGCGTCGCGTAATCGTCGAGCAGCTTGTCGGCAGGCGTCTTGCCGGATTGCGCGGCTTCGAGCACCGGCAAGAGGAAATGCGTCTCGTCCTCGCCGCCGCCATCGAGCCGCGCGCGGCGCTGCAAGCCGGCCTTCGCAAGCTCGACCGCGGCGCGCGCGATGTCTTGCACTTTCTGGCCGCGGAAACTCGTTTGCAGACCCAAACGCGGCACGTCGCGGCGCAATTGATCGCGATCCTCGTCGGTCCAATCCTTGACCAGGTCCCAGGCGGCGTCGAGCGACGCGCGATCGTAGAGCAGCCCGGTCCAGAACGCCGGCAGCGCGCAGAGATTGCGCCACGGCCCGCCATCGGCGCCGCGCATCTCGATGTAGCGCTTGATGCGGATCTCGGGGAAGACGGTGGTCAGATGATCCGTCCAATCGCTCATGGTCGGGATCTCGCCCGGCAGGCCGGGCAGCTTGCCGGCCAGGAAATCGCGAAACGACTGCCCGGCGACGTCGATGTAATTGCCGTCGCGATAGACGAAATACATCGGCACATCGAGCATCCAATCGACATAGCGCTCGAAGCCGAAGCCGTCCTCGAACACGAAGGGCAGGATGCCCGAGCGGTCGGGATCGACGTCGGTCCAGATCTGGCTGCGATAGGACAGAAAGCCCGAGGGCTTGCCCTCGATGAACGGCGAATTCGCGAACAGCGCGACCGCGATCGGCTGCAACGCCAGAGAGACCCGCGACTTCAGCACCATGTCGGCTTCGCTCTCGAAATCGAGATTGACCTGCACGGTGCAGGTGCGCAGCATCATGTCGTGGCCGAGCTTGCCTTTGAGCGGCATATAGCGCCGCATCACCGCATAGCGGCGCTTGGGCATCCAGTGGCAATCCTCGCGCTTCCATTTCGGCAGGAAGCCGAGGCCGAGCATGCCGAGACCCAGCTCGCCGGTCACCTCGCGCATCTGGGTCAGATGCGTGTGCAGCTCGGCGCAAGTTTGATGGAGCGTCTCCAACGGCGCGCCCGACAGCTCGAACTGCCCGCCCGGCTCCAAGGAGATCGCGCCGCTGCCGTCGCCGAGGCCGACGATATTGTCGCCGTCGAGCACCGGTTCCCAGCCGAAGCGCTGGAGTTTTTCGAGGATCGCGCGGATGCCGTTGTCACCCTCATAGGCCACCGGGCGCAGATCGCTGCGGCGGAAGATGAACTTTTCGTGCTCGGTGCCGATGCGCCATTGGTCGCGCGGCTTGCAGCCGGCAGCGAGATACTCGACAAGCTGGCGCTTGTCGGTGACAAAGGCGCCGCCGGAATGCGAAGGTGCCGACATAACCGAAACAAACCTTTGCGGTGAGCGCTCCAGATAACCCTTTTATCGGCGCTGCGCCGCTTCCCCCCGGAGCGCTTGCAGCACCGCCAGCCCCGCCAGCGCGGCCGTATCGGCGCGCAAGATTCGCGGTCCCAGACTAACCGGTGAAACAAAGGGGAGTTTCCGGAGGGCGTCAAGCTCCGTTTCCGCAAACCCGCCTTCCGGTCCGACCAGCACCGCCCATGATGCCGCGCTTTGTCCGGAAAGCACGGTCGCAACCGGCGGCGCGGTCCCGGATTCGTCGCATAGCATGATGCGGCGGCTCGCATCCCATGACGCCAGCAGCGCGTCGAGCGCTTGCGGCGCATGCAGTGCGGGCACGGTCAGCCGCTCGCTCTGCTCGGCAGCCTCGATCGCATGCGCGCGCAGCCGGTCGAGATTGAGGCGCTCGACGATCGTATATCGTGTGATGACCGGCAGCAGCGCGCCGACCCCAAGCTCGGTCGCCTTCTCCACCAGGAAATCGATCCGCGCGCGCTTGATCGGCGCGAAGACCAGCCACAGATCGGGCTCGGGCGGTTGCTCGCGCAAGCGGGATTCGACGATGGCCGTCGCCGCGCGGCGATCGAAGCGCGCGATCCGCGCGCGATATTCGCCGTCGCGGCCATTGAAGAGCGCGAGCGCATCGCCCGCGCCGAAGCGCATCACGTTCCTCAGGTAATGCGCCTGCGGTTGCGCGAGCTCGATCGCTTGGCCTTCGCCGAGATCGGCATCGACGAAGAGACGGGTGGCGGGGGTGTCGGACATGGCGCGCCAGTTTATCACATAGTTAGGCGCTTGCATGGGCATCGCGCGTCCTTCGACTTCGCTCAGGACGAGGGAAACCTTTTCCGGCATCTTCCAATGATAGATGCCATACACCGATCCGCCTCGTCCTGAGCGAAGTCGAAGGACGCGCGGCCGCTTTGCAACCTTGCTGTTCTCCATATCCTCTGCGCCTCCGCGGTGATAAGAAGCGCGCATGGCCGAGCTTCGCACCGACATTCGCGCCGGCGATTGGGTCGATCGCTATGCGCCGCAGCGCTTGCGCCCCTATCTGCGCTTGGCGCGGCTCGACCGGCCGATCGGCACTTGGCTGCTGCTGTTCCCGTGCTGGTGGGGGATCGCGCTCGCGGCCGGGGGCTGGCCGGATTGGCGGCTGATCGCGCTGTTCGGCATCGGCGCCGTCGTGATGCGCGGCGCCGGCTGCACCTTCAACGATATCGTCGATCGCGATTTCGACGCCAAGGTGGAGCGCACCCGGGTGCGGCCGATCCCGTCGGGCGAGGTGAGCGTTGCAGCCGCGCTCACGTTCCTCGCGCTGCAGCTCGCGATCGGCGCGACGATCCTGTTTTCGCTCGCCCCCTTGGCGATCGCGCTGGGCCTTTTGGTGATCGCGCTGATCGCGACCTATCCGTTTATGAAGCGCATCACCTATTGGCCGCAATTCTTTCTGGGCCTCAATTTCAATTGGGGCGCGATCATGGGTTTCGCGGCGGCGCGCGGCGATCTCAAAGCGCCGGCGATCTGGCTTTATCTCGGCGGCATCGCCTGGACCCTCGGCTACGACACGATCTACGCGCATCAGGACAAGGACGACGATGTGCTGATCGGCGTCAAATCCTCGGCGCTGGCGCTGGGCGCGTGGACGCGGCCGTTCCTTTTCATCTTCTACGCTGCGGCGGTGGCGCTGTGGGCGGTCGCCGGCGAGCGCGCCGGGCTCGGCCTGCCCTATCGCATCGCCTTGGTCGGCGTGCTGTTCCAGCTTTTCTGGCAAGCCGCGCGCGTCGACACCGCGAGCCAGCCGGATTGCAGCGAAAAATTCCGCTCCAATCGCTGGACCGGGTGGATGCTCCTCCTCGGCATCGTCGCCGCGCATGTCCTCTGATCCGCCCGGCACGGAGGCGGCGGCGTTCGTGCGCGTCAACACCGCGATCGAGACGCCGTCGCTGGTACCCGAGATTAAGCTGCATCTCGCCAGCGCGGTGACGCCGCTGTGGCATGCGACCGAAGCGATTTTGGCCCAAACTCAATTGCCGCCGCCCTATTGGGCGTTCGCGTGGCCCGGCGGCCAAGCGCTGGCGCGGCATCTGCTCGATCATCCTGAATTGGTCGCAGGCAAGACCGTCTTGGATTTCGGCGCCGGATCGGGAATCGTCTCGATCGCTGCCAAGAAGGCCGCAGCAAGCCGCATCGTTGCCGCCGAGATCGATCGCTTCGCGGTCGCGGCGATAAGTCTGAACGCCGCGCTCAACGACGTCGCCGTCGACATCGAAAGCGCCGATGCCATCGGCAGCGCCGGCGATTGGGACGTGATCCTCGTCGGCGACATGTGCTACGAGCGGCCGCTCGCCGACCGGCTGGTGCCGTGGCTGCGCGGGCTGGCGGCGCGCGGCGCCATTGTGCTGCTCGGCGATCCCGGCCGCGCCTACCTGCCCGAGGAGGGCCTCAGCGAGATCGCGCGCTATGCAGTGCCGACCTCGCTCGATCTCGAGGACCGCACCATCCGCGAGACCGCGATCTGGCGGCTTGGCACTGGGTGACGCGGCGGGTCGCGCTCGCTATATAAAGCGCTCGGAGAATTTTGAGGGAACGCATGCCGGAAACCGATCCGCTGAGCCTGCTCGGCGATCTCATCGCCCGCGCGACCAAAGCCGGCGCCGACGCCGCCGACGCCGTGCTGTTCGAGGGCGCCTCGCTCAGCCACGCGCAGCGCCTCGGCAAGGTCGAGAAGCTCGAGCGCTCGGAAGGCTACGATCTCGGCCTGCGCGTGTTGGTCGGGAAGCGCCAGGCGATCGTCTCGTCGAACGATCGCAGCGCTTCGGCGCTGAGCGAGCTGATCGAGCGCGCGATCGCGATGGCCAAGACCGTGCCCGAGGACCCCTATTGCGGCCTTGCGGCGCCCGACGAGCTGGCGCGCGATTGGCCATCGCTCGAGCTTGACGATCCGACCGAGCCCGCACCCGAGACCCTGATCGCGCGCGCCAGTGCTGCCGAGGATGCCGCGCGCGCGGTCAAGGGCGTCACCAATTCCGAGGGCGCCGAGGCGAGCTGGGGCCGCTCGCGCGTGACGCTGGTCGCCTCGAACGGCTTTGCGGGCAGCTATTCCGGCACCAATTCGAGCGTCAGCGCCGCGGTGCTGGCCGGCAGCGGCACCGGAATGGAGCGCGATTACGACTACACCAGCGCGGTCTGGGCCGAAGATTTGCTCGATCCCAGCGCGATCGGCACCAGCGCCGGCGAGCGCGCGGTGAAGCGGCTCAACCCGCGCAAGGTCGCGACCCAACGCGTGCCGGTGGTGCTCGATCCGCGCGTCGCCGGCGGCATGCTGCGCCATCTTATCGGCGCGATCAGCGGCCCGGCGATTGCGCGCGGCACCAGCTTTCTGAAGGACAAGCTCGGCCAGCGCATCTTTCCCGCCGGCCTCGCGATCATCGACGATCCGCATCGCAAGCGCGGCTTGCGCGCCAAGCCGTTCGACGGCGAAGGCGTGCGCAACCGGCGCCGCGCTCTCGTTGAGGATGGCGTCTTGCAGACCTGGCTGCTCGATCAGCGCTCGGCGCGGCAATTGGGCATGAAGAGCACCGGCCATGCCAGCCGCGGCACCTCGGGTCCACCCGGCCCGGCGCCGACCAATCTTTACATGGCACCGGGCGCGGTGACGGCGCAGGAGCTGATCGCCGACATCGCCCAGGGCTTTTACGTCAACGAGCTGATGGGCATGGGGATCAACGGCATCACCGGCGATTACAGCCGCGGCGCCGCCGGCTTCTGGATCGAGAACGGCGCGATCGCCTATCCGGTGAGCGAGGTCACGATCGCCGGCAACCTCAAGGACATGTTCCTCAATTTGACGCCAGCCAGCGATCTCGTCTTCAAGACCGGCAGCGACGCGCCGACCCTGCGCATCGAAGGCATGACCGTCGCGGGCGCCTGAGGCGCCGGTTAGTGCGTCCGCTCATCAATCGAGGTCGATGCGCGACACATGCACAAAGCAGACATTCGCCGGCTCCATCGCGATAGCGCTTTGTGCCAATAGCGGACATTCACAAACTCAGGGCCGGTCCGGCGGCCTTGCTGGTGCAGCACGATTCCCTATCCCGTCAATGGATTTGGGCCTGCCCCTCTCTGCTTGTTGCCCGCCGCATTCACCCATTTTCGTCCTGGGTCAAAGATCGTGTCATTTTGGTCTCGGAGCGTGAGGGCCGCGCGCTCGTTGCTTGGCCAACACCGCGACGACGATATCGCGCGCGTGGCGCAGGATGGATTTCTGCTCGTTCGCCGAGACCTCCACGAAACCCAACCCTCGGAGCAGGAAAATTCCTTCAACAGCCAGCAGTGCGTGACGGACTTCGTGAATCTCGCCGTATGCCGATCGAAGCGGATCGAGCAGAGCGCGGTAATAACGTCGCACAGGCTCCAGCATATCAGGGGCATGCACCAACGCGGTTACGAGAAAAGCCGCCATTTCCGTTGCGGCGTCATCCTCTTCTAGTGCTTCTTCGATATGGGCGAGAACCAGTTCGACCGGTCCGGTCGGCCAGCTACCGACGCGGCGGCGCACGGCCTCTCGAAAGCGCGCGATTTCCCTTTCGAGCGCGGCGTGCACCAAGTCATCTTTGGTCGCGAAGCTATAGACGAGACCGCCTTTACTTATGCCGGCACGCGCGGCGACGGCGTCGAGCGTGAAACTTCGGCCACCCGATTCAAGAATCACGGCCTCGGCGGCATCTAAAACTCTATCCCTATCGATCTCTTTTTTTCGCGTCAAAATCACCCCTTGCGTTTCCGACTGGCCAGTCGTATATCATTTCCGACCATACAGTCTGATTAACATGACGATAGACGCACTGCAAGATCGTTACGCCAGTTCAGAAGGCGCGGACCGCTCGCGTTTGGGATTTTAAAGTTTGTTCTGGCGTCGGTTGTTGCCGCTCTTTCGCAGAACATTGCGACGTCATGATCGCAAGGGCAGTGAAAACTCAATATCTCTGAGAGGAGCAATGGAAATATGAACAACGGTTTACCCGCGGCAGCCTTCGGGCATTTTGTCATGAAGGTTAATGATGTTAATATTAGCTATCAATTTTATACAAAATTTGGCTTGCGCCCAATTGGGATATTTCCAGATGTGGCGATCATCGAATTGCGAGGCGGAACACACATTTTGCTTTTCAATAAAAATGATGAATTGCCATCACTAAGTCCTGGCCATCTTGGCCAGCGCGGAAATTTTTCTAACGAACGACTCGACTTGATGATTGACGGCAAATCTAGGAGCGATTTGGATCTGTATAGGACAAATCTGATGGAAAATGGATTATCGGTAGATGAAATTGCTCCGGACCAAATTTTTGGTCATTATTACTTCAAGTTGACCGATCCAGATGGCAATGGCATTACAGTCTATACCAGCCACACAGGAGAATCACCGGTCTAGCCCGTCTTATTCACCGAAAAAATAGAAGTTGGCCGCCGGGCATAATTTTTTGACGCGCGGCGCGGCGCAGCTATCGCATCGGATGCGGCCGACGCGGTGGGCAGGTTTGTATTTTTCTGGGTTGGAGGTTGCAACGA
>DATLUE010000287.1:0-39519 GCA_035533255.1 Allostellaceae bacterium | reverse complement strand
CGACCGACGAAAAGACGCGCGTGAGCCTTACTTCCCGCTCACATATTCGTTGGTGAAGATGTTGTCGTAGGACGGCAGCTTCTGGCTTGCCGGCATGAACCCCGCTTGAACGTTCAGGTCGTCGGCCGTCGCGAGCCCTTTCGCGTCGAGCACCGGCGCGAGCGGCGTCGATTCGAGCGTCACCTTATAAGCATCTGCGAGGATGGCCGGGTCGGTGACGTGGGTCCGCTTGCCGAGGATCGCCATCGTCTGCTTCGGGTGGTCGTGGATGAAGGCGGCCGCCTTCACCACAGCCTCGCCCATCTTGACGCAGAGCGATTTGTGATCGATGCAGGTCTGCTTCTTGACCAGAATCACGTTGGCATCGACATGGCTGAGCCAAGGCGGATCGACCGGATCGGCCGTGGTGCCGTTGGCGACGACGACGGCACCGATGTCGTGGATCAGTTGCTCGACGACCGGCGGGCCAACCGACGCACCATCGACCGAATTGGTCTTCATCGCGCCCAAGGTTTCGGGCGGCGTGATCGCCGCGACGACGAGATCGCTTTGCGGATCAAGGCCGCCGGCCTTCGCGATCGCGCTCAAATAGGCATGCGGAATGGTTTGGATCCCGCCGACCGCGAAACGCAAACCCTTGAGGATTTTCGCGCGCTCGGCGAGCGGCGCTTTCGGATCGAAGTGATGCTCGTCGGCGATTTTCTTGTTGATGACGACCCAGAAGCCGCTGCGGTCGTAGGTGTTGGCGATGCCGATGACCGGCTGGTTCCTGGCGGCCGCGCGCGTCAACGTCACGCCCGAAGCGTTTGCAAAATCGATCGAGCCGGCGATCACCGCATTGGTCGACCCGATTCCCGCGATCACCTGCTCGGTCACTTCGAGGCCGACATCCTTGTAGATGCCGGCGTCCTGCGCGACCCAGGACGACGCGAAGATCGGCGCGATCGCCGGAAGCGCCATGCTGGTCTTCTCCATGCCCGCGTGCGCGGGCGCAGCGACGGCGATCACCGCCAGGCTCGCGGCGACAATCAAATGACGATGTACTGGCATGTTTCTCTCCCTGTTCGTAGCCGGCCTGTTCCGATCAATGCCCGCTCCGGCAAAGATGCCCGCCTTTGCGGTCGCCGACAAGCCCCAAGATTCTTACGGCGCGATCAGGCTCGCGGGATCGACATTGTGCCGGATCAGGCCTTGCCGGCGCATGACATCGATCCAGAATGTGAGGCCCTGCGGCTTGACCGCGACTTCGAGATGGGCCGGGATCGTCAGCGTCGCCGCGGCCGCGGGCGGCAGCTTGGTGTATTTGGCGATGCTGGTACGCACCGCGGCGGCGTTCGCGGGGTCCTTGATGAAGGCGTTCGCATCCTCGAGCGACGCCCGGAATGCCCTGACCAGATCGGCGTGAGCGGTCGCCCATCCGCGCGTCGCCGCATAGAGCACCGGGATCGTGCCGGCGGGCACGACCGCTTCGAAATCGCCGATGTCGTAACCAACGCCGCTCCGGATCGCGCGGCTGTAGAACGGCTCGACCGGTGTCGCGGCATCGACCAGCCCGGCTTTGAGCGCGTCGCCCATCTGGCGCATCTGCACTTCGAGCCACTGGACCTTGGTGTCGTCGGCGCCGCTCGCCCGCACCCAATTGCGCATCAGCACCTCGAAAATGCCGCCGAGGCTCGGCAACCCGACCTTGTGGCCGACCAGGTCGGATGCGCCTTTGAGTCCGCTGCCGGTGCGCGCCACCACGCCGTCCTGGCCGGTTGGCGTCGGATAGACCGAGGTGCCGGCGATGGCGACGATGTCGATGCCTTGCTCATGCGCCTGCACCAGCACGGTCGAGGTTGGCGCGCCGATCTGCGCCGAGCCCGATAAAAGCGCCGGCGGCATGACCGCGCCGCTTTGCGCCAGCGAGAAATCGATATCGAGGCCATGCTTGGCCAAAATTCCCTGGTCGTTCGCGACGAACAGCCCGACGAAGGCGGCCGAGGCGTTGTAGAGGAAGGTGAGCTTGGTCGCGGCCGATGCGGGTTCCGTACCGAATGCGGCTAGAAAGCATAACGCGATTAGCGTGTTCTGCGAGCGGCGCATCGTTTGCTCCCAATTCGTTATTTGTCATCGTCGCTCTTGCGAAAGCAGGGACCCAGGGCAACAGCTCGGCGCGAAACTCTGGGTTCCGGCTTTCGCGGGAACGACGTGTTATCTGTTTGGGTCAAGTAAGATCAAAGCCCAAAAGCAACGAGGGCGCCTCGGTGGAGACGCCCTCGCCATCAACCGAAGAAACGTTTTCGAATCAGCCGCAGGCCGTCACCGCGCGCCGCGCCATGACATTGACCAGATGCGCACGGTATTCGGCGCTGGCATGGATGTCGGCATTGAGCCCATCCTGCTTCTGCTTGATGTCCTTGATCGCATCCGGCGTGAAGGATTTGGTCAGCGCCGCTTCCATCTCCTTGTGGCGGAAGGCGACCGGGCCGGCGCCGGTTACGCCGACGCGGACATTGGCGCCGGTCTTGGCGACATAGACGCCGACGATCGCGTAGCGCGACGCCGGGTTCGGGAACTTCATATAGGCCGATTTCTCGGGGATCGGGAAGCTCACCGCGGTGATCAGCTCATTGGGCTCGAGTGCGGTCTCGAACAGGCCCTTGAAGAAATCGTCGGCCGCGATCTTTCGCTTGTTGGTAATGATCGTCGCGTTGAGCGCCAAGACGCCCGAGGGATAGTCCGCCGCCGGATCGTTGTTGGCGATCGAGCCGCCGATCGTGCCGCGGTTGCGCACCGCGGGATCGCCGATATGGCCGGCGAGGCTGGCAAGGCCCGGGATCGCGCTCTTCACGATGTCGGAATTCGCGACATCGAAATGCCGCGTCATCGCGCCGATGACGATCGCATTGCCTTCTTTCTTGATGCCCTTGAGCTCGGCGATCTTGCCGAGATCGACGACGTCGGAAGGCTTGGCGAGGCGCTGCTTCAGGGTCGGGATCAGCGTCATGCCGCCCGCCATCACTTTGCCTTCCTCGACGCCGGACACGAGCTTTGCGGCCTCGTCGACGCTTTTCGCCTGGTGGTAATTGAAATTATACATGCTGCCCCCCTCAGGCCTTCGCCGTGCTCTCGGCGCAGGCGGCGATCGCCTTGACGATGTTGTGGTAGCCCGTGCAGCGGCAGATGTTGCCTTCGAGCCATTCGCGGATCTGGCGCTCGTCCGGCTTGGGATTGACGCGCAGCAGGTCGACCGCGCTCATCACCATGCCCGGCGTGCAGAAGCCGCATTGCAGCCCGTGATGCTCGCGGAACGCGGCCTGCATCGGGTGGAGCTCGTCGCCCTTGGCGAGGCCCTCGATCGTCGTGACTTTCGAGCCGTTCACCTGGGTCGCCAGCATCGTGCAGCTCTTGGCCGAATAGCCGTCGATCTCGACGACGCAGGCGCCGCACTGGCTGGTATCGCAGCCGACATGGGTGCCGGTGAGTCCGAGATGCTCGCGCAGGAACTGCACCAGCAAGGTGCGGTTCTCGACTTCGCGGGTCTCGGGCTTGCCGTTCACCGTGATGGTTACGGTGGCCATTCGTCTCTCTCCCTCTTCTACGAGCGCCTCGTGCGCCCGAGTTTCGTGCGCGGCGGCGCTTCGGTCAAGCGTCCCGCGCGTCTCGTCTCAACGCGTGAAGAAATATAGCAGTACAATCACCGCCACGGCGAGGCCCGCCACCCAAACCGCGGGCGACAAGCGCTTGGTCGCGGGCGGCGGTGCCATCGGCGGCGGGGTGCGGACGGCCGGCGGCATCTCGAGCGAGGCGCCGGGCGCCGGCGGCATTTCCGCGATCATCACCGGCGGCTCCTCGACGGCCGAGGTATCGGCTGTTGGCATGGGAGCGGGCGCGGCGGGCGCAGGACCGCCGACCACCGCGGCGAATTTGGCAAAGAAATTCTCGGCCATCTGGCGCGCGGTCGCGTCGATCAGCCGCGAGCCGATCTGCGCCAGTTTGCCGCCGACATTGGCCTCGACAACATAGCTCAGCAGGGTGCCGTCGCCGTCGTCGGTTAGCTTCACAGTCGCGCCACCCTTGGCGAAGCCGGCGGGGCCGCCGGTGCCTTCGCCGGTGATCTTGTAGCCATTGGGCGGATCGCGATCCGAGATCGTGACCTTGCCGCCGAAGCGCGCGCTCACAGGCCCGACCTTGGCGCGGACGGTCGCGGTCATCTCGGTATCCGAAAGCTTGGTGATGGTCTCGCAGCCTGGAATGCACTGCTTCAGGATTTCAGTGTCGTTGAGCGCGTCCCAGACTTTCTGGCGCGGCGCCGCGACGCGGTATTCCCCGGTCATATCCATCGTGAAGGCCTCCAGATCGCACGCGCGAGATTTTCCCGAAACGTAGCGCGCATGGGCTGCGCGAGCAAGCGCGCGGCCCGGCGAAGGCGCATGCCTCGGATGCTTGTCAGGCGAAGCGCGGGAATAGCCGCAGCGCGTTGTCGCGCTGAATGCCGCGCAGGATCTCGGGCGCGAAATCGAGCTTCAGCAGCGCGTCGGCGATGCCGGTCGTCGAGCCGAACGGCGCGTCCGAGCCATAGGTGATCTGGGTCGCGGGATAAAGCTTCATCACCGCGGCCATGCCGGCGGGATTCAGCGCGACGCTGGCGGTGTCGTAATACTGCCGATTGAGCTCGTGCTCGGCGCCGTTCGGCAGGTAGCGCGCCCGATTCTCGGGCGAAAGCAAGCGCACACTGCCGAGCACGCGCTGGACGATCGAGGGCAGCGTGCCGCCGCCATGCGAAAAGAGGAAGGTGATCCCGGCGCAGCGCGCAAACGTTCCGCGCAAGAGCAGGCTCGCGATCGCGCGCGCGCTGTCGGTCGGAAACTCGACCGTCGGTCCCGAGACGCCGGGAAACACGTTGCCGCAGCACGACATGGTCGGGTGGACGAAGACCTTGGCCCTGCGGCGGTGCAGTTCATCGAACACCGGATCGAACGCCGGATCGCCGAGCAGCTTGCCGGCATAAGACGTCAGCACGCCGATGCCGTCGAGTTTCAGCACGTCGAGCGCATAGGCGATCTCGGCAAGGCTGCCGTCGATGTCGGGCACCGGGATCGCGCCGAACATGCCGAAGCGGGCGGGATGATCGCGCATCATCTGCGCGCCGAACTCGTTGCAATCGCGGGCGCGGGCACGGTTGTTGTCGTCGCCTTCGAACCAGATGCCAGGGCTGGTGATCGAGGTGACGGCGCTGGCGATGCCCGCTTTGTCCATCTGCTCGAGCGCGAGCGACGGCGTCCAGCTTTGATAGGCCGAGGCCGGCAGGATGGTCGCGTCCTCGAGCAGCCGCGGCAGATTCTGCGCGACGTAGCGCGGCGGATAGATGTGGTGATGCGTGTCGATGATGCGCGCCATTAAGTCCTCCCGGCATTTGTTACAGCGCTTATAGCAGATTCACCACGGAGGCACGTCGCTCGGGGAGAAGAACGCTTTACGCCATCATGGCGAGCATAGCGACGCCATCCAGAGTCGCGGCGCGAGCCTGGATCGCTTCGTCGCGCTTGACGCTCCTCGCGATGACGATCTCGATGTGAGTCGAGCATTGCCCACGCAGGGAGCCGTCGATAAGCTGGCGGCCGTCAAAGGGGATCGCGGATGAAATTCTCGGTGTTCAACGGCATGCCCTACGGGCGCACGCGCATGCCGGGCAACAAATGGCCGGTGCCCAACCAATATTTCGAGCCCGATCAGGCGCGCCGCGCGGTCGCCGCCTGTCTCGAGGAAGTGGCGCTGGAGGACGAGCTCGGCTTCGACTGGATCGCCTGTGCCGAGCATCATTATTCGCCATTCAATTTGGCGCCGAACGTTACCGTGCTGGCGAGCGCGCTGACCCAGCATGTGAAGCGCGCCAAGATCGCGATCCTCGGCGCGCTCATCCCGCTGACCGGCAATCCAGTGCGCATCGCCGAAGAATACGCGATGGTCGACAATCTCTCGGGCGGGCGGCTGGTCGCTGGGCTGTTGCGCGGCGCCCCTTACGAATATCTCGTCTACAACGTCAACCCGGCGGAATCGCGCGCGCGCTTCGAGGAGGCGTGGGACCTCATCATCAAGGCCTGGACCGACCGGATGCCGTTCGGCTGGGAAGGCAAGCATTACCACTACCGCAACGTCTCGATCTGGCCGCGGCCGCTGCAGGCGCCGACTCCGCCGATCTATGTCTCGGGATCGAGCAAAGAGTCGGGCGCGTTCGCGGCGCGCAAGAAAGTCGGGCTGGGTCTCGCCTTCACCAATATTTCCTTGGCCGCCGAGGCGGCGAAACACTACCGCGCCCAATGCACCGATCATGGCTGGGAGCCGACGGCGGAGCAGATCATCTATCAACTGCCGATCCATGTCGGCGAGACCGACGAGCAGGCTGGCGACGCGGTGCGGGCGATCTTCGGCCACGCGATGCCGGCGGGCGGCTTGGCCGATATGAACCGGCTGGTGGCGACCTCGGGCTTCTTCGGCCAGGGCGATACCGATCTGCTGGCGCGCTTCAAGGATTTGTCGGGCGACGAGCCGCGCAGTTTGGAGGAGGCGATCGAGCGCGGCACCATGATCTGCGGCGGCCCCAAGACCGTGCTCGCTCAGATCAAGCGGCTTCATCGCGAGATCGGCTGCGGCGTGCTCAATTTGATTTTCGATCGCAGCGGCGCGCCCGACAAAAAGCGGCGCTCGATCGAGCTGTTCGCGAAGGAAGTGATGCCGGAGGCGCGGGAGCTATGAGCGCGACGGTTGCCGATAAGTTTCTCGACGCTGGCGGGATCAGATTCCATTACCGCGAGGCTGGCGAGGGCGAGAAGACCATCGTCTTTCTGCACGGCGCGGGCGGCCAGTCGCCGCGCAGCGCCCGCTTCCTCGCGCTGCTGGGCGAGCGCCATCGCGTGCTGGTGCCGTCGCGTCCCGGCTTCGATGAGACGCCGGTGGGCGATTGCAGGACGATCGGGGGCGTGGTCGAGGCGGTGGCGAAGTTCATCGCAGCCGCCGCGCCGGGGCAGAAAGTTCACTTGGTCGCCCAATCCGCGGGCGGCGCGATCGGCGCGTGGCTCGCGATCCTTCATCCCGAGCTGGTCGCAAGCCTGGTGCTTTCGGCGCCGGCAGCTTTCGCTGTGCGCCACGCGCCGCCGCCCGGCGCGGTGCCGCCCAATCTGGCAGATATGGCGATGCGGCTTTATGGCGACCAGCCGGCTTGGGATTCGCCGCCGAGCGCGGAAGAGCGCGCGCAGACCGCCAAGAACGCGCAAGCCAATCTGGCCCGGTTCGCCGCGCCCGAGGGCCACAACGATCTGCGCGCGCGTCTCGCCGAGATCGAGGTGCTGACTCTGCTGCTCGTCGCCGGGGCCGATCGGATGATCCCGGCGGAGGCGATGCGGCCCTATCAGGAGCTTATCCCGCGCTGCACGCGCATCATCCTCTATGGTGCGGCGCATGAGATGCCGATCGCGGCGGCGGAAATTTGGGTCAAGCTGGTGGGCGATTTCGTCGCTCGCGGCGAGTATTTTTTAGTGAACATGGGCTAAGGTCGGGTAGCGGCGAAGCTTCGGGGCGTAGCTCAGCCTGGTAGAGCGCTAGCTTTGGGAGCTAGAAGCCGGAGGTTCGAATCCTCTCGCCCCGACCAGCGCCGCCGAAGACCAGCGTCTCGGCAGGCATGAATTGAAGGACGGAATCGCATGGCGCATGCGCGTATCTTACGGCCCTCGAAAACCGCGATGCAGTCGGGCAGGGCCGGCACGCATCGCTGGGTGCTCGAATACGCGCCGGCGACTGCGCGCGCGCCCGATCCGCTGATGGGCTGGTCGAGCGCGGGGGACACGCTCAATGAGGTGCGGCTGAAATTCGCGACCCTCGACGAGGCCAAGCACTTCGCCGAGAAGCGCGGCCTCGATTACGTCATCGTCGAGCCGCAGGAGCGCAGCTTCAAGCCCAAAAGCTACGCCGACAATTTCCGTTTCGATAAAACCGTGTAATCTTGCCGGCAAGGGCCCTTAGCTCAGCGGATAGAGCAGCCGCCTTCTAAGCGGCAGGTCGCTGGTTCGATTCCAGCAGGGCTCGCCACCAACCTCATTCGGCGGAACCTGCCCCGATCGCGTCCGCACGGTTGTCGGGCTCGCAATGTATGCGGCGAGCGCCTTCCCAAAGCTCGAAACCGGGATAGAGGGTCTGCGCGGTGACGATGGCTCGCGCATGCTCGATCGCCGCGCCGTCGTCGCGGCTCTGAAACTCGGCGACGTCCTTGATCGCGTTGGCGCGGGACAAAAGATAACAGCGATAGAACTTCATCGGGGTCTGGCTTTCGGTACAAGCGCGAGAGCCCCCGAGACCCCGCGCGACTGTGCAGCTCGATATGGGCATTCAACCGGCAGGTGCAAGGGCCACAACCGATGCGACATTAGCGCCGCCCGAAATGGTCCAGCAGGTCGCGGAGGAGCGGAGCGAGCCGCATCAGCTCGGTTCGGTGGGCGGTCGAGAGCTTTTCCAGCAAGCCCTCGGCCGCGAGGTCCTGCTGCGCATTCGCATGCAACCGCGCCGCTCGCCCACCTAGCGTCAGGCTTCCTGGGCCTCGGCCGCGATGGTCGAGGCGCCGCGCCCCGGCAGGAGCAGTGCCGTGGCTGTGCCCAGCAGCGACAGCACAGCGGAGACGCCGATCGCGGGCGTAAAGCCGGCAGTGAAGGCTTGCGGCGAGCTGGCGCTACCGGTGGCCGAGAATGTTGCCACCATGACCGCGATGCCGATCATGCCGCCGAGAAAGCGCAGCATGATGAACGCGCCTGAGGCTTTGGCGATGTCGCTCGGTGGAACCCCGCTGAGCACAGCGTTCTGAAGCGCCGGCATCGCCAAGGAGCCGCCGCAGCCGGCCAGCATCAGCGGAACCGCGAGTTGGAGAGAGCTGAGGCTCGGCGTCGCGATCAGCGCGATCCAGGCCATGCCCGCGGCCTGCATTGCAATGCCGAGCACGACCAGCGGCTTCTCGCCGACGCGGCCGATCAGTCCGCCGGCAATCGGCGCCATGAAGAACAAGGTCGCGGTCCAGGGCAGGATGCGCAGCCCCGCGCCGAGCGGTCCATAGCCTTGTGCCGTTTGCAAAAACTGCGCGAGCAGGAACATCGTGCCGTAGATCGAGGCGTAATAGGGGATGCTCGCGACATTCGCGGCGGCGAAGGCGCGCAACCGGAACAAGCGCAGCGGCAGCATTGGTTGCTCGGTGCGCGCTTCCCAGGCGACGAACAGCGACGCCAAAGCCGATGCGGTCAGCAGCGTGGCGACCACTTCATCGCTGCGCCACCCTATGTCATTGCCGCGCGTCAGTCCCCAAACCAGCGCGAAGGCGGCGCCGGCGACGAGTGCGATCCCGCCGGGATCGAGCCGGGTCTTGGAGCCGAACGCTTCGCCGATATTGCGATAGATCAACGGCATGAGGACGATCCCGAGCGGCACGTTAATCCAAAAGATCCATTGCCACGCGAAGCCGCCGGCGATCGCGCCGCCCAAGACCGGTCCGGCGATAAGCGCGCCGCCATTGATGCCGGTGAATATCCCCAAAGCCTTGCCGCGCTCGGCCGGCGGGAAGGCGCCGCTGAGGAGCGCCATCGCGAGCGGCATCACCAGCGCTGCGCCGGCGCCCTGGACGGCGCGGGCGGCGATCAGCCACGCGATGTTCGGCGCCAATCCGCATGCCGCGGACGCCGCGGCAAAGACTGCGATTCCGGTGATGAGCATGCGCCGCCGCCCGAACCGGTCGCCGAACGCTGTCCCCGCGAACAACAGCACCGCGAAGCTGAGGATGTAGGCGTTGAGCGTCCATTCCAGCAATTCCATCGAGGCGCCGAGATCGGTGCGGATGGTATTGAGTGCGGCCCCAATGACCTGGAAATCGAGCGAGATCATAAAGGAGGCCACCGAGGTCAGGGCGAGGACCTTGTTCTGGGCGTTGAGAAGCGGGGCGTTTGGCATGGCGAAATCCACCGGCGGCAAAGGGGATCGCATGAGCGCGCAGTAGGGCCGCGAATCTACGATCCATAGACGACCGGGCCGGCACAAAAGATTCGCGTCTCGGCAAAATTTTTCTTGGGGCGAGCGAATCCTCGATGCGATCTGCATCGTCATAGGCTCGTCAGGAATGCTGACGCTCCAGAATGTGAAGGGATGTAAGGTCATGAGAAAGCAGATCGTGGTCTATAAGACGAAGCCCGAGAAAGCCGACGAGAATCAGCGCTTGATCGAGACGGTATTCGCGGAGTTGCGCGCCAAGGGTGCGACCGACATGCGCTATCTGTCGGCCCGGATGGGCGATGGCACCTTCGTCCATTTCGCGATCTCGGACGATGCCGGCGGC
The DNA here is from genome assembly GCA_035533255.1 of Allostellaceae bacterium. GTDB lineage: Bacteria > Pseudomonadota > Alphaproteobacteria > ATCC43930 > CGMCC-115725 > CAIKMD01. The sequence goes on along the minus strand of DATLUE010000287.1, from coordinate 29,174 downwards.
GCGTCGCCCTTCGCAAAGCTCGAATCCTTCCAGGCCTATCTCGCGGGCATCAAGGATCGCGTCACCGCGCCGCCGCTGCAGAGCGAGGCGATCGTCATCGGCAATTATCGTATGCTGGACGAATGAACCGGACACGGAAGGTTGGAATATGAATGAGGGCGAAAGCGGCGCCGACGAGCGCGCCGCCTTCGACCGCTTGCTCGCCGAGCAGCGGCCGAGGCTGCATCGCTACTGCGCCCGCATGACGGGCTCGGTCATCGACGGCGAAGACGCGGTGCAAGAAGCGCTGGTCAAGGCGATCGAGGCCTTTCCCAGCTTCGTCACGGTTGCCAATCCGGAAGCCTGGCTCTTTCGCATCGCCCATAACGCGACGCTCGATCTCCTGCGCCGGCGCGCACGGCAAAATGCGCGCCACGCCGAGAAGGAATTGGACATGATCGTCGATCCGGTTTCGGCCGTGGCAGATCGCCAGAGCGCCGCGGTCAGCCTCCGGACCTTCATGCGCCTGCCCCTGGCGCAACGCAGCAGCGTCATCCTGATGGACGTGCTCGGCTATTCGCTGAACGAGGTCGCCGGCGTCACCGCGACCACGGTGCCGTCAATCAAGGCGGCGCTCCATCGCGGCCGGTCGCGGCTGCGCGAATTCTCGCAGGAGCCTGAGGATCGGCCCGCGCCAGCGCTCTCGGCAGTGGAGCGCGCGCGGCTGACTCGCTACATCGATCATTTCAATGCGCGCGAGTTCGACACGCTGCGCAACCTGCTGGCCGACGAGGTGAGGCTCGATCTCGTCAACCGCAGACGCCTGGAAGGCCGCAGCCAAGTCTCGAGCTATTTCACCAATTACGACCGCTCGACGCATTGGCATTTTGTGCCTGGCCTCGTCGAAGGCCGACCGGCCATCCTGGTTCACGAGCCGGGCAATCCCGGCGCGTTCAATTATTTCGTGCTCCTGGGCTGGCAAAACGACAGCCTGGTCACGATCCGCGATTTTCTTTACGCGCCTTATGTGATGGAGGGCGCTGATTTCATGCCGTTAGGTTAAAAGAAAAATGATCGCGGAACCCAGCGGCGTCAATGGCGATTGATACTTGCGAGCGACGTGAAGATCGACGGAGACCATCGCACATGACCATTCCGTTGCAAGTCACCTTCCGCAAGATGCCGCCGTCGTCCGCGGTTCGTGAGCGCATCCGCGAGCGGGCCGGCAAGCTCGAGCAGTTCTATCAACGAGTCGCCGGCTGCCGCGTCGTGGTCGAGGCGCCGCATCGCCATCACCATAAGGGCAAGCTCTACGCGATCGCCGTCGAGGTGAAGGTGCCGGGGGCCACGCTTGCCTCGCACCGCAATCCCGGCCAGCGCCACGAGCACGAGGATATCTACGTCGCGCTGCGCGATTCATTCGATTCCATCGAGCGTCAGATCGAGGATTTCGCGCGCCGCAAGCGCGGCGAATAGCGCTCGCCACCGAGGCCGGTTCATGGCAACCTCGCTCGCACCAAAAACGAGAACGGGGGGACGAGATGATCGACGAAATGAAGTGGGGTGCCGCTGGCTTGGCGCTCGTTGTGGCAACGGCGGCGCTGCTGGCTGGTCCGGTTCCGGCGCACGCCGACGACCATCTGCGTGTCGCCAAGGGCGCCAGCCGCGCCTACAGCTTCATGTTTCTCGATGTCGGGATCGACGCGGGCATCTTCAAAAAACACGGCCTCGACATCGAGGCCAGCAGCATCGACGGTGGATCGCGGCTGCATCAGGCGATGGTCGCGAACAGCATCGACATCGCGCTCGGCGCGGGCACCGACATCGGCTTCATTGCCAAGGGCGCGCCCGAGAAAGGCGTCGGTGTGATGGGGACTGAGCCGCTGAACATGGCGCTGACCGTGCGCGCCGACAGCCCGATCAAGACGATGGGCGATCTCAAGGGCAAGACCATCGGCGTTACCTCGCCCGGCTCACTGACCGATTGGTTCGCGCGGCAGATCAATTATCGCGAAGGGTGGAAGGGTAGCGATGCCGCGACCATCGCGGCGCTCGGCAGCGCCGCAGGCACGACCTCGGCGCTGCTCGCCGGCAATATCGACGCGCTGGTCGGCAGCGTCGAGGGCGGCTATGCGCTCGAGCGGCTGCACAAGGCCCATGTGCTGTTCGCCTTCGGCGATTTCGTGAAGCCGTTTATCACGCATGCGATTTACGCGACCAACACGCTCCAGGCGCAGAACCCCGACGCCTTGCGCCGCTTTCTTGCGGCCTGGTACGAGACCGTCGCCTATGCGGACAGCCACAAGGCCGAGACCGTGCGCACCGTCCTGCCGCTGCTCAATATGCCGCAAGAATGGGTCGAGAAAGTCTATGACGTCGAGAAGCCGATGTTCCCGACCGACGGCCATTACGATCCCAAGGCGCTAAAAGTCGTCGCGCAATCGCTGATCGACACCGGCCAGATGGACGTCAACACGGACGTCAACCGCTTGATCACCGAGCAGTATTTACCGTAACGCGGGTCCGGTAGCGATTGCCCGGCTGCCTCCGCAATGCTGGGCAGTCCGGCGATGCCGGGCATGCAGCGCTAATGAGTCGCTGCGGAGTCGGGGTCGTTACGATTCGCTGGCCGGAGTGGCGCAGGCGCGCGCAGGGGGTGAGGTGACCTTGACCGCGGTCGCCGCCGGCCGCGACCGCCGGCTGTCGGGCAGGCGCCCCGCGGATCATCGATACGCGCGGAGAAAAATTTAAAATCAATGGACTAAGACATCAAATGCCCATTTAAGATCAGGTTATATTCCAGCCGGAAATTCGGCCTTTAGCGTGAGCTGCTTGGTCCGTCACGCCGTCGACTTCGAAGCTGCACAAATCCGTCATGCAGTGCTGTTACCTCGTTCGCCGTCGAGCAACCGACGGGATTTGAGGACATGGAATGACGGCAACCTCGGTAAGACATCAGAAACTTCAAGCCGCAATGAAGCACGGCTTGATGAGCTTCATCGCGGCGGCCAAGCCGCATCATCGGCCGCATTTTCGGCTGGTGTCGACGGCAGCTTTGCCGCTGCCGCAGGAGCCGCGCATCGACCCGGTCGCGCTGACCGTGATGGCGGTGAATCGCTTGGGCCTCGCGACCTTTCGCACAGTCACCAGCGGCAAGGTCTCGACCGTCGCGGTGCCGGACGCGCGCACCGCCGAGATTTTTCGCGCCGCCCTGCAGGAGATGCAGAAGGCGCGGTCCACCGATCGGCTGGTCGACGTGATCGTGACGGTGGAGGATCGCCCGGGCGGGCGAGGGCGCGATGCTGCTCAATCTTGAAGCCCGGGGCGCGGAAAGCGCCCTTTTCTTTGGCATCCGGTCGCAAAGCATGCCGGCGAAAATCGGGCACTACCCACGCGCGCAACGTGCGGCGAGCGGCCCATGACGGGCGTGCAGAGCGTCAATCGTTTTCGCTCGATCTGGATTTCCGACATCCATTTGGGGACCCGGGGATGCAAAGCCGAATTCCTGCTCGACTTCCTGCGCCATACCGAATCCGAATTCCTTTACCTCGTGGGCGACATCGTCGACGGCTGGCGGCTCAAGAAATCCTGGTACTGGGCGCAGAGCCACAACGACGTCATTCAGAAGATCCTGCGCAAGGCGCGCAAGGGAACGAAGGTCATCTACATTCCCGGCAATCATGACGAGATGCTGCGCGATTACGCCGGGCTGCATTTCGGCGGCGTCTTGGTCGAATCGGAGGCGATTCATCTGACCGCCGACGGCAAGCGCATGCTGGTCATCCACGGCGACGCCTTCGACGGCGTGGTGCGCTACGCGCGGTGGCTCGCGCTCGTGGGCGACTGGGCCTACGACCTGACCCTGCAGCTCAACAATTACTACAACATCGCGCGCCGGCGGCTCGGCTATCCTTACTGGTCGCTCTCGGCCTACCTCAAATCGCGGGTCAAGAACGCGGTGCAGTTCGTCGGCGATTATGCCAACGCGATCACCGGCGAGGCGCGCGCACGGCGTGTCGACGGCATCATCTGCGGCCATATCCACCAGGCCGACATCCGTGACATGGGCGGCGTGCTATACTGCAACGACGGCGATTGGGTCGAAAGCTGCACGGCGCTGGTCGAGCATTTCGACGGCAAGCTCGAGATTCTCCACTGGATGGAGCTGCGCGCGTGCGATCCGTTCAACCCGCCGGATGCGCGCGAGCTCGCGTTGACCGATGACGAGCCATGAAGGTTCTCCTCGCGAGCGACGCGTGGCCACCGCAAGTGAACGGCGTCGTGCGCACCATGATGGCGGTGATGCGCGAGCTCGAAGCGCTGGGCCACACGATCGTGACCTTGACGCCCGAGCAATGCTTCACCGCGCCGTGTCCGTTCTATCGGGAAATCCGCCTCGCCGTGAATCCGCGCGGCGCGGCGAAGCGGGTGATCGAAGAATCGCAGCCCGATGCGATTCACATCGTCACCGAGGGGCCGATCGGCATTGCGGTGCGGCGCTGGTGCCTGAAGCGGGGCTTGCGTTTCACCACCGCCTATCATACGCGCTTTCCCGAATATCTCGCGGTGCGCTGCATCGCGCCACAGCGCTTCACCTATGCGCTGCTGCGCCGCTTTCATGCGCCGGCAGCGCGTGTGATGGTGGCGACGGAAACGGTCCGGCGCGAGCTCGCGAGCCACGGCTTCCGCAATCTCGCACCGTGGGGTCGCGGCGTCGATCCGTCGCTGTTCGATCCGGCGTTCCGCGGCGCGCTGCCCGAATTCGAGCGGCCAATCTTCCTTTCGGTCGGCCGAATCGCACATGAGAAGAACCTGCCGGCATTCCTCGGCCTCGATCTGCCGGGATCGAAATTGGTGGTCGGCGAGGGGCCGGCGCTGGCGGCGTTGAAGCGCCGCTTCCCGGAAGCGCATTTCCTCGGCCGGCGCGAAAATCGTGCGCTCGCCGCGGTCTATGCCTCGGCCGATGTCTTCGTCTTCCCGAGCCGCACCGACACGTTTGGCCTCGTCATGCTCGAGGCGCTGGCGTCGGGCGTGCCGGTTGCGGCTTATCCCGTGCCCGGCCCGCTCGATGTTATCGACGGCAGCGGCGCCGGTGCGCTCGACGAGGATTTAGGACGGGCGGCGCTCGCCGCTCTCGGGGTGCCGCGGGCGCGTTGCCGCGAGCATGCGCTGAGCTTCACCTGGTCGGCCTGCGCGCAGCAATTCCTCGATCAGCTTTGTCCGGCGCGTTAGCCGGACTTCAGAACGAGCCGCAGGCCAAGCTGGTCACCAGGCCGACCGAGCTTTGATGGAATTGCGCGCGATAGGCGTTGATGACGCTGCCGATCCGGGTCTTGAGATCGGAATCGGGATCGGCCGCCACCAGCAGGATCTTGCTCTGCTCCTGGATCGTGCGCCCGCTGCCCTGATCGTACCATTGCCCGGCGCCGTCCAGCACCGTGAAGCCGTCCGGGAATTGCGGCGTGATCGCGTGCGCGGCGAAATCCGCCCATTCCGCATCGGTGAGCGGCGCGCGGCCGGGAATCGCGCGCCCGAAGAAGAGCTGCGCGATCACGTAAGGCTCTTCGCCAGGCAAGGGGCATTGCGCGACCGGTTTGGGGGGCGGCGGCGTGGCGCAGCCGGACAGGAGAACGGCGCACGCGACCGCGGCGATGCTACGACGCACGATGATAGCGATCGCCGTCAGCCGACTTTGGCGGATGGCTTCGTGGCGAAGGCCGGCATGACCTCTTTGGCGAAAATTTGCAGCGTCGCGATCGAGCCGGTCGGATCGACCAGCAGGATATTCTCGATCCCGCCGGCTTCGAGCTTCTTCAGCCGCGCGATGATCTCGTCGGGCGTGCCGAGCAGCGGCGCGTCGTCGAATTCGATCGCCGGACCGGAATAATCCTTGAGCTGCGCGTAGCGCTCGGCGCCGGGCCCGCGCGCGAGCGTGCCGATGTTCTTTAGCATGTTCATGCGCAGCGCGAGCGCTTTCTCGCGCTCGCTGGCGTTGCGAACCAGTTGCAAGCCGCGGGTGGTGCCGACCATCGCAGGGTCATAGGCGCGCCCGGCTTTCAGGCACTCGTCGCGGAACATGGCGACGCGATCGACCGTGAGATCGATCGGCGCGATCTGGTCGAGCAGCAGGTTGTAGCCCTCGCGCGCCGCGCGGCGGATCGAATCCTCGCTGCCGGCGCCGAGCCAGAATGGCGGATGCGGGCGCTGCACCGGCGCGGGCTCGACCACGATGTTGTCGTAGTTCCAGCGCTTGCCGTGATGCGAGAAGCGGCCGGTGCCGGTCCAGGCCTTGCGGATCACGTCCATCGCCTCGTCGAAGCGCTCGGTCGCTTCCTCCATCGGCACGCAGAAGCCGCTGAACTCGACGTCGCGATAACCTTTGCCGACGCCGAAATCGAGGCGTCCGTTGGAGAGCAGATCGACGGTCGATGCCGCTTCGGCGACCAGCACCGGATTGTGCCAGGGTAGCACAACGACCGCGGTGCCGAGGCGAATGCGGGTGGTGCAGCCGGCGAGATAGCTCAAGAGGCCGAGCGAGGCGGAAACCTGGCCGACTCCGGTGAAGTGATGCTCGACGACGAACACGCTGTCGAAGCCGAGATCCTCGGCCTCGCGCACATAATTGATGTAGTCGCGATAGCCCTGGCTGTCGCCGCCCTGATTGTCGCCGATCGGGCTGCCGCTCCGCGTCCGCGCGCCACCGAAGAGACCGAACCGCATGGGCTTTTCCTTTTCCTTGCTGCCTCAACCGACGATAGCATACCGTAAACGGGTAAGACGATGCTCCTGCGCCGTCTTAGCGTTCCGCGGCGGCGAAAAGCAACGCCAGCGCCCGCTCGACCGTAGCGCGGCGAATGGCGCTGCGATCGCCGGGGAAGACCTGCTGCTCGCTGTGAACTTTCTCGCCGCGCCGCGCGAGCGCCAGATGTACGAGGCCGACCGGCTTCTCCGCCGAGCCGCCGCCGGGCCCGGCGATGCCGGTGACCGCGACCGCAAGCTCGACCGGGGCATGGGCGAGCGCGCCGGTCGCCATCGCGCGGGCGACCTCGGCGCTGACCGCGCCGTGCCACGCGATCAGCGCTGCCGGCACGCCCAAAACCTCGGTCTTGGCGCGGTTGGAATAGGTGACGAAGCCGCGCTCGACGACATCGGACGAGCCGGCGATGTCGGTGAGCGCCCCCGCGATCATCCCGCCGGTGCAGGATTCCGCGGTGGCGATCATCAGCTTTTTTTCGCGGCAGCGCGTCAGCACGGATTCCGCGAGCGCGCGCGTGCGGTCATCGCTCAAGCGCGATTCTCCCGGCGACGATGACGGTCGCGGCATAAAGCGCCGCGACCACATCGTCGATCATGATGCCGAAGCCGCCGTCGAAGCGCCGCTCGGCCCAGCGCACCGGCCACGGCTTCCAGATGTCGAACAGGCGGAACATCAGGAAGCCGATGCCGTAAGCGGCAAGATCGAGCGGCAATACCAGCAATACCAGCCCCTGGCCGACCACCTCGTCGATCACGACCCAGCCTGGGTCGCGCGCCGCGCGATCGCGCGTTCCAAGCTCGGCGGCGATGCAGCCGATGACGAACAGCGCCACCACGGCGGCGAGCAGCCAGAGCTTGCCGCCGACCAACACGATGCCCCATGCGAAGGGCAGGGCGGCGAGCGAGCCCCAGCTTCCCGGTGCCCAAGGCAGGAAGCCGACACCGAACCAGCTCGCGATGATCCGCGCGCTGCTCATCCGGGCAGCAGCAAGGTCGCGATCGCTTGCGCGGCCATGCCTTCGTTGCGCCCGAGAAAGCCGAGCTGCTCGGTCGTGGTCGCCTTGACACTGACGCGCGTCGGCGCGAGGCCGAGAATGTCCGCGACCGCCGCAACCATCGCCGCGCGATGCGGGCCGATCCGCGGCGTCTCACAGATCAGCGTGATATCGACATGGACGATGCGGCCATGCGCTTGCGCGACCAGAGCGGCGGCATGGCGCAGGAACAGGTGCGAGGGCGCGTGGCGCCACTTCGGATCGCCCGGCGGGAAATGCATGCCGATATCGCCGGCACCGAGCGCGCCCAAGATCGCGTCGGTCAGCGCGTGCAGCCCGACATCGGCGTCGGAATGGCCGACGAGGCCGCGATCGTGCGGCACTTTGAGGCCGCACAGCCAAACATGATCGCCGGGGCCGAACCCATGCACGTCGAAGCCCTGGCCGGTGCAATAGTCGCCCGCGCGCGCCGCCGTCAGTTTCTCGGCACGCGCGAAATCCTCCGTGCTCGTCACTTTGAAATTCGTCTCAGCCCCCTCGACCAGCCGCACCGGCAGGCCCGCGCGCTCGGCGACCGCGGCGTCGTCGGTGAGCGTCATCCCCGCCGCTGCACGATGCGCGGCGAGGATGGCGCGATAGTCGAAGCCCTGCGGCGTCTGCACCCGCCACAGGCCGGCGCGGTCGAGCGTGCCAGTGACGAGACCGCCCTCGCCGCGCTTCACCGTATCCGCGATCGGCAGCGCCGGAATTACGGCTGGCGCCTGGTCGAGCGCATCGAGCACGCGATCGATGACGGCATGGTCGATGAAAGGCCGCGCGGCGTCGTGAATGAGGACGCGCGCGGGCGCAAGCGCTTCGAGGCTTTCGAGCCCCAGCCGCGCCGAATCTTGCCGCGCGGCGCCGCCGGCGACCGGTGGCAGCAGATCGAGGCCGGCGATCGCGGCGTCATAAAGGTCGCGATCCTCGGGATGAAAGACCACACGCAGCCGGTCGATCCGCTGGTGGGCAATCAGCCGCTCGACCGAATGCCGCAGCAGCGCCTGGCCGGCAAGCGTCCTATATTGCTTGGGGCGCGCGCCACCCAGCCGCGTCCCGCGGCCGGCTGCCACGACCAGGGCAATGCATCCCGTCATGGCAGGGAAGTTAGCGCCGTTGACCGCCGGAAAAAAGCCATCGGAATGTCATTGCTTTCATTGTGCAGTGCGGTATGATATGCTCAATTGGTGGGCATGAGAGTATTTGCTTATAAAATGAGCATTTCGATAGGACCACTCAAGCTCGAAGCGCCGGTCATTCTGGCGCCGATGTCCGGCGTCACGGATTTGCCGTTCCGGCGTCTGGTGAAGTCGCACGGCGCCGGTTTGGTGGTGTCGGAGATGATCGCGAGCGAGGCGATGATCCGCGAGACGCGCCAATCGATGACCATGGCCAAGAACTGCCCGGACGAGCAGCCGATGGCGGTTCAACTGGCCGGCTGCGAGCCGACGGTGATGGCCGAAGCCGCGCGGCTCAATGCCGATCGCGGCGCGGCGCTGATCGACATCAATTTCGGTTGTCCGGTGAAAAAGGTGGTCAATGGCCAGGCCGGCTCGGCGCTGATGCGCGAGGAGGGCCTGGCGGCGCGCATCCTCGAAGCCGTGGTCAAGGCGGTCGATCTGCCCGTGACGCTCAAGATGCGCACCGGCTGGGACGACAAGAGCCGCAATGCGCCCGCGCTGGCGCGGATCGCGGAAGCCAGCGGCATCAAGATGATCACCATTCACGGCCGCACGCGTTGTCAATTCTACCAAGGCCGCGCCGATTGGTCGTTCGTTCGCCATGTGAAGGAGGCGGTCTCGCTTCCGGTGATCGTCAATGGCGACGTCACCACCCTTGAAGAAGCAGAGGAGGCGCTGACCGCTTCGGGCGCCGACGGCGTGATGATCGGGCGCGGCGCTTACGGCAAGCCTTGGTTCCTGCGCCAGGTGATGCATTTCTTTGCGACCGGCACGCGCTTGCCCGATCCGCCGCTGGAGGAGCAGCGCGACACCGTGCTCGCGCATTACGACGCGATGCTCTCGCATTACGGCGTCGCGGCCGGCAGTCGCATCGCGCGCAAGCATCTCGGCTGGTATTCGAAGGGGCTTTACGGCTCGTCCGAATTTCGCGCCACGGTCAATCGTTGCGACGACCCAGCCAAGGTGAAGGCAATGGTCGAGGAATTCTACGCACCGCTGCTGGCCGAGGCGGCCTGAGCGATGGCCGCGCGCGGCAGCGTCATTCGCCGCTTTCCGCCCGAGATCGCGGTCGAGGCGCATATCGTGCTTGCCGCGCTGCCTGATCCGGTACTCGTGATCGACGATCGCGGCACGCTGCGTTATGCCAATCTTGCCGCCGAGGAATTTTTCGATGCCGGCACGACGGTGCTGCTCGGCCTGCCGCTGTCGGTGCTGCTGCCCGAAGACAGTCCGGTCTTCGGGCTGATCGAATCGGTACGCCGTACGGGCTCCAGCGTCTCCGAATACGGCGTCGGCGTCGACATGCCGCGCATCGGCGTTCGCGTGCTGACGGTGCAGGCGGCGCCGCTGGGCGACGAGGCGGGGTTCGTCGTCGTCACGCTGCAAGGGCGCTCGATCGCCGACAAGATCGATCGCCAGCTCACGCATCGCAACGCCGCGCGCTCGGTGACCGCGATGGCCTCGATGCTGGCCCATGAGGTCAAAAATCCGCTCTCGGGCATTCGCGGCGCAGCGCAATTGCTCGAGGAGAACGCCAGCACCGCCGACCGCGAATTGACGCGTCTCATCTGCGACGAGACCGACCGCATCTGCGCGCTGGTCGATCGGATGGACGTGTTCGCCGACCGCCGGCCCTTGGAGCGCGCGCCGGTTAACATCCACGAAGTGCTCGAGCGCGTGCGCCGCGCCGCGCAGTCGGGCTTCGCGCGTAATATGCGCTTCATCGAAGAATACGATCCGTCGCTGCCGGCGGTGCACGGCAATCGCGACCTGCTGATCCAGACCTTCCTCAACCTGGTCAAGAACGCGGCCGAGGCGGCGCCGGCCCAAGGCGGCGAGATCCAGCTCACCACCTCTTACCAGCACGGCGTGCGCATGACCGTGGGCGCCAGCGACAGCCGCATGCATCTGCCGCTGATGGTCACGGTCGCCGACAATGGCGAGGGGATTCCTGAGGATATGCGTCCCCATCTCTTCGACCCGTTCGTTTCGACCAAGCACAATGGCAGCGGCCTCGGCCTGGCGCTGGTCGCCAAGGTGATCGGCGATCACGGCGGCGTCATCGAATTCGACAGCCAGCCGCGCCGCACCGTGTTTCGGGTCTATCTGCCGGTGGCGCCGCCGACCAACGGCGTCACGCCGCTCGAGCCGCGAGCATGAGCGCCGCGACCATTCTCGTCGCCGACGACGACCGCGCGATCCGCACGGTGCTGGCGCAGGCCTTGGGTCGGCTCGGTCACGACGTTCGCACCACCAGCAACGCCGCGACCTTGTGGCGCTGGGTCTCGGACGGCGAGGGCGATCTGGTCATCACCGATGTGGTGATGCCGGACGAGAACGGCCTCGACCTGGTGCCGCGGATCAAGAAGCTGCGGCCGGAGCTGCGCATCATCGTGATGAGCGCGCAGAACACGCTGCTGACCGCCGTCAAGGCGACCGAGCGCGGCGCGTTCGAATACCTGCCTAAGCCGTTCGATCTGCGCGAGCTGGTGAATGTCGTCGAGCGCGCGCTGACGGTGCCGCACGCCACGAGCGCGGCCAGCGCCGCTGCCGCTGCCGAAGATACCGAGGAGCAGCTCCCGCTCATCGGCCGCTCGCCGGCGATGCAGGAAATCTATCGCGTACTGGCGCGGCTGATGGGCACCGACTTGACGGTGATGATCACCGGCGAGAGCGGCACCGGCAAGGAGCTGGTGGCGCGCGCGCTGCATGATTACGGCAAGCGCCGCGCCGGCCCGTTCGTGGCGATCAATATGGCGGCGATCCCGCGCGAGCTGATCGAAAGCGAACTCTTCGGCCACGAGAAGGGCTCGTTCACCGGCGCGATGGCGCGCGGCGTCGGGCGTTTCGAGCAAGCGCAGGGCGGGACGCTGTTTCTCGACGAGATCGGCGATATGCCGCTGGAGGCGCAGACGCGGCTCTTGCGCGTGCTGCAGCAGGGCGAATATACCACCGTCGGCGGGCGCTCGCCGATCCGCGCCGATGTCCGCATCATCGCCGCGACCCATCGCGATCTGCGCCAGCTCATCCGCCAGGGCCTGTTCCGCGAAGATCTGTTCTACCGCCTCAACGTGGTGCCGATCCGCCTGCCGCCGCTGCGCGAGCGCGCCGAGGATATTCCCGCGCTGATGCGGCACTTCTTCGCTCAGGCGGGCCAGGAGGGGCTGCCGATCAAGTCGATCGATCAGGCGGCGATGGACCGCCTCAAGGCCTATCGCTGGCCCGGCAATGTGCGCGAGCTCGAAAATTTGGTGCGCCGGCTCTCCGCGCTTTATTCGCAAGAGATGATCGGAGTCGACGCGATCGAGGCCGAGCTTTCCGAAGCGCCGGCCGCGCAAGCCACGGCTGCGGGGAACGGCGACGACAGCCTCAGCTCTGCGGCCGAGCGCCATCTGCGCGATTACTTCGCCGCGCATAAGGGCGGCCTGCCGCCGGCGGGACTTTATGATCGCGTCTTGCGCGAGATCGAGCGGCCGCTGATCCAGCTGAGCCTCAGCGCGACGCGCGGCAATCAGCTTAAAGCGGCGCAGCTCCTCGGCCTCAACCGCAACACGCTGCGCAAGAAGGTACGCGAATTGGACATCGATGTCGCCCGCGGCCTCAAATAGGGAACCGCTGCGTAAGCCATCGAAGCGCTTGCCGATCGTCCCTCTATAATATACCTATTTGGGTAGCTAGGATGTAAGGCCATGTCCCTGAGTATAAAGGATCCCGAAACTGAGCGGCTTGCCCGCGATCTTGCCGAGCGGACAGGCGAAAGCATCACAATTGCCACCAAAAAAGCGCTCGAAGAACGCTTGCGTCGTGTTGGCGGCGCTCATCGCAAAGCGATGCTGCTCGAAGACTTGGCGGCGATCCGGCAACGTTGCTCCGATCTGCCGGTCGTTGACGCTCGCTTGCCCGATCTGGTCCTTGGCTATGACGAGAGCGGGTTGCCGCACTGATGGTTGTCGACGCTTCGCAGTCGCGGGCATTCTGTTCAATGAGTCGGACGCGGCATCGCTCGAGCGGCAGATCGCCGACGATCCCATAAGGTTGATGTCCGCGGCGACATTGGTCGAAACATCGATCATTATCGAAACGCGTTTAGGCAACGCCGGCGGTCGTGAACTCGACCTTTGGCTTGCACGAGCGGACATTGAAATTGTGCCCGTCGACGCTGATCAAGCCGACATGGCACGTCGTGGATGGCGGCGCTTTGGCAAAGGACGCCATCCCGCCAGCCTCAATTACGGCGATTGCTTTTCTTATGCTCTGGCGATCATACGCGACGAGGCGCTGCTGTTCAAAGGCGACGATTTTGTGAAGACCGACGTGAAGCGTCGCGCCTAGATAAAGAAAATGGATTGCGTTAATTGGACATCGATGTCGCCCGCAGCCTAAAGTGATGCGATGAGCGAATGGCGGGGATTCGTCCTCTGGGCCGGGAGAGTCGGACTGGCGCGTAAGCTCGCCCTCACGCTGGGTGTCTTCGCGCTGCTGTCGGGCTTCGCCACCCTGGCGGCGCTGCGCGGCGTGTGGCCCGGCGCCGCGGTGCCGCATCTCGACCAACTCTTCCTGCTGTTGAACTTTATCCTGCTGCTGCCGCTGATCGCGATCCTGGCGTGGCGGCTGGTGCAGCTTTGGACCGAGCGGCGGCGTGGCCTTGCCGGCTCGCGGCTACACACGCGGCTCGTGGTGCTATTCAGCCTGGTCGCGGTGATCCCGACCATTATTGTCGCGATCTTCTCCTACGTGCTGTTCAGCTTCGGCGTCCAGGCCTGGTTCAGCGAGCGCGTCCATACGGCAGTCACCGGCTCGCTCGCCGTTGCCGAGGCCTATCTTCACGAGCATCAGCAGACTATCCGCGCCGATGTCGTCGGCATGGCGAACGATCTCAATCGCGACGCCAATCTCTTGAGCCTCAACCCGCAGCGCTTCAATCAGGTGGTCCGCGCTCAGGCGGCGCTGCGCTCGCTGACCGAGGCGATCGTGTTCGACGGCCAAGGCCATCTGCTGGCGCGCACCGGCTTCAGCTTCGCGCTCGAGCTGCAGCCGGTTCCCGATTGGGCGCTCGCCTCGGCGCGCGCCGGCGATGTCGCGATCATGACCAGCGACAACGACGACCGCGTGCGCGCCCTGGTACGGCTCGACCGGTACGGCGACGTCTTTCTCTATGCCGGCCGCTTCATCGATCCGACCGTCATCGCCCATGTGAAGCAGACGCAGAGCGCGGTCGAGCAATACGAGCAGCTCGAAGGACAGCGCTCGGATTACCAGGTCGCGTTCTCGGTGGTGTTCTTCGCGGTGGGGTTGTTGCTGCTGACCGGCGCGGTGTGGGTCGGCTTGGCGCTGGCGACGCGCATGGCGCGGCCGATTGCCTCGCTGGTCGCGGCGGCCGAGCGCGTGCGCGGCGGTGATCTCTCGGCACGGGTGCCAGCGGGCGACAGCGACGAGGAATTCAGCTCGCTGTCGCGCGCCTTCAACCGCATGACGCATCAGCTCCAGAGCCAGCAGAGCGAGCTGATCGAAGCCAATCGCCAGCTCGACCAGCGCCGGCGCTTCACCGAGACCGTGCTGTCGGGGGTGTCCGCCGGCGTGATCGGGCTCGACCAGCAGGGACGCATCCATCTGCCGAACCGCTCGGCCTCGCTGCTGCTCGGCACCGATCTCGACCAGCATATTGGCAAGGACCTCGCCGAGATCGTACCCGAGATGGCGGGGCTGATCGACGAAGCCGAGCGCCGGCCCGACCGATATGCGCAAACGCAACTTCAGCTCGTGCGCGCGGGCCGGGCCCATACGCTGCTGGTGCGCATCGCCGCCGAGCGCTTGGAGGGCGAGGCGAAAGGCTATGTCGTCACCTTCGACGACATCACCGAGCTGCAGGGCGCGCAGCGCAAGGCGGCCTGGGCCGATGTCGCGCGCCGCATCGCGCATGAGATCAAGAATCCACTGACGCCGATCCAACTCGCGGCCGAGCGGCTGAAGCGAAAATACCTGAAGGAGATTTCCAACGACCGCGAGACCTTCGCCGCTTGCACCGACACCATTATCCGTCATGTCGGCGATATCGGCCGCATGGTCGACGAGTTCTCGTCTTTCGCGCGCATGCCGGCGCCGGTGCTGCGCGACGAAGAACTGAACGAGATCGTGCGCCAGACCGCGTTCCTGCAGCGCGCGGCAACGCCCGAAATTCGCATCGAGACCGACCTGCCGGGCGTGCCGCTTAAGGTCAATTGCGATTCGCGGCAAGTGACGCAGGCGCTCGTCAACCTCCTGAAGAACGCGGCGGAGTCGATTCAATCGAACGACGGCGATCCGCCGCCGGGCGCGATCGTCATGCGGTTGGGGCAAGAGGCCGGCGATGTCGTGCTGTCGGTCGAAGACAATGGCCGCGGCCTGCCCAAAGAGGGACGCGAGCGCTTGATCGAGCCCTATGTCACCACCCATGCCAAGGGCACCGGGCTCGGCCTTGCGATCGTCAAGAAGATCATGGAAGACCATCACGGCGAGCTCGTGCTCGAAGATCGCGACGGCGGCGGAGCGCGGGTAAAGCTGGTCTTCCATCCGCCCGAGTCGAAGGCCGGCGTGGAGAAACCGGTCGCTCAGGTGGAAGCCTAGGCCATGGCAAACGACATCCTGGTGGTCGACGACGAAACCGATATCCGCACGCTGATGTGCGGCATTCTCGAAGACGAGGGCTACGAGACCCGTCAGGCGGGCAACAGCACCCAAGCCCTGGCCGCGATCCGCTCGCGCCAGCCCTCACTCGTCGTGCTCGACATCTGGCTGCAGGGCAGCGAGCTCGACGGGCTCGAAATCCTGAAGATCGTCAAGCGCGAGCTGCCGCAGCTTCCGGTCGTGATGATCAGCGGGCACGGCAACATCGAGACCGCGGTTGCGGCGATCAAAATCGGCGCCTACGACTTCATCGAGAAGCCGTTCAAGTCGGATCGACTGCTGATCATCGTCGAGCGCGCGGTCGAGGCGGCGCGGCTGAAGCGCGAGAACGAGGAGCTGAAGCAGCGCGCCGGCGGCGACGACGAGCTGATCGGCACCTCGCATGCGGTGGTGCAGCTTCGCCAGCAGCTCGATCGCGTCGCGCCGACCAACAGCCGCGTTCTCATCACCGGCGCGCCCGGCACCGGCAAGGAAGTGGTGGCGCGGCTGATGCACGCGGGCTCGCGCCGCGGCAAGGGCCCGTTCGTGGTGCTGAGCTGCGCGACCATGCGGCCGGAGCGCTTCGAGATCGAGCTATTCGGCACCGATGCCGGCGCCGAAGGTCCCGACGCGTCGCGCAAGGTCGGCACCTTCGAGCAGGCGCATGGCGGCACGCTGTTCCTCGACGAAGTCGCCGACATGCCGCTTGAAACTCAAGGCAAGATCGTCCGCGCGCTGCAGGATCAGATCTTCGAGCGCGTTGGCGGCACGCGGGTGAAGGTCGACGTCCGCGTCATCGCCTCGACCAATCGCGACCTGACGCTCGAGATCGCCGCCGGGCGCTTCCGGGAAGATCTCTACTACCGGCTGGCGGTCGTGCCGCTGCATGTGCCGCCGCTGCGCCAGCGTATCGAGGACATTCCGGCGCTTGCGCGCTCGTTCATGCTGCGTGCCGCGGAGACCTCGCGCCTGCCGCCGCGCGAGTTCGGCGACGACGCGATCGCGGCGCTGCAAGCTTATGAGTGGCCGGGCAATGTGCGGCAGTTGAAGAACGCGGTCGATTGGACCCTGATCATGGCGCCGAGCGCGCCGAGCGAGCCGATCCGCGCCGAGATGCTGCCCGCCGAGATCGGCTCGATCGCGCCGGCGGTGGTGCGATGGGATCGCGGCAGCGAGCTGATGGCGCTGCCGTTGCGCGATGCGCGCGAGTTGTTCGAGCGCGAATATCTCTTTGCCCAGATCGCGCGCTTCGGCGGCAACATCTCGCGCACGGCGGCGTTCGTCGGCATGGAGCGCTCGGCGCTGCACCGGAAGCTGAAATCGCTCGGCGTCCTGAGCGCCGAGCGCGGCAGCGGCGAGCGCGCGCCCGACGAGCCCGGCGCCAAGGCCGATCTCTCCGAAGCCAACTGAGCCGGCCGCAGCGATGTCGCGCATTGCCTATGTCAACGGCCGCTATCTTCCGCATCGCGACGCATGCGTGCATGTCGAGGATCGCGGCTATCAATTCGCCGATGGCTGCTACGAGGTGGTGGCGATCCGGAACGACGCGTTCGTCGATGCCGGCCTCCATCTCCAGCGCCTGCGGCGCTCGCTTTTGGCGCTGAGCATCCAGTTTGCGATGAGCGACGCCGCACTCATTGCGACGATGACCGAGCTCGCGCGCCGCAACCGCGTGCAGGAGGGCTTCGTCTATCTCCAGATCACGCGCGGCGCGGCGCCGCGCGATTTCGCCTTTCCCGCGGCGGCGCGGCCGACCCTCGTGATGACCGCGCGCGCCAAGCCGCTGCTCGATCCGCGACTCCTGACCGAGGGCATCAAGGTCATCACGATCCCGGATTTGCGCTGGGCGCGTCCCGACATCAAATCGATCGCGCTGCTGCCGAATGCGCTCGGCAAGGAAGAGGCCAAGCAAGCCGGCGCCTACGAGGCTTGGCAAGTCGATCGCGACGGCAACGTCACCGAAGGCACGTCATCCAACGCCTGGATCGTCACTCGAGCGGGCGAGGTGGTGACGCGCCAGGCGGATCGCGGCATCCTCAACGGCGTCACGCGTCAGGGTCTGCTGCGCGTGATCGCGGCGTCGGGCCTGCGCCTCGCGGAGCGGCCGTTCAGCGTCGCCGAAGCCAAAGTCGCGGCCGAGGCGCTGCTCAGCAGCAGCACCAATTTCGTCCTGCCGGTCGTGACGATCGACGACACGCCGATCGGCGACGGCAAGCCCGGCCCGCTCGGCCGGAAGCTCGGCGCGCTCTATGCCGATTACGTCGCGGGCGGCGGCTCGGGCCGGCGGTGACAACAACGCCGCGCGCGATCGTCTTCGACTGGGACAATACGCTGGTCGATTCCTGGGCGACCATCCATGAGGCGCTGGTCCAGACCTTCACGGCGATGGGGCATGCGCCGTGGACGCTCGCCGAGACCAAGGCGCGCGTGCGCCATAGCTTGCGCGATGCGTTCCCGGCGCTGTTCGGCGCGCGTTGGGACGAGGCGCGCAAGCTCTATCTCGATCATTTCACCGCGATCCATATCGCGCGGCTGGCGCCCATAGCCGGGGCGGCGGCGCTGCTCGCCGAGGCGCAAGGCGCGGGCTTTCACCTCGCGGTGCTCAGCAACAAGACCGGCCGCATCCTGCGACACGAGGCCGAGCATCTCGGCTGGCAACGCTATTTCGCGCGCATCGTCGGCGCCGGCGACGCCAGTGCGGATAAGCCTGACCCGGAGGCGATGCTCTATGCGCTCGACGGATCGGGCTTTGCCGGTCCCGATGTCTGGTATGTCGGCGATACCGCGCTCGACATGGAATGCGCGTCGCGTGCCGGCTGCGTCGGCGTGCTGGTCGGTGTCTTGGATGCAGAGGATGAGGGTTTCGTGCGCTTCCCGCCGCTGCTTCGGTTCGACGGCTTTACGGCACTGAGCCGCTGCTTGCGGGGCGAACCGGACCCGCTGTCCAGCGAAAGCCGGTGAGAATCCCGCCCTCGAAGCGGCATTCGACCGCGACGTCGCGCGCATAGGCCGAGTTCGCCGGCACGTCGCTGCGAACGCCCTCGACCGTGATGGTCGCGTTCTCGGTCCCGGCGGCGACATGACTGCCCGAGACAGCGATGCTGCTCTCGGGATAGGCAAGGTGCATGAAATCGCTGCAGCGATCGACCAGACTGACGCTGCCGACCGCCATTTTGGTGTCGAAACCCAGTTCGCTCATGCCGCTGCAGCCGGCCAGGGCAAGAACCGTTCCGGCGAGCACGGCAAAGCGACGAAATCGGTTGAATACCATTGGCATACCCGGCAATTCTGACGCTCGCCGCGACAAAACACAAATTCCCGGCGCGCGCCCTTGTGATTTCCCTTTGCCACCCAATTTTGGTATCCAATGGACATTGTCCAGTCCTCACTATCGGCTGGCGCGGGCCCTCGGGTCCGACCGGCCGCAATAATTCAAGAAGGGGAATCCCCATGTCGTCGGCTGATAAGACTCAGAATGTTCAGGACGTCTTTCTCAACAACGTCCGCAAGAACAAGACGCCGGTCACCGTTTTTCTCGTCAATGGCGTCAAGCTGCAGGGAATCATCACCTGGTTCGATAATTTCTGCGTGCTGCTGCGCCGCGATGCGCATTCGCAGCTCGTCTACAAGCATGCGATCTCGACGGTGATGCCGGCGGGGCCGATCCAGCTCTTCGAGCCGGGACAGTCCGCCGAAGAAGTCTGAGCGGATGGTCGAGACGCAGGGCGCGCGCGCCGCCTCGGTCGGACGCTGCCTGGTCGTTCATCCGGTCCTGCGATCTGCCGGTTCGACGCGCGGCGACGCCGCGCGGACGCCCGAGATGCGCCTCGACGAGGCAATCGGGCTGGCGCGCGCGATTGCGCTCGACGTGGTGGCCGCGGAGGTCATCCGCACGAGCGCGTGGCGGCCGGGCACGCTTCTGGGCGCCGGCACGGTCAAGCGCCTCGGCGAGCTGGTGACGGCGCAGGAGATCGCGGTCGCGGTGGTTGATGCGGCCGTAACGCCGGTGCAGCAGCGCAACCTCGAGCGCGAATGGAAATGCAAGGTCATCGACCGGACCGGGCTGATCCTCGAGATTTTCGGAGCGCGCGCACGCACCCATGAAGGCAGCCTTCAGGTCGAGCTCGCCGCGCTGACCTATCAGCGCTCGCGGCTGGTGCGGTCCTGGACCCATTTGGAGCGGCAGCGCGGCGGCTTCGGCTTTCTCGGCGGGCCGGGCGAAAGCCAGCTCGAGATGGACCGCCGCCTCATCACCGACCGCATCGCGCACCTGAAGCGCGAGCTCGACACCGTGAAGCGCACCCGCGCGCTCCACCGCGACGCGCGCAAGCGCGTGCCGTATCCGGTCGTCGCCCTGGTCGGCTATACCAACGCCGGCAAATCGACGCTGTTCAACCGGCTGACGCGCGCCGAGGTGGTTGCCGCCGACCAGCTCTTTGCGACCCTCGATCCGACCATGCGGCTGCTGCCGCTGCCCTCGGGCCGCAACGCGATCCTGTCCGATACCGTCGGCTTCGTCTCCGATCTGCCGACGCCCTTGGTCGCGGCGTTCCGCGCCACGCTCGAAGAGGTGACATCCGCCGACCTCATCGTCCATGTCCGCGACGTGCATCACGCGGAGAGCGAGGCGCAGCGCAGCGACGTCCATTCCGTGCTCGGCGAGCTCGGCCTCGGCGAGACGGTCGAGAACGGCCTGATCGAGGCACTTAACAAGGTCGATCTCCTGCCCGAGGAGAAAAAGATCGCGCTGCGCAACCAGAGCCGGCGCAATCTTGCCGCCGTGCCGATCTCGGCCGCGACCGGCGAGGGCTGCGGCGAATTGCTGGCGCTGGTGGATCGCCGGCTCGATGCCAGCCGCCACACCGCGCATCTCGATATCCCCTTGGACGACGGCGCTGCGATCGCGTGGCTCTATCGGCATGGCGAGGTGGTCGAGCGCGACGACGACGAGCGCCACGCCCATATCGCCGTGCGCCTCAGCGAGGCCGATCTCGGGCGATTTCACACGGGGCGCGCTCGCCAATAGCGTCGTTGTTCCCTAAATGTTCTTGCCAATCGCCTCTCGATCGGGATAGCTTGGATCGATTCAGGGGATGACGATGGGTCGCACGATCGGGTCGGCGGTCATTTCCACTTTGCTGCTTGGGCTTCTCGCGGGCTGCGTGCCGCCGGCAGAAGTTCCAGGCGTGCGTGCGGAACTGGAGGCCAGCGAGTTCAGCAAAACGCTCGATGTCATCGGCCCGATGATGATCCATAATCCGTTTTTCGGCGTCAAAGACAATTACCGCCTCGTCACGCTTATCGACAGGCAGACCCATGCCGTCACGCATGTCATCGAGATCGAGATCGATCACGCAGGCGACTTTTTCAATTTTCGCTTTGCGGCAGACGATACCAGCGAGACCCTGTTTCTGGTGCCGATCAAGCGGGAGCGGAATAGGTCCATTGACAACCGGACGGAGCTGGTCAACGTGATCGTGCCTGACGCGGCGTTGCGCGCTCACGCCGCCTCGGGCTATCGCGTGCGGCTGTCAGCGTGGGACGGCACATACTACGACATTGCGATAACGCCGGCGATGATCGCCGCGCAATTCGCCGAGATCGACAAAGTCTTGGGACCACGCGCCGCCTGGACCGACGGTTTGCCGCCAGGCGGCCCCGGCGGTTCGCCGCCAGGCGGCCATAGTGGTTCGGTCGCAAATGCGCCGCCTGCATCGACCCGTCCCACGCTCGGCATCAGCTACCTGCCGGCAAGCGCGTCGAAGTTCAATTATACTTTTCCGGACGGGCTCTTCATCGTCGTGGTGACGCCAAACAGTCCGGCAGCAGTTGCCGGGGTGAAGCCAGGCGATATTCTGATTTCGTTCGACGGACAGCCTCTGCCGGATCCCGCCGCCGCCCGCGGAATTATCGACAACGCTAAGCCCGGGAGCGTCGTGAAGCTTGAGATTCAGCGCGGCAACGATCGGATGAAACTCGCCGTGCATATGTAGAAGCGATCAGGTGACAGCATGAAGCTCGCATTCCTCGGCCTCGGCGTGATGGGTTTTCCGATCGCCGGGCATCTAGCCAAAGCCGGCCACGCGGTGACGGTCTACAATCGCACCGAGGCCAAAGCGCGTGCCTGGACCCAGCAGCATGGCGGCGCGGCGCGCGCGACGCCGGCCGAGGCGGCTTCGGGCGCGGAAATCGTCTTCTCCTGCGTCGGCAATGACGACGATGTGCGCCAGGTGGTGCTGGGCGAGCGCGGTGCGCTCAAAGGCATGAGCAAGGGCGCGATCCTGGTCGATCACACCACGGCCTCGGCCGAGCTGGCGCGCGAGCTCGACCGCGCGGCGAAGGCGAGGGGGCTTGGCTTTCTCGATGCCCCGGTCTCGGGCGGGCAGGCCGGTGCCGAGAGCGGCAAGCTCACGATCATGGTCGGCGGCGAGGCGGCGAGCTATGCGCGCGCCGAGACCGTGATGGCGCATTACGGCCGCGCGGTCACGCATATGGGGCCGGCCGGCAACGGCCAGCTCACCAAGATGGTCAATCAAATACTGATCGCGGGGCTCGTCCAGAGTCTTGCCGAAGGGCTGAATTTTGCGACCCGCGCCGGGCTCGATGCGCGGAAGGCAGCCGAGGTCATCGCTCAGGGCGCGGCGCAATCCTGGCAGCTCGAGAACCGCTATCAGACAATGCTCGACGGCAAATTCGATTTCGGCTTCGCGGTCGATTGGATGCGCAAGGACCTGGCGATCTGCCTTACCGAGGCGCGGCGCAACAAATCGGCGCTGCCGATCACCGCGCTGGTCGATCAATTTTACGAGCGCGTGCAGGAGCGCGGCGGCGGACGATGGGACACGTCGAGCCTCTTGCATCTGCTGGCGAAGCCGTAAGCCTGCCCACGGCCCGGACTGCCCACGGTTGACAAAAAAGCCGCTCGGCTTTCTGCTGGCGGCCGCAAACAAGCGGCCGCCGATCGACGGCAGCCGAACGATAGGGAGGAAAAGCGATGCGCCTCGCAGCGATTTTATCCGCCGCACTGGCGACGACGGTGTTGGCGCTCGGCGCGGGCGGCGCGCAGGCGCAGCAGCCGCCGGTGAACGTGCGGATCGCCTGGGTGATCCCGGTCGCGAACTGGGCCTCGATCATCTACGAGAAAAAAGACCTGATGACCCATTACGGCAAGACCTACACGGTCACGCCGGAGCATTTCGCCGGCACGCCGCCGATGATCACGGCGCTCGCTTCGGGCGATCTCGATATCGCCGATCTTGCCTATTCGTCCTTCGCCCTCGCGATCGAGAACGCAGGCATGAAAGATTTGCGCTTCATCGCCGATGAGGCGCAGGACGGTGCCGGCGGCCACCAATCGGGCGCTTATTGGGTGGCCAAGGACTCGCCGATCAAGAAGATCGAGGATCTGAAGGGCAAGGTGATCGCGGATGTCGGCGCCGGCTCGGCGGTCGATATCGCGATCCGGGTGATGCTGAAGCGGCACGGGCTCGAGACGCCGCGCGACTACACCGCGATCGAGGCGGGCTTTCCGAACATGGAATCGCTGCTCGCGCAAAAGAAAGCCGATCTGGTTGCTGGCGTGCTGCCCTTCGTCGCGACGCCGACTTTCCAGGCGCTGGCGCGGCCGCTCTTCACCTCGGTCCAGGCGCTCGGCGGTCCCTCGCAATTCGTGATCTGGACCGCGCATAAGGATTTCATCCAAAAGAACCGCGCCGCGCTGGTCGATCTGTTCGAAGACGCGATCCGCGCGACGCGCTATCTCACCGACCCGAAGAATCACGACGCGGTGGTCGCGATCGCGGCGCGGCTGACCAAGCAGCCACCCGCCAATCTGCAATGGGTCTACGGCAAGCGGGATCTCTATCGCGACCCGAACATGCTGCCCAATATTCCCAATTTGCAGCGCGCGGTCGATGCGCAGCAACAGGTCGGCTTCCTCAAGGCGAAGCTCGACGTGAAGCCTTATGCCGATCTGAGCATGGTGAAAGAGGCCGCTTCGCGCATCAAATGACGCGCGTTCGGCGCGTCACCCCGGACCACCGGGTAAGCGGCGCGATCCGGGTCCATTCGCCAACCACGAGGCACCGGGATCGATTCCGGTCTGCATCGGGGTGACGGAATGGGACTTGGCTGATTGCCGAGGCTCAATGCCTCAGTCTTCCTCTTTTTTCGCTTCCTGCCATTTCGCCTCCATCTCGTCGAGGGTCGCAGTGCCAGGCGCCTTGCCGCCCTCGGCCAAGAGCGTCTCGACGCGGCGAAAGCGGCGCTCGAATTTGCGGCAGGCGCGGCGCAAGGCCTGCTCGGGATCGTGATCGAGCTTGCGCGCCAGATTGACCACGGCGAACAGCAGATCGCCGAGCTCGTCCTCGACGCGGTCGCGGCTTTCGCTCATGGCCGCGTGCAGCTCGGCGATCTCCTCGGCAATTTTCTCGAAGACCGGCGCGACCGCCGGCCAGTCGAAGCCGACACGCGCGGCGCGGCGCTGGAGCTTCGCGGCGCGGGTGAGGGCGGGCATGCCGGTCCCAATCCCGTCGAGCGCGCTGGCGGCACCCTGGGCCGCACGCTCGGCCGCTTTCTGCTCCTCCCAGGCGATCGTCTGCGCCGCCGCCGAATCGATCGCGACCGCGCCAAAGACATGCGGATGGCGCCGGACCATCTTGTCGCCGATCGCCCGGGCAACATCGTCGAAGGCGAAGCTGCCGGCTTCCTCGGCCATGCGCGAATGGAACACGATCTGGAGCAGCAGGTCGCCAAGCTCGTCCTTGAGCGCCGGGGTGTCGTCCAACTCGGCAGCCTCGGCGACCTCGTAAGCTTCCTCGATGGTATAGGGCGCGACCGTTTTGAAGCTCTGCGCGACGTCCCAAGGACAGCCCGAAACCGGGTCGCGCAGCCGCGCCATGATTGCCAGAAGCCGGTCCAGTTGCGGTGACTCGGTCATGTCAGGACTCCGGGGGGCTCGATAGGGAATATAGAAAACTCAGACGGTTACGAGGAATTCTGTCGGCGGCATCTCAGATTAAAAGATGCATATTGTGCAACAATAATTTAGCCGGCAACCTCGACACGCTTCCAGCAAACTTATAGCGACATTCCCGGCGGCAAGCGTATCGTTATGGATGGCGATGCGGCCGGCGTCCTATGATCGAGAGGATAGGGGGAACGTTCATGAAAATCGCGGTTCTGGCGCTCGCGCTTGCCACTCTGAGTTCAAACGCACTCGCGGATGATCATCCGCTTCTGGCAGCGCCAACCGTACTGCAATGCCTGCACCCGGAAGGCGCGCGCTACCTTCGCGTCCAGCGCCTCGCAGATGCCTGGGATGGCGCAGCCCAATATGGCGCCGATAGTTCAGAAGTAGATCGCATCTACTATTCAGGAATCATCACGTATCATCCATACGCGCTGGATGCGGCAGTGATTTGGCGGAAAGGGATGGTCCGGCTTGTGTTGCTCGGCGACACCGCACCACTGCCGCCGAACACCAACTGCTCGCTGCTGAACTGGAACGGCTGAAATGAACGACACATTGAACGCGCTCTTTTCTCCGCTCGCCGATCAGGTCAATGAGGCCGCGGGCCAATTCTGCTCAGCCTATTATCACCACATCACGCCAATAGCAGTCGCGATGTCGGCTCTGATTCTCAGCGCGCTCGCGTGCACGGTCGCTTACGGCTTGGGGGTCTCGGCGGGTCGGAACTGAAACAAGCCGCCCACGAGATTGCCACCCGAGGTCGAATAGAGCCGCATTACGGCTTGCTGCAGCGGTTGGCCCCCGGGTAGACGGGATCGAATAAGGCGCATAATGTATATTATGAGAAATATTGAGTGGCTTTCGCCGCAGCCTTTCAAACCTCGACCACCAGCCCGTCATAGCCTGGCTCGACGCCTGCGGGCAGCGCCCGGCGTAAGCTCTCGTAATCGAGGCTCTCGTCCATATGCGTCAGGATCGCGCGCCGCGGCTTGACGCGGTCGATCCAGCTTAGCGTGCGTGCGAGATGGCTGTGCGTGACATGCACCTTCTGGCGGATGCAGTCGACGATCCAGACCTCGACCCCGCCCAGCGCCGCGAACGCGGCATCGTTCAGGCCGATCACATCCGTCGAATAGGCAAAGCGCCCGAAGCGAAAGCCCAGCGTCTGGGAAAAGCCGTGGTCCTGGACGAACGGCACGACCGGCATGCCGGCGGCCGCGAACGGACCGGCGATCTCATGCGGCTCGACCGCGGGCTTGTAGAATGCGGTCCGCGCCGCCTCGTCGACCGGTGCGAAAATATAGCGAAACCGCGCCTGCAATTCGCTCATGGTCAGCGGATCGGCATGGATCGGCAGCGGCTTGCTCATCATGCGGTTGATCGAGCGCAGATCGTCGATGCCGTGGGTGTGATCGGCATGGGCATGGGTGAACAGCACCGCATCGATCCGCTTGACCTCGGCGGCGAGAAGCTGCTCGCGCAAATCCGGCGAAGTGTCGATCAGGACGACATTGCCCGCGTTCTCGACCAGGATCGAGCAGCGCGTGCGCCGGTTCTTGGGATTGGACGGATCGCACGCGCCCCAATCGCCGCCGATCCGCGGCACGCCCCAGGACGGGCCGCAGCCGAGCATGGTGACGCGCATCAGGCGCCAGCCGGCGGCTGCGCCTTGGCGAACAGCCGGAAGAAATTCGCGCTCGTCGCGCGCGCCAGCTCGTCCGGCGTCACGCCTTTGAGCTGCGCCACGAGAGCTGCGGTATGCGTGATGAAGGCCGGCTCGTTGGTCTTGCCGCGCATCGGCACCGGCGCGAGATACGGCGCGTCGGTCTCGACCAGCAGCCGATCAAGCGGTAGATCGCGCGCGATGTCGCGCAGGGCTTGCGCGTTCTTGAAGGTCAGAATGCCCGACAGCGAGATATAGAAGCCGAGCGCCAGCGCATGCTCGGCCAACGCGCGGCCGGTCGAGAAGCAATGGATGACGCCCGCCGGCGGGTGTTCTTCTTCGAGGATCGCGATGGTTTCGGGATCGGCGTCGCGGGTGTGGACGATGATCGGCAGACCGGTTGCGCGCGACGCCGCCAGATGCGCGCGGAAAATCTCGGCCTGGCGCGCGCGCGGACTGTGCTCGTAATAGAAATCGAGTCCGGTCTCGCCGATGCCGACGACTTTCGGGTGCCTGGTTAGTTCGACCAGCATCTCAGTCGAGGCCGGCTCGACCTCCGCCTCATGCGGATGAACGCCGACCGAGCACCAGATATCGGGATCGCTCTCGGCGATCGCGCGCACGACCCCGAATTCCTCGAGCTTGGTCGAGATGGTGAGGAGGGTGCGCACCCCTGCCCGCCTTGCCCGCGCAATGATCTCGGGCCGCGCGGTCGCGTCGGCAAAATCGAGATGGCAATGTGAATCAACGAGCATTCTCACGCACTCGCCGTCTCGACAAACCTTGGGAACACGCCCTCGGGCTTCGGCAGCTTCGTGCCGGGGACGAGCGCGGTCGGGAGGCTTGCGAAGTCGCGCTGGTCTTGCGGCACGGCGAGCTGTTCGAGCAGCTTCGCCGCCGCAATCGGCACCACTGGCTGCACCAGGATTGCGAGATGCCGGATCACCTCGGCCAGCACATAGAGCACCGTTGCCATGCGCGCGGGATCGGTCTTGCGCAGGCTCCACGGCGCCTGCTCGTCGACATAGCGGTTGGCGTCGCCGACCACCTGCCAGAGCGCTTCGAGCGCGCGATGGAAGCCCTGCTCGGCATATTCCGCGCGCTGCGCCGCCAGCAAGCCGCGCGCGGCGGTCAGAATCTTCTCGTCAGCGGGTGCGAGCGCCGCCGGTGCCGGCACTTGCGCGCCCGCATTCTTGTTGATGAAGCTCAAGACGCGTTGCGCCAGATTGCCGAGATCGTTGGCGAGATCGCCATTGATGCGCCCGACCATCGCGCGATGCGAGAAATCGCCGTCGCTGCCGAAGGGCAGCTCGCGCAGCATGAAATAGCGCACGGCATCGACGCCATACTGATCGACGAGCTGCTTCGGGGTGATGAAATTGCCGAGCGATTTCGACATTTTCTGGCCCTCGACCGTCCACCAGCCGTGACCGAAGACGCGTTTCGGCAAGGCGAGTCCCGCCGCGGCGAGGAAGGCGGGCCAATAAACGCAATGGAAGCGGATGATGTCCTTGCCGACCATGTGCAGATCGGCCGGCCAGAAGGTCGTGAAATCCGCGGTCTCGGTGTCGGGATAGCCGATCGCGGTAAGATAGTTGGTCAGCGCGTCGAGCCAGACATACATGACGTGGCGCTCGTCGCCCGGCACCGGCACGCCCCATTTGAAGCTGGTGCGCGAGATCGAGAGATCGGTGAGGCCGCCTTTGACGAAGCTCATCACCTCGTTGCGGCGCGCGCGCGGCGCGACGAACCGCTCGTTCGTTTCGTAAAGCGCGATCAGCCATTCCTGCCAATCGGAGAGGCGAAAGAAATAGCTCGGCTCCTCGACCCATTCGACCTCGGCGCCCGAGGGCGCGCGCTTGGTGCCGTCGGGGCCGGCGGTCAGCTCGTCCTCGCCATAGAACGCCTCGTCGCGCACCGCGTACCAGCCGGCATATTTGCCGAGATAGATGTTGTCGCGCCCTTTGGGCGATTTGCCCTTGGCGATCGCCTGCCACAGCGCCTGGCTGGCAAGGATGTGGCGCGGCTCGGTGGTGCGGATGAACTGGTCGAGGCTGATATTCATCAGCACGTTCATGTCGCGAAAATTCTGCGAGACGCGGTCGCAGAATTCTTGCGGATCGACGCCGGCGAGGCGCGCGGATTTGTCGACTTTCTGCCCGTGCTCGTCGGTGCCGGTCAGAAACAGGACGCGCCTTCCGTCGAGCCGCATGAACCGCGCCAGCGCGTCGACCGCGACGGTCGTGTAGGCGTGGCCGAGATGCGGCGAGTCGTTGACGTAATAGATCGGCGTGGTGACGAAAAACGGTTGGCCGGCGGCCATTGTAAATCCTCGACAACTCCTGACCGGCGCGTCAGCGCGCCGCTTCCTCGAGGGCAAAAAAGGCATTCAGCACGACCTGCTTGCGGTCGAGATTGATGCCTTCCGCCTGAGCGAAGAGATGGGTGAGCTTTTCCCATACCGCCGCCCATTGATCAAGGCTGCGGCGGCCGGCGAGGTTGCCCAGTGCGCGCGCTTCCTCGGCCGGAACCGCGCGGCGCTGCGCGCTGGCGGCGACGAGACGCGCCACCTGGCTGGGCAGCAACTCGCTGAGCAGCGCAAAACTGTCCTCGGCACCGTTTCGCGCGAGGCGCTCGGCAAAGCTATGCAGAAGCTCAGGATCGAGATTGGGAAGATTTTCCAACATACTGATTATAAAATTATAAATAGCCAATCCTTCACCCGCGGCAAGCTCGAGCGCGCGGCCGATACTGCCTTCGGCCAAGCGTTCGAGCACCGCTCGATCGCGATCTGAAAGATCGGGGCGATAGCGTTGAAGCAGCTCGGACATCGGCCGGTCGCCCAGTGGCTTCAGCGGCAGGGTCCGGCAGCGCGAGCGGATGGTCGGCAGGAGCCGGCCGGGATTGTCACTCGCCAGCAGCAGCACCGTCCGCTTCGGCGGCTCTTCCAG
>DATLUE010000286.1:0-9761 GCA_035533255.1 Allostellaceae bacterium | reverse complement strand
GATGCTGTCGACGCTCGACGCGCTCGAGATCGACGAGCGCTGCGGCGTGCTGGTCCTGACCGGCGCCGGCGAAGCGTTCTCGGCGGGCATGGATTTGAAGGAATATTTCCGCGCCACGGACGACGGTCCTCAGGTCAAGCGCATGCAGATCTATCGCACGGCGGCGACGTGGCAGTGGCGCCGGCTCTTGACCTATTTCAAGCCGACGATCGCGATGGTCAACGGGTGGTGCTTCGGCGGCGCCTTCACGCCGATGGTCGCTTGCGACATCGCTATTGCCGCCGACGAGGCCACCTTCGGCGTCTCCGAGGTCAATTGGGGCATCATTCCCGGCGGCAACGTGTCGAAAGTGCTGTCGGTGGTGATGAGCTACCGCAAAGCGCTCTACTACATCATGAGCGGCGAGACCTTCGACGGCCGGAAAGCCGCCGAGCTCGGCATCGTCACCGAATCCGTGCCGAAAGCGCAATTGCGCGACCGCACCCGCGACGTGGCGCAAATGCTGCTGAAGAAGAACCCGACCGCCGTGCGCCAAGCCAAAGTCGCATTCAAATACGTCGACGAGATGACCTGGGACGAATCGGCGGAATATCTTAGCGCCAAGAGCGACCAGCTTCGGGTGGTCGATCCCGAGAAAGGCCGCGCGCAGGGGATGAAGCAGTTCCTCGACGAAAAGGTCTATCGCCCCGGCCTTGGCGAGTACAAGCGGGAAAAGTGATTGGCGGGGCTTGATTAATCCCGGATGGGGCCCATATTGGTCTTGTCAATCGATATGGCTCGGCCTGTCATTACGCTCAAGCGAGCCAAATCCGGTCCCCGTCCAAATCCCAAATTGACCCGTGGCACAGCCCGTGCCGCGGTATCTCGTTATGGAGGGACGGAATGTCCATCGGTACAGTCAAGTGGTTCAATTCTCAAAAAGGTTACGGCTTCATCCAGCCGGATGACGGCGCGAAAGACGTCTTCGTGCATATCTCGGCGGTCGAAGTCTCCGGCCTTGGCAGCCTCAATGAGGGCCAGAAGGTCAGCTACGAGATCGAGCGCGGCCAGCAAGGCAAGGTTTCGGCTGTCAATCTGAAGAACGCTTGAACGGATTTGGGGCGGCTTCGGCCGCCCCGATTTCCTCGTCGAGGCTTTACCCGCCAATGGCCCGACCGTGGACGACTGAAATCATCGGCATTTCCGGGCCACTTCCCGACGGATCGCCATCCCCGTCCTGGCAGAAGCGCTTGGCGCCCTATTGCAAATCCGATGCGCGTCGCGCGATCGGTCAGCTTTTCACCACCTCCTTGCCGTTTCTCGCCAGCATGGCCGCGCTGCTTTACGCGATGAGCCACGGTTTATGGTATGCGCTGGCGCTGGCTTTGCCGGCCGCCATCTTTCTCGTGCGCCTGTTCATCATTCAGCACGATTGCGGGCATGGCTCCTATTTCAAGTCGCGCCGCACGAACGAAACTCTCGGCCTTGTTCTGAGCATATTGACCATGATGCCGTACTGGGCTTGGCGGCGCGCCCATGCCGTCCATCATGCAACCTCGGGCAATCTCGACCAGCGCGGAACCGGCGATGTGACGACCCTGACCGTCCGCGAATATCGCTCGCGCTCGATTTGGCAAAGATTTCTCTATCGGACGTATCGGCATCCGCTGGTGCTGTTCGGCCTCGGGCCCGCCTATCTTCTGTTGATCCGCTATCGCGTCCCGCTCGGTAACCCGATCCGCGAATGGCAGCATTGGCTCAGTATTGTCGGGACCGACATCGCCGCGGCTATTAGCGCCGTGAGCCTTTCGGCGATCATCGGGCCTGGCCCGTTCCTGCTCGCCTGGACGACGGTTCTGCTGCTCGCGACCTCCTTGGGCGTGTGGTTCTTTTATATCCAGCATCAATTCGCGGATACCTACTGGGCGGAATCGACAAGCTGGGAATTTCGTGCCGCCGCGGTCGAGGGCAGCTCTTATTACGATCTGCCGCGTGTCCTGCACTGGCTCACCGGCTCGATTGGCTTTCACCACATCCATCACCTCGCGAGCAAGGTCCCGAATTATCGCCTGCGCGCGTGCTTCGACGACAATCCGGAATTCCAGCGCGCTAAGCGCGTCACGCTATGGGCCAGCATCAAATCGGTGCGGCTGGCGCTGTGGGACGAAGACCGGCGCCAACTCGTGTCGTTCAAGCAGATCGGCGCGACGTCCGGATCCGCCTACGAAAGTACCGGCAGCAGCAGGTAGGATTGCCGCGCGCCGCCGGTGTGGAGCGTGTTGGTGCTGTCGTAGATTGCGGGCGGCCGGTCCCGCGGATCGTTATGCGTGAACCAGGCGACGCCCTGGAAGGGCGGCTTCGAGCCCGGGCGCTCGAAATCGGTGCCGGCGACGATCAGCTTCAAGGTCGAGCCTTTCGGCAGATAGACACCCATCGGCCAAACCTCAACCTCGATCTCATAGACCTCGCCCGGCGTTAACCGCTGCTTCTCGTCATGCGGATGATAGGGGAAGTAGTCGCTTGAGCGCTTGGGATCGGTCTTGCGCTGCGATGCGCGCAGCCAGCCTTGCGTTACCGGGCAGGCCGGCTCGGGCGCGCCGATGAAGGTCATCTCCTTGCCCTCGGGATCGAAGGCGCAGAGCGTCGCGAAGATGTCCATGTCCGCCGTGCTCGACGAGATGAACAGCTTCAGCATTACCGGTCCAACGATCTCGGTATCCTGCTCGAACTTCGCGGTGGTGAAGTTGACGCCCTGAGTCAGCGATGGATAAGCAGCGCTTGCCGCCGCACTCGGCGCCGCGGTGCCGAGCGCCTTCGTGCCCGCATCGAGATAGAACTTCACATGCTTGGCCTCGGCCAGCGGCCAGGACGTGCTTTGCGCCTGGCGCTTGATCTTGTCGCCCGGCGCGCGAATCTGCACCTCGATCTTCGGTTCTTTCTCCCAGCCATTGTCGAGGCCTTTGAGGTATTTGTCGAAGAAGCGCTTTTGCAGTGCAACGTTCTGCGGCTGCAAGAAAGTGTGGAAGTACGAGCCGCCCTGCACCTTGAGCCATTTCTCTTGCGAGGAAATGCCGACGAAGCCGCCGATGGTGCCGCGCAGGTGCAAGCCGAGCCCGCCCCAATTCGCGACCACCAAGGTAGGCACATCGATCTTGCTCACGTCGGGCGTGCGCGATTGGTACCACGCATCGTTCAGCGGATGCGCCAGCAGATCGCCGAGATAATCAGCGCGATTGGCCGCTAGCTGCTCTTGGCTGAGGCTTTCCGAGCCGGTGGTGCGGCCGCTGCCATAAAGATCGCGATAGGGCGATTCCGGATTGCCGTGCTGGTTGCGCAGCACCGAGTTTTTCCACCAGCGGCCGAGGAAGCCGCCGGCGAAGATGCCGTCGGCGCGGGTGCGGTCGCGGTAGAAATCATAGGTGCCCTGCCACGGCAGCAACGCCGCGAGATGCGGCGGCTTCATCGCCGCGACGCTCCACTGGCCGGCGGCGTAATAGGAGATGCCGAGCAGCCCGACCTTGCCGTTGCTCCAGGGCTGCACGCCGGCCCATTCGACCGCGTCGTAGAAATCGCGGAATTCCTCGGGCGAATTGGGCGAAAGGCGCCCTGGCGATTTTCCAGCGCCGCGCGAATCCACCTTGATGACGACATAGCCGTCGGGCACGAAGCATTCGGGATCGGGCGTCTCGAAGACCAGATGCTGGCATGAAGAATGCTCGAGGA
The DNA here is from genome assembly GCA_035533255.1 of Allostellaceae bacterium. Taxonomy (GTDB): domain Bacteria; phylum Pseudomonadota; class Alphaproteobacteria; order ATCC43930; family CGMCC-115725; genus CAIKMD01. The sequence goes on along the minus strand of DATLUE010000286.1, from coordinate 6,059 downwards.
TTTCGGGGTAATGCCTGGTCAGCGTGTCCCACGCCTCGGTCATGAATTCCTTCAGCGGCACGTCTTTGCCGTAGGGCCCGAAGGTCATCAGCACCGGAAATTTTCCCGCGGCCTTGGGATGATAGAAATTCGCCCGCAGCACCGCGCCGTCGCGCATCGGAATGCCAATATCGGTGTCGACGACCATTTCGTGGCGACCGGTCATTTCGCGTCTCCCATCTTGTCTACCAAGGCCGGGCAGGTTGCAGGAGCAGCCTGCGCCCTTCGACTTCGTTCAAGGACGAGGAGTGTCTTATACGGCATCTTCCAACGGGATGATGCCCGGTTCGATCTACCTCATCCTTGTGAAGTCGAAGGACGCACAATCGGTATGCAACCATCTAAATCTTCGGATCGCCGCAGGGCAGGCCGAGCCGCACGGCGCCGTAGAGGCCGGCGGTGACGTCCCACACCAAGGCAATATGTTGTTGTACCGCGTGCACGTCGCGCCACGCGCGCTGCACCGGGTCGCCGGCGATGAGGCCGCGCCCGCCGAGCAGCGGAAACAGCGTGTCGACCGCTTGCGCGCACAGCTCGATCGCGAAGCTGAGATCGAGTCGATAGCGCAGGCGTTGTTGCAGATCGGGGATCATGCCTGTGGCGGCATCGCGATTCACGGTTTGCAGATCTTGCAGCAAGAGCGCTTCGGCGGCATTCACCTGCGCCGAGGCGCGGGCGATGCGGAGCTGCACGCTTTGCTGATCGGCGAGCGAGACCTGCGCGATCGATTTGCGGTTGGTGAGGCCGTCGATCACTTGCTCCAGCGCCCCTTTGGCTGCGCCCAAGCCGGCGCCAATCAGCGCAAAGGGAAAGAACGTCCAGAGCGGCAGGCGATAGAGCGAGCCGGGATTGACGGCGGAGCCCGGCGTCTCGCCGCCGCGCAGCGCGCCGACGGTGATCACGCGATGCTCGGGCACGAACAGGCTCTCGACCACGAAATCATTGCTGCCGGTGCCCGCGAGGCCTGATGTGTACCAGGTATCCTCGGTCTTACAATCGCTGAGCGGGATCAGCGCCAGGCCGAGCTCGCTTTTGCCGCCGGGCTCGCGCGCGGGCAGGTCGACCAGCGGGATCGCCCAATCGCAGAGATCGAGGCCGCTGGAGAATTTCCAGCGGCCGTTGAGCACGATGCCATTGCCGACGCGCTCTGCCTTGGCGCCGGCCGGCAGGAACGAGGTCGCGACCAGCGTCGTGTTATCGGCGCCCCAGACTTCTTCCTGCGCTTCGGGCGGGAACATGCCGACGATCCAGGAATGGACCGCGACCACGCTGGCGACCCAGGCGCTCGACGGGCAGCCGCGGCCGAGCTCGGCGGCAATCCGCATATGGGTGCCGAAAGGCAACTCGTAGCCGCCGTGATGCCGGGGTTGCAGGACACGGAAGAACCCGGCCTTGGCGAAGGCTTCCGCGCTGTCCTTGCCGACGCGGCGCTGCGCCTCGGTGGCGGCGGCGCGCTGGCGCATCACTGGCACCATTGCGCGCGCACGCTCGATCAGCTCGTCGGCGGTCGGTATCGCGGCCGGTTGCGTCATGGCAAGGCCCGCGAGTATGGTCGCGCCGTCATCGCGCGCAGGAGCCAATCCTTATGACCATCACCGGCATCGATGCCGTCACCTTCGGTGTCGCCGATATGGCCGAAGCGATCCGATTCCTTGACGATTGGGGCGTGAAGCGCGCCGGCACCGGCGTTTATCGTTGCGCCAATCGCGCCGAGGTGCGCATCCAGCCGATGGAGGCGCCAAAGCTGCCGCCGGCGGTCGAGCCCGGCTCGACCTTGCGCGAAATTCTCTGGGGCGTCGACAGTAAGCGCGCGCTTGACGCCATCTGCCGCGAGCTGTCCCGTGACCGCGATGTCATCGTCGACCGCGACGGCACGCTCCACACGACCGACGACGCCGGCATGGCGATCGCGTTCCGCGTGACGCAGCGCGTGAAGCTCAAAAGCAAGCCGCTCGGCTTCAACACGCCGGGCGCGCCAGGCCGCATCGACCGGCCGACCACCTATTACGCGCGCGCGACGCCGCAAGAGATCAGCCACGTTGTCATCGGCGTACCCGACATGAAGGCGGCCGAAAGCTTCTACGTGAAGCGCCTCTGCTTCCGCGTCTCCGATCGCTATGCGGGCAGGGCCGTCTTCCTGCGCGGCGCGCCTTCCGGAAATCATCATCACCTGTTCCTGCTCAACGCCCAGGACGGGCATTGCCATTTTAATCACATCGCCTTCAAGGTGCGCGACATTCACGAGGTGATCGGTGGCGGCCAATTCATCGCGCGCCGCGGCTGGGAGACCCAGGCCGGCCCCGGCCGACACTATATCTCGTCGGCCTGCTTCTGGTATTTCAAAAGTCCGCTGGGCGGCGCGGCGGAATACGCGGCGGACGAGGATGTGGTTACGGCCAAATGGCGGGCGCGCACGCATCGACTGACGCCCGAGATCTTTTCCGAATGGACCTTCAACGTGCCGGCGGATGGCAAGCTGACGGGCGCACCGATTGCCGCGAGCCGCAACGCGCCGTGACGGTCGCGTGCCGGCCATCTCAATGCTCGACGAGCAGCTTGAAGAGCCGATGGCGGTGGGCCAGGAACACCGGGTCTTCGCGGGTCGTGAGCTGATTGCGCGGCCGCGCGAGGCCGACCGCGAGCGTCTCGGCGACGCGGCCGGGGTTGGGCGCTAGCGCGACGACGCGATCGCCGAGATAGATCGCCTCCTCGAGGTCGTGGGTGATGAACACCACGGTGATGCGCTGCTCCTTGGCGAGGCGCGAAATCTCGTCTTGCAAGGTCTGGCGCGTCAGCGCGTCGAGCGCGCCGAACGGCTCGTCCATCAGCATGACACGCGGCTGCTGCGCGAGGCAGCGTGCGATCTGCACGCGCTGCTGCATGCCGCCCGAAAGCTGCCCGGGAAAATATTCGCCGACCGCGGCCAGGCCCATCTGCTCCAAGAGCGCATAGGCGCGGCGCTTGCGCTCGGCGCGCGCGATGCCCTGCGATTCGAAGGCGAGCGCGACATTGGTCCAGACACTGCGCCACGGCAACAGCGAGCGGCTGTAATCCTGGAACACGATCGCACGCTCGCGCGAGGGGCCGTGGATCGGCTTGCCCTCGGCCAGCACCTCGCCCGAGCTCGGCCGCATCAGCCCGGCGAGAATCCGCAAGAGCGTGGTCTTGCCGCAACCCGACGGGCCGACGATCGACAGGAACTCGCCGTCGGCAACCGCGAGATCGATGCGATCGAGCACGAGATGGCTGCCGAAGGAAATGCTCAGCGCGTGTGCTTCCAACGCTCCTTGGGTCATTGGCCTGTCGATGGGCGTTAGGGCGCGATCAGCTTGTCGAGTTGCGGCGGCCGGTGGAGAAGGCCCACTTGCTTGCTGACGGCGGCGTAGAAAGCCAAATCTTCCTTGGTCACCTTCAAAGACCAATTCGGCCGGGCCGGCGAGGCGAAGCCGAGATATTTCATCTGGATCGCCTGGAACTCGGGCGGGTTGGCCGCGAGATCGGCGATGCCGTCGGCGAGCCCGGCACGAAAGCCAGCGACGATATCGGGATGCGCGGCGATCCAATCGGCTTTCGCCATCCAGATCGCGGCGACCGCATCGGGCGTGAGGTCGGAGAAGAAATCGCGCACGTTGACGCCGGTCCCGTCTTTGAGAATCAGCGAGCGGAACGGCTCGAGCACGATCGCCGCGTCGAGCTGTCCGCTGGCGAGCTCGTCATGCATTTGCGGAAAGACGGCTTCGACGAAATGGACCTCGCTCGGCTGCACGTTGCGGTCCATCAGCCATTTGCGGATGGTGATATCCATCGTGCTGTTGAAGCCAGGCACGCCGAGCTTCTTGCCCTTGAGGTCGGCGGCGACCTTGATATGCGCACCCGGCCGCGCGATCAGGCTGACGAACGGATTGTCCTTCTCGAGGCGCGAGACCGCGGCGATCGCCTGGAAATCGAGGCCGCTTTCCGACGTCACCAGCAGCATCGGCGGCGTGCCCATGCCGATATCGAGGCTGCCGGCGACCAGCGCGCCCGGCACGTTCGAGGCCAGCAGGATTTTGATCAGCGTGACATCAAGGCCATGCTTTTCGAAGAAGCCCTTGTCCTTGGCGACGAACAGCGGCGCGAAATCCGCCACCGGCACATAGCCGACGGAAATTTTCCGCAACTCGGCCGCCGAAGCGGCGGTGGCGAAGGCAAACAGGACACAGAGAACCCCAAGCAGCCTTCGACCCATCGCCCCAACCTCCCCAAGCGCTTTCCAAAATCTCAAACAAATCTGAGGCTTCGCCTCTTCGTAGGGGCGGGAGCTTGCTTGACTGGTTCGGCATCGTCAAGCACTCTGCGCCACCCTGAACACGGCAGCGGGCCGGCAAGAGAGGACAGACATGGCGTTCGAAATCCGGCGCATCGTCAGCGGTCACAACGCTCAAGGGAAGTCGCTTTTCATCATGGACGGTCCGGTCGGCACGCCCGCCGGTCGGCGCAGCTCGGCCGGCACCTCGGTTGTCGAGCTGTGGCAGACCGACAGCGCGCCCGCCGACAACACCGGCGACAAAGATGCGACCGATCATCCCTTCCGCTTGCCGCCGCCGCCGAACGGCACAGTCTTTCGCGTGGTCGAATATCCGCCCGACAAAGAGCGTTTTGCGACCATGAGCTCGCAAGAATGGTCGGCCGATGCGCAGCGCCAGGGCTATCATCGCGACAGCGGCAATGCCCGCCATGCCGGCTTTCACAAGACCGACACCGTCGACTACGCATTCGTCATCGAGGGCGAGGTCTATGCCCTGATGGACGAGGGCGAGAAGCTGATGAAAACCGGCGACGTGCTGATCCAGCGCGGCACCAATCACGCTTGGTCCAACCGCTCGGACAAACCCGCGCGCGTCGTCTTCGTCCTGATCGATGCCAAGCCGGTGCCTTAGTAGAATTTGCCGTCATCGCAAGAGCGCGAAGCGGTCGTGGCGATCCAGAAAACTCTGGGCTCTGGCCTGCTTCGCTTTCTTTGGGTGCGCGCGATGACAACGGAGTAGATCCGATGAGCTTTCTGATGCAGTTTCCGCGCGTGCATCTCGATTTCGGCGCGATCCGCGCGCTGCCGGCCGAGCTGGCGGCGTGCGGCATCACGCGTCCGCTGCTGATCACCGATCCGGGCCTGGTCAAATGCGGCATCCTCGCGCGGGTCAGCGACATCCTGGCGGGCAGGAACGATATCGTGGTGTTCGACCAGGTGCCCGAGAACCCGACCGTCGCCGGGGTCGAGCGCGCGATTGAGCTTTACCGGCGCGAGCGCTGCGACGGCGTGGTCGCGCTCGGCGGCGGCTCGGTGATCGACACCGCCAAGGCGGTCGCCGTGCTGGCAGGCCATTCCGGACCGATCACCGATTATATGGGCAAGCCCGATGTGATCACGCATCGCGTTGCACCGCTGATCGTGCTGCCGACCACGGCCGGCACCGGCAGCGAAGCCTCGCGCGGCGCCGGCATTCACCCCGATGCCAAAAGCCGCGCCTCCGGGCTCAACAGCCACTACATCGTGCCACGCGTCGCGATCTGCGATCCCGACCTGACGGCGAGCCTGCCGCCGCGTCTGACCGCCGGAACCGGGATGGACGCGCTGTCGCATTGCGTCGAAGGGTTCTTGACCATTGCCGACAATCCGCCGGCCAAGGCATTGGCACTCGATGGCATGCGACATGTCGCCGGCTTCATCGAACGCGCGGTCCAGGATGGCAATGACCGTGAGGCGCGCAAGATGCTGATGACGGCCGCGCTCGAAGGCGGCATGGCGATCCAGATGGGACTCGGGCCCGGCCACGCGATCGCCAACACCACCGGCGATCAGGGTCTGCATCACGGCATGATGGTGACGATCGCGATGCCCACGGTGCTGCGGGTCATGGAAAAACATGTGCCCGAAAAAACCCGGCTCGTGGCCGAAGCGCTCGGGGCCAAGCCCGGCCAAAGTGCGGCCGACATGGTCGAAGCGCTCAACGTCCGGGTCGGCTTGCCGGCGACAATGCGCG
>DATLUE010000285.1:0-5152 GCA_035533255.1 Allostellaceae bacterium | reverse complement strand
GCATTCGTCACGCGACGTGGTGGAATGCCGGCTGCCTCGTCGCGCAGGACGGCGGCGGCGATGACGACGCGCCGCGGCCGGCGCCGCCGCAGGCCTGGCTGGTGTTCTTCCCGGCGGCGGACGGCGAGCTGATCGACAACTGGGATGTCGGCGGCTTGCGCGGCACTGGCAGCCACGATTACGCAGTTTCCGGGCTGTTCGTGCCGCGGATGCGGGCGATCTCGTTCGACGCGGCGCCACGCGCCCCAGGAGCGCTCTATCGGCTGCCGCGACAGGCGCTGCTCGACAACATGATGGCGGCGCTGCCGCTCGGCATTGCGCGGACTGCCATCGACACGCTCGTCGAGATCGCGACTGGCGGCAAGCGGCCGGCGGGTGTTGGAGCACCGCTTGCCGAGCGGACGACAGTCCAGGCCGATGTCGCGCGCGCCGAGGCGCTGTATCTCTCCGGTCGGGCGTTTCTTTACGATTCGGTCGCCCAGTCGTGGGAAGCGGCACAGGCCGGGCGCGAACTATCGGTGCGCGAGGTCGCGGTGCTGCGCCTCGCGCGAACGCACGCCGTGCAGGCGGCGGCACAGGCAGTCGATCTGATGTACGCCGCCGGCGGCGGTGGCGCGATCTACACACGCAACCCGCTCGAACGCTGCTTCCGAGATATCCATACCGTGACGCAGCACGTCTCGATGAACCGGGCTAACTACGAGGTCAGCGGCCGCGTGCTGCTCGGCCTCGCCTCGGATCGCGCATTGTATCGATTGTAGCGCCGTCATGAGTCTGGCGACCGCGAGGCATTCGCGTTTAGGAAACACACGCGGACCGGCGGCGGCTCTTTATCGCCGCGACGCAGTATTTGCTGGCGATCGATCTTGCTGCATGAGCTGGAGGAGATGCCCGTCGGGATCGCGAGCGAGCGCATTCCGGTTTGCCGACCAGACGATACGTGTGGCCGCGACATCGTTCGCGGCGAGGGACGGGTGCGGCCGCCCGGCGGGCTGGCGGTAGCCGAGCAACTCGACGTGCGGCGGTTTGTCTGGAGGGTTCATCGCGAGAACATCGACCTCGACCCCATCGAGGCCGTCGAGCGCCACCTGGGTGGGACCCTGGTTGCGCGTGCGCTTGCCCTGCGCCAACCCATGTTTCTCGTAGAAGCGTTGGCTCACCGAGAGGTCGGCAATCGAGATCGCGCTGTGGTCGATCCCGATCATGCCCTGGCCTTGCCATGACGGATTGGAGCCGGCCGGAAACTCGAGCAATTCGAGCGGATGGCCCTCGGGATCGCGGAACTTGACGGCCGTCACGCCGCCCGAGGATGGGGGAAGCCTCAGGGGGTCGCCGCGGGTGATCGGGGTTGCGCCGGCGTTCCGCACGCGCAGCCACGCCGCGTAGGCATCATCGGTAACGAGCGCGAGATGCTGGAAGACGAGATCGGACACCCTGGTGCGGTCAGGGTAGGGACGTCCCGGAAGATCGAACGAGTCGAGGTCCAAGTGGCTCTCCCGAAGCGTCATCGAGCGCCGCCAACCGGCGCCGTGGAGGCCTAGCACCGCCATTTCCGCAGCGGGGATCGGCGCGACCTCGCCGGCAACGAAACCGATCGCCTGATAGAAGCCCACCAGCATTTCGGGCTCGGCCGTGACGAGCCGGAAGCCGGCGATCGCCTTGAACGTCACGCCAGATGACATGGCCGGCGCTGCGGATCGACGTGGAGCTGAACCGTCATCAGGCAGCAGGGCTCGTCGCCGATCGTCCCGGATTTGTGGCCGTTCTTGCCGCCCGTCTCTTTACAGCCCTGATCTTCGCCGAAGGAGAATTCGCCCGGGCCCTGCTCGATGCGGGTGCCGTCCATGCTCTCGATCCACCAATGGCCCGACAACACGATGATCCATTGAGGCGCCGGGTTCTCGTGCCAGTCGCCCACCCAGCCGACCGGCTGCACAGTGAAGACGACGGTCGCTTCGCCCTGCTCCATCTTGTCGTTCCATTGCGGATCGGCGGGGCCGACCCTCTTCACCTCGTAGGCGGTGAGCGCGCATTCGGTCAGGTGGCTGATGCCGTCCTCATCGACGTACAAATGCCAATAGGGGACGGAGGGTTTGGGGCCGGGATCGCTCATGGATGAAATCCGTAGGGATGGCTGGAGGCGAGGGGATGCGCGAGGAAGGGCGCGAGCCCCGATCCGTCGGTGCCGACGACGATCATCAGGAAGCCGGCACCCAGCGAGAGGTTTTTGAGGAAATCCCAGAACAGTGTTCGACCCTCGCCGTCCGGATCGGACCAGAAATCGCCCTGGGCCCAGAATTGCTTGTAGAGCACCGCGGTCGCCGCGCAATAGCCCGCGATGACGAACGCCGAGGCGCGATCGGCGATGCCGGTGACAACGCCCATCGTGCAAAAAATTTCGACGGCGAGTCCGATCAGGATCATCGCGACGGCGATCGAGCGCGCGCTGAACATCTGCTGTGCCTGGCGAACCGCGTGATCGAAACCCAGCATCTTGTCGAGTGCGCTGAACGGCAGAAACAGAAGCACCAGACCGTAGCGGACGACGAGGGCGGCAATTTCGGCGGTTGTCACAGCCGGTCCTTGATGATGTCCGCGACGCGCAGCGCGTTGGCGATGATCGTCAGTGTCGGGTTCACGGCGCCGATCGAGGGAAAGAAGCTCGCATCGGCGATATACAGATTGTCGATTTCGTGCGCGCGGCAATCAAGGTTGAGCACCGAGGTCGCGGGGTCGGTGCCGAAGCGGCAGGTCCCCGCCTGGTGCGCGGTGCCCGACAGCGGGATGTCCTTGCCAAGATAGAGCGAGCGCTCCAGCAGCACCGCGGGCCAGCCGATATCCGAAAGCACGTCCTTGAGCTTGCGCTTGAGGTGCTCGAGCGCTTCCGGATTAGTCTCGACGACATCGAGATGGACCTTGCCGTCGCGGTAATAAACGCGGTTGTCGGGGTGCGGCAGATCCTCGGACTGAAGCCAGAAATCCATCGAGTGCCGCGCCATTTCCTCGAACGGCATTTCGGGGAGCCATTCGAGCCAACTCGGGAGCGATTCGCCCTTTATCTGGTCGGCGTGGCTTTTGGCACACATCTGGATAAGGCCGAGGGGATAGTCCCAGTCGTTGCTGCCGAAGTAGAAGTCGCTAAGCGCCAGCGTCTTCTGGAAGACCGTCTCGTTGACGTGGCGCATCACCGCCATCACGATACTCATCTCGTGGCGCATGTAGTTGCGCCCGACCTGGCCCGAGCCGTTTGCCAGTCCGTTCGGATGCCGCGGGTTCGCGGATCGCAGCAGCAATAACGCCGACGAGAGAGCGCCGCACGCGACCACGACCGTGCCGCCGGTGTAGATTTCCTCACGTCCGGCGCGCGTGACATGGACCGCGTCGATGCGGCGGCCGGCCGCGTCGGTATCCAGCTTGGAGACATAGGCGCCGGTGAGCATCGTGACATGGTCGTGCGCCGCCAGCATCGGGTCGATGCAGATCACCTGGGCATCGGCCTTGCCATTGAGGAGGCAGGGAAAACCATCGAAGGCGCTGCACCGCATGCACACGCTGGTCGGTATCGCGAAGCCGTCTTCCTTTTGGTCGAGCAGGATGCCGAGCGGCAAGTGAAAGGGCTTGAGCCCGATGCCAGTCAGCTTGTCGGAGAGCTCGGCGATCGTGGGTTCGTGTTTGACGGGGGCGAAGGGATACGGCTTCGCGCTCGGCGGTTCGCTGGGGTCCTCGCCGCGCGCGCCGTGGACATGAAACAGCGCCTCCGCCTCGTCGTAATAGGGCGCGAAGACGTCGTATTTGAGCGGCCAGGCGGGGGAAATGCCGCCGGCATGCTCAACCTCGTCGAAATCGCGCTCGCGCAGCCGGAACAGCGCCGCGCCAAAAACCTTGGAATTGCCCCCAACCCAGTAATGCAGCGCGGGGCTAAAGCTATCGCCCTTCGCATCGGTCCAGGTCTCGTCGGCCTGATATCTGCCGTCGACGAAGACTGCCTGCGCGCTCCAGTTTGCCTCCTCGCGGGGGAGATACTCGCCGCGTTCGAGAATGAGGATGTGCTTGCCGGTTGGCGCGAGCCGGTGTGCGAGCGAGGCACCGCCGGGCCCGCTGCCGATCACGATCAGGTCATAATGCTCGGTCACGCGGGGCTCCCGATACGGCGCCGGCGCCGATCCATCGATGGCGAATAAACAGCGGCGAGCGCGCTTCCGTTTCATCGCCATGGCGAAATGGCGCGGCCGCGCCGGAACTCACGGGGCTCCTCTGCCTTTAGTAGAGTCATTCTCCGGAGATCGAAAATGTCCAAGATCGCCGTCATCACAGGTGCGGGCGCAGGTGTTGGCCGCGCGACCGTCGCGGAATTCGCGCGGCACGGCTATGATGTGGCGCTGCTTTCGCGCGACCCCCACCGGCTCGCTCAGGCGGCCGACGAGGCGCGTCAACACGGCGTGCGGGCGCTGCCAATCCCCACCGACGTGGCCGACGCCGATGCGGTCGACGCGGCCGCGGAGCGCGCCGAGGCAGAGCTTGGACCGATCGACGTCTGGGCCAATGTCGCCATGGCGACGGTGTTCGCCCCCGTCGAGAAGCTGACGGCGGCGGAGGTCGAACGCGGTACGCGCGTCACCTATCTCGGGCAGGTCCACGGCATGATGTCGGCGCTCAAGAGGATGCGCGTACGCAACCATGGCGTGATCGTCAACGTCGGCTCGGCGCTCGCCTATCGCTCGGTGCCGCTGCAATCGATCTACTGCGGCGCCAAGGCGGCGATCCGCGGCTTCACCGACAGCCTGCGTTCTGAGATCATTCACGACAAGCTCGATATCCACCTGACGATCGTCGACCTGCCGGCCATGAACACGCCGCAGTTCGACTGGGCGCTCAACAAGATGGGGCGCATGGCCAAGCCCGTGGCACCCATCTTCCAACCCGAAGTGGCCGCACGCGCGATCTTTTTTGCCGCCACTCATAAGCGACGCGACGTATGGGTGGGCTGGCCCACGGTGAAGGCGATCCTCGCGAACCGCGTCGCACCAGGGCTGCTCGACCGCTATCTCGCCAAGGTCGGCTATTCGGGTCAGCTCGCGGACAAGCCAACCGCGCCCGACGCACCCGCCAACCTGTTCGAGCCGGTGCCGGGCGATTATGCTGCCCATGGCCG
>DATLUE010000284.1:0-11868 GCA_035533255.1 Allostellaceae bacterium | reverse complement strand
GCTCTCGGACGCTTTCGGCGGCCCGATCCGCACCGCTTCGTCGGCTTGGCGCACATGCAGCGCCTCGGCATCGGCATCGCTATAGACCGCGACCGTGCGAATGCCCATGCGCTTGGCGGTCGCGATGATCCGGCAAGCGATCTCGCCGCGATTGGCGATGAGGATCTTCTTGAACATCGAACGTCAGTCCTCATCCTGAGGAGGCCGCGAAGCGGCCGTCTCGAAGGATGAGCGCCGTTTTGCGAGGAGGTTTATCGAAGCGAAATCGCCTGCAATCAACGCCTCTTTCTTTGCCCGACCCCAGCCTTTGATTCTGCGCTTCATCGCAATGGCGTCGCTAATGCGCTCGAATTCCTCTGCCCAAACCAATCGAACGGGCCGGCGCAATTCGGTGTAGCCGCCATACCGACCGACATTGTGATCATTCACGCGAGCCTCAAGGCTTACGCGAGTCGATCCGACATAATAAGAGTCATCCGCGCATTTGAGCATGTAAACGAAGGCCATTCGGAATCTGCGAGTTAGTTCGTCCTTCGAGACGCGATGCTGCGCATCGCTCCTCAGGATGAGGTGGAAATTTACAGCGGGATGTTGTCGTGTTTCTTCCAGGGGTTGGATAGCTCCTTGTCGCGCAACATCGCGAGCGCGCGGCAGAGGCGCACCCGCGTGTCGCGTGGCAGGATCACGTCGTCGATATAGCCGCGCGATCCGGCGACGAAAGGGTTGGCGAATTTCTCGCGATATTCCTCGGTGCGCGCCTCGATCTTGGCGGCATCACCGAGATCGGCGCGGAAGATGATCTCGACCGCGCCTTTGGGGCCCATCACCGCGATCTCGGCCGAAGGCCACGCGTAGTTCACGTCGCCGCGCAGATGCTTCGAGCTCATCACATCGTAGGCGCCGCCATAGGCCTTGCGCGTGATCACGGTGACCTTTGGCACGGTCGCCTCGGCAAAGGCATAGAGCAGCTTCGCGCCGTGCTTGATGATCGCACCGTATTCCTGCGCAGTCCCGGGCAGGAAGCCCGGCACGTCGACGAAGGTCGCGATCGGAATGTTGAAGCAGTCGCAGAAGCGCACGAAGCGCGCGGCCTTGCGCGCGCTGTCGATGTCGAGGCAGCCCGCCAGCACCATCGGCTGATTGGCGACGATGCCGACCGGATGGCCGTCGAGCCGCGCAAAACCGATCAGGATGTTCTTCGCCCAGTTCGGCGCCAGCTCGAAGAACTCGCCCTCGTCGGCGATTTTCGCGATCAGCTCGCGCATGTCGTAAGGCTTGTTGGGATTGGCGGGCACCAGCGTGTCGAGCGCGGGCTCGGCGCGCGACGCCGGATCGTGGGTCGGCCGCCGCGGCGCTTTGCCGCGATTGGACGACGGCAGGAAATCCATGAAGCGGCGAAGCTGGAGCAGCGCTTCGACATCGTTCTCGAACGCGAGATCGGCGACGCCCGAGCGCGTCGTGTGCGTGACCGCGCCGCCGAGCTCTTCCTGGGTCACCGTCTCCTGCGTCACCGTTTTCACCACGTCAGGACCGGTGACGAACATGTACGAGCTGTCCTTCACCATGAAGATGAAATCGGTCATCGCCGGCGAATAGACCGCGCCGCCGGCGCAAGGTCCCATCACCAGCGAGATCTGCGGCACCACGCCCGAGGCAAGCACGTTGCGCTGGAACACCTCGGCATAGCCGGCGAGCGAGGCAACGCCTTCCTGGATGCGCGCGCCGCCGGAATCGTTGAGGCCGACGATCGGCGCGCCGACCTTCAGCGCCTGGTTCATCACCTTGCAGATCTTCTCGGCATGGGCTTCGGACAGCGCGCCGCCGAACACCGTAAAATCCTGGCTGAAGGCGAAGACGGTGCGGCCGTTGACCAGGCCGTAGCCGGTGACGACGCCGTCGCCGGGGATTTTCTGCTCCTCGAGGCCGAAATCGCTCGAGCGATGCTCGACGAACATGTCCCATTCCTCGAACGTGCCGGGATCGAACAGCAGATCGAGCCGCTCGCGCGCGGTTAGCTTGCCCTTGGCGTGCTGCGCGGCGATGCGGCGTTCGCCGCCGCCCAGCCGCGCCGCTGCGCGCTTTTCTTCCAACCGCCGCAGAATATCCTGCATGAAGGCTCTCCCCGCAGCCTTGGGACCGGGTGGCAGCTTAGTCGGCGCGCAGCAACGCGGCAAAGCGTGCCGCTAGCGCGATGTCGTCCTTGAGCGCGGCGCGGCGCCGGGTCTGCTCGGCATCCTCGCCCCAGCGCTCGATCTGATAGCTCTCGTCAAGCTGCGCGGCGGCGAAAGCCTCGTCCGGCGTCACCGCACCGTCGAGCAGCGCCAGGCCCAGCACCACCGAGCCGCAGGCGGTGGTCGCGAGCTGGAGCGCGACCAGCAGCATCGCATCATAGGCGGCGATCGCGCGCTCGATTGCGGCGAGCGCGGCCGGCGGCTGCGGCACCGGCGTGATGCCCTGGGTCGCGATCAGCGCCGCGTCGTGGCGCTCCGTGGCCCAATCGAGCAGCGGCTGCCAAATCCGGCGCTGGCGCGCGACCAGCTCGGGCGGTTCGTCCGCGCGATAGCACAAGAGATCGGTCGCGGCATAGTTGACGATCTCGGCGATCATGTCGGCGCGCCGCGGCGTCACGCGATCGATCGCGGTGCTGACCAGCCGGGTCAGGGGCAGGGTCAGCGGGCCGACGGTCGCGCCCTGGCCTTGCCACTCGGCGGCGAGCGCCTCGGCCAGCGCGCGGCCCGGCACACGCAATTCCTGTTTGGCCGGCGTCAGCAGCTTCTTGCCGTCGAGCTCGACCGCAAATTCGTCGCCGGCTGCAACCGCGGCTGCTTTCGTGTAAAAGCGCTTCATCGCCCAGCTTTATTGAAGATGGGCGCGAGATCGGCGAACGGATCGCGCTCGCTGCCTTCCTCGAAGCCGAAAAAATTCCAGCTCTCGCGCATATGCGGCGGCAGCGGCGCGGTCACGGTGAGAATCTTGCCGTCCGCGAGCGGCAAGGCGATCGCGCGCGCGTGAAGCTGGAGCTGCGCTTCTCCCGGCACGCCGGCAGGATGAGCGGCCGCGCCGCCATATTTGCCGTCGCCGAGGATCGGCGTGCCGAGCGTCAGGCAGTGGACGCGCAGTTGATGCGTGCGGCCGGTCACCGGCTCGAGCGCCAGCCACGCAAAGCGATCGGCAGCGCGCGCGACGGTGCGATAAAAGGTAAGGGCGCGGTCGCCGTCCTCGTTATCGGCGGCGACGCGCTCGCCCGCCGGTCCCGCCTGCTTGGCGAGGGGCTGGTCGATCTTGCCCTGGCGTGGCTTGGGCGCGCCCACCACCACCGCCCAATAGACTTTGCGCACGTTCTTGCCGCGGAACGCCTCGGCGAGGCGGGCTGCGGCGCGGCCGCTGCGCGCGAGCACCAGCACGCCGCTGGTATCCTTGTCGAGCCGATGGACCAGCCGAGGGCGCTCCTCGGCGTCGAAGCGCAGCGCATCGAGCAGTCCGTCGAGATGCCGCTTGGTCCCGGTGCCGCCTTGCACCGCCAGATCGAAAGGCTTGTCGATGACGATCAGCTCGTCATTGCGATAGAGTACGCGCCCTTGCAGCATCCGCGCGTCGGCGTCGCTCGGGGGCGGACGGTCTGGCTTGGCGCCCGGCGGGCTTGCCGCGGGCAGCGGCGGCACGCGGATGCGCTGCCCGGCGGTGACGTGCGCGCCGGCCTCGACGCGCTTGCCGTCGAGTCGGACTTGGCCGGTGCGCAGCAGCTTCTCGAGCCGGCCGTGGCCAAGCGCGGGAAAATGCCGCTTGAACCAGCGGTCGAGTCGGATTTCGGCGTCCTCGGGCGCCACGGTGAGGGTCTGGACGCCGCTCATGCGCCTATGTTAGCGGCGCGCGCGCTGGCGATCCATCCCGCGAGCTTGAGCGGAGGGCGGAAGCGACGCCTTGCCGCGATTGCTAGCGGCGCCAGTGCCCGGGGTGCCAAACATAGCGGCCCCTGACGAAGACCCAGGCGCCCGGTGCCCACACCGCCCGCGCGTAAGGCGGGTGGACGTAGCGGCCCGGCATCCAGATGTAGCGGCGGCCATTCCAGCGCCAGAAGCCGGCGCGCCAGACCCAATAAGCGCCGGGCGCTGCCATCGGCGGCGGCGGCACCGCTTCGGCTTGCGGCGGCGGCGGGGCGATGGCTTGCGCCGTTGCGGGGGCGATGCTGCCCAAAAGCGGCAAGATTGCGGCACAGGCCAAAGCAAGATATTTCATCGAACGCGGCATGGGTCGAGCTCCAACAACAGATATGTTGCAGGTTATAGGCCGCCGCCGATGGTTGCGTTCCCGCGCGAAAGGCTATTTCGGCTTGGCGTTGCGGAGCTTTTCCCAATAGTCGAGACGCTTGGCAAGCTCGCGCTCGAAGCCGCGCTCGAACGGTTCGTAAAAGCGCCGGCGCGGCAGCGCGTCGGGGAAATAATTGAGCCCCGAAAATCCTTCTTCGGTCGCGGGATCGTAGACATAGCCCTCGCTGTAGCCGAGATCGCGCATCAGCCGGGTCGGCGCGTTGACGGCATGCATCGGCGGCATCAGCGAGCCGCTTTCCTTGGCGGAGCGCATTGCCGCGCCCATCGCGCTATAGGCGGCATTCGATTTCGGCGCGGTCGCGAGATAGATGACGGCTTGCACCAATGCGAGCTCGCCTTCGGGCGAGCCCAGGCGCTCGTAAGCCTCCCATGCGGCGAGCGCCTGCGGCAGCGCTTGCGGATCGGCGAGGCCGATATCCTCCGAGGCCATTCGCACGATGCGGCGCGCGATATAGATCGGGTGCTCGCCGCCGGCGAGCATGCGCGCGAGCCAGTACAGAGCCGCATCGACATCCGAGCCGCGCACCGATTTGTGCAACGCGCTGATCAGGTTGTAATGCCCTTCCTGTGCCTTGTCGTAAAGCGGCGCGCGCCGTTGCACCGCGGCCATCAGCCCGGCGGTATCGAGCACCTGGCCTTCGGGCAGCAGTGCCAACTCTTCGGCGAGGTTGAAGACGAAGCGCCCGTCGCCATCGGCCATCGCCTTCAATGCCTGGCGCGCATCCGCATCGAGCGGCAGCTTCTTGCCCAAGGCCTGTTCCGCGCGTTGCAGCAGGGTCTCGAGCGCCTGCTCGTCGAGGCGATGCAACACGAACACCTGACAGCGCGACAGCAACGCGCCGTTGAGCTCGAACGAGGGATTCTCGGTGGTCGCGCCGACCAGCACGACGGTGCCATCCTCGACATAGGGCAGGAAACTGTCCTGCTGCGCGCGGTTAAAGCGATGAATCTCGTCGATGAACAGCAGGGTGCCTTGGCCGCCGGCGCGGCGCTTGCCCGCGGCCTCGAACACCTTGCGCAGATCGGCGACCCCCGAGAACACCGCCGATAGCGGCTCGAAATGGAGATCGGTCGTTTCGGCTAGCAGCCGCGCGATCGTGGTCTTGCCGCAGCCGGGCGGCCCCCAGAGGATCATCGACGACAGGCGATGCGCTGCGATCATGCGGCCGATCGGCGCGTCGGCGCCGAGGAGGTGATCCTGGCCGACGACCTCGTCGAGGTGTTGCGGTCTCAGCTTGTCGGCGAGCGGCCGCGGTGCCGCATCCTCGAACAGGCCTTTGTTGCGCCCGGTGCGGGCCGCGCTCACCGCACGCTCACGGCAAAAAGCTGGCCGCCGCGCCGGATGCCGAAGATCCAGGGGCCCGGCCCGGCGCCGAGCGCATCCTGCAACGCGACGACCGAAGCGACCGGCTTGCGATTGACGCTGGCGATGATATCGCCGGGGTCGAGACCCAGACGGCCGGCGAGCGTGCCGGCTTTGACCTCGGTCACCACCACCCCGCGCGCGGTGGTCGCCAATCCCAGCTCGTTGGCCTGCGCCGGGTTGAGATTGGCGACCGTTGCGCCGCCGAGCGGATTGTCGCTCCCGAGCGTCGTGGCCTGGCGCGGCGGTGTCTCGGGCAGTGCGGTCAGCACGGCGGTCGCTGAGACCGTTCGGCGGCTACGCCACAACGCCACCGGCGTGGGCTTGTCGATCGGCAAGATCGCGATGCGATAGCGCAGATCGTCGGGATCGGCGATGTCGTGACCGCCGATCGCGGTGATCACGTCGCCGATGCGAATGCCGGCGCGTGCCGCCGGGCTATCGGCAGCGACCTCTTTCACCAGCACGCCACCGGGATGCGGCAGACCGAGATTGCCGGCGATCTCGGCGGTGACTTCTTGCCCGGTCGCGCCGAGCCACGGCCGATGAATCGGCGCGCCGCTGGTCGCCGCTTGCAGCACGGTGCGCACCAGCGCCGTCGGGATCGCGAAGCCGATGCCGATCGAGCCGCCTGATTGCGAGAAGATCGCGGTGTTGATGCCGACGAGCTTGCCGTCGAGATCGACCAGCGCACCGCCCGAATTGCCGGGATTGATTGCGGCGTCGGTCTGAATGAAGGACGAGACCTCGCTGCCGATGCCGGTGCGCGCGAGCGCCGAGACGATGCCGCTGGTCACGGTTTGGCCGACGCCAAAGGGATCGCCGATCGCCAGTACCAGATCGCCGACCTCGAGTTGATCGCTGTCGCCCATCTCGAGCACCGGCAAGCGCTCGCCGTGGGTATCGATCTTCAACACCGCGAGATCGGCGTGCTCGTCGGACAGGACCACTTTCGCCGCGAATTCCCGGCGATCGTTCAGCACCACCGTGATCTGCTCGGCGCCGTCGATGACATGATGATTGGTGACGATCAGCCCATCGGCGCCGAGGATCACGCCCGAGCCGAGCGATTGCTGTACGCGCTCGCGCGGCAGGCCGAAGGGACGTCGATTGCCGAAAAACTGGCGAAACAGCGGGTCGTCCATGAACGGCGAGCGTGTTTGCACCATCCGCCGCGAGTAGACGTTCACGACCGCCGGCGCGACTTTCTTCACGACCGGCGCGAACGACAGATGGATCAGCTCGCGGCTGGTGGGCGGCGTGCGGGTCTGCGCGGGCGCGATCGCCGCGATAAGCAAAACGAGCGCAAGAACGAGGAAACGGACCGCCATCGCCGGTGCAATCTAATCAGGCCGTCGCGGCAACGCCAGCCCGCGCGGGCCCGACCCGGTCGGCGCCGGTTGCGGATGCGCGGTGCGCGCGAAGACCTCCCGGAAGGCGGTTTTGAGCGCGGTATCGACCTCGGGCATCGCGGCGGTGATGCCGAGCGCCGCCAGCGAGGTGACGCCGTGCTCGCGCACGCCGCACGGCACGATGCCGCGATAATGCGTGAGGTCGGGGTCGACATTGAGCGACACACCGTGAAAGCTGACCCAGCGGCGCACACGCACGCCGATCGCGGCGATCTTGCTTTCCTTGCCGCCGCCCTCGTCGATCCAGATGCCGACGCGGCCGGCGCGCCGCTCGCCCTTGAGGTTGAATTGCTGCAGCGTGCGGATCAGCCATTCCTCGAGGTCGCGGACATAGGCGCGCAGATCGCCGCCGCGGCGCTGCAAATCCAGCATCGCATAGCCGACGCGCTGACCCGGCCCGTGATAGGTGTATTGGCCGCCGCGGCCGGTCTGAAACACCGGCAGCAAGTCCGGCGCGATCAAATCGCTCGCCCGGGCGCTGGTGCCGGCGGTGTAGAGCGGCGGGTGCTCCAGGAGCCAAACCAGCTCGGGCGCGGTGCCGGCGCGGATCGCCTCGACCCGCGCGGCCATGATCGCCTCGGCCTCGTCATAGGGGACGAGGGCGTCGCTGATGCGCCATTCGATGCCGGCCGCCGGTGAGGGTGCGTTCATGTCTTTCGCTCGTACGCGAGAATAGCGGCGTTTCGGATCGCTTGCGATGCCGGCTTCGGTTTGCTACATCGCCGGTCGGCGGCTCGGTCCATAATACCGCCGCTCCGTGCGGTCGTGGCGGAATTGGTAGACGCACTAGCTTGAGGTGCTAGCGGGGGAAACCCCTTGGAAGTTCGAGTCTTCTCGGCCGCACCATCTTTATCTTTTGGGGGCTGGCGATGGCAGATGATTTGCGCCAAGCCGCGCTCGAATATCACCGGCTGCCGACGCCTGGCAAAATCGCGATCGTCGCGACCAAGCCGCTCGCCAACCAGCACGATTTGTCGCTCGCCTATTCGCCGGGCGTGGCCGAGGCGTGCCTTGCCATCGCCGCCGATCCCGCGCAAGCGTCGAGCTATACCGCCCGTGCCAATCTCGTTGCCGTCGTCACCAATGGCACCGCGGTATTAGGGCTCGGCGCGATCGGCCCGCTGGCCGCCAAGCCGGTGATGGAAGGCAAGGCGGTGCTGTTCAAGAAATTCGCCGGGATCGACGTCTTCGACATCGAGCTCGACGCAAAGGATCCCGACAAGTTCGTCGAGATCGTCGCCGCGCTGGAGCCGACCTTCGGCGCCATCAATCTCGAGGACATCAAGGCGCCGGAATGCTTCGCGATCGAGGAGCAGCTTCGCCGCCGCATGAAAGTCCCGGTCTTTCACGACGACCAGCACGGTACCGCGATCATCGTCGGCGCCGCCATCCGCAACGGCTTGCGGCTTGTAGGCAAGCGGCTCGACGAGGTGAAGCTGGTCACTTCGGGCGCGGGCGCCGCCGCGCTCGCGTGTCTCGATCTGCTGGTCACGATGGGACTCAGAGTCGAGAACACGATCGTCACCGACCGCTATGGCGTGGTGTGGCGCGGCCGCAAGGAGGAAATGGACCCGCGCAAGGACCGCTATGCCAAGGACACCAATGCGCGCACCCTCGGCGATGTGATCGGCGACGCGGATGTATTCTTGGGGCTTTCGGCGCCCGATGTGCTGAAGCCCGAGATGGCGGCACGCATGGCGGCGAAGCCGCTGATCCTCGCGCTGGCCAATCCGACGCCGGAAATCCTGCCCGAAGCCGCGCGCGCGGCGAAGCCCGATGCGATCATCGCTACCGGGCGTACCGACTATCCCAATCAAGTCAACAATGTCCTGTGCTTTCCGTTCATCTTTCGCGGCGCGCTCGATGTCGGCGCGACCACGATCAACGAGGCGATGAAGCTCGCCTGCGTCGAAGCGCTGGCCGATCTCGCCCAGGCGCCGCCCTCCGATGTGGTCGCCGCGGCCTATGGCGACGAGGCGCTGGTGTTCGGACCCGAATACCTCATCCCCAAGCCATTCGATCCGCGCCTCATTCTCGAGCTCGCGCCGGCGGTCGCCAAGGCGGCGATGGATACCGGCGTTGCCACCAGGCCGATCGAGGATTTCGCCGCCTATCGGCAGCGATTGACGCAATTCGTCTTTCGCTCGGGCCTCGTCATGCGGCCGATCTTCCAGCGCGCTCATGGCGATCCCAAGCGCGTCGTCTATGCCGAGGGCGAGGACGAGCGCGTGCTGCGCGCGGTCCAGCAGGCGGTCGACGAGGGACTGGCGCGGCCGATTATCATCGCGCGCCGCGAGGTCGCGCGCCGCCGGATCGAGCGGCTCAATCTGCGCTTCAGGCTCGACCAGGATGTCGAGCTGGTCGATCCGCAAAGCGACCCACGCTACAACGATTATTCGGCGCTCTATCACAAGCTGATGGAGCGCAAGGGCATCTCGCCGGATTACGCGCGCTATCTCGTGCGCACGCGTAACCCGGTGATCGCCGCGCTGATGGTGAAGCGCGGCGACGCCGACGCGATGCTGTGCGGCGCGGTCGGCCAATATCATCGCCACTTGCAGCACATCACCGACATTATCGGCTTGAAGCCGGGGGCGAGCGCGCCAGCGGCGTTGTCGGCCCTGGTGCTGCCCAAAGGCACGTTCTTCCTCTGCGATACCTATGTGATCGACGAGCCGAGCGCGGCGCAGCTTGCCGAGATCGCCTTGCGCGCCGCGGCGGTGGTGCGGATGTTCGGCCTCGAGCCGAAGGTCGCGCTGCTCTCGCATTCCAATTTCGGCAGCTCGAATGCGTCATCGGCGGTCAAGGTGCGTGCGGCGCTGGCGCTGTTGCGCGATCTGGCGCCGCAGCTCGAGGTCGAAGGCGAGATGCATGGCGACGCGGCGGTCTCGGACGAAATCCGTCAGCGGATCTTCCCGAACGCCACGTTCAAAGGCGCGGCCAATCTCCTGATCATGCCGAATCTCGATGCGGCGAACATTGCGTTCAACCTCTTGACCGCGCTCGGCGACGGTCTGGCGATCGGGCCGATGCTGCTGGGCGTGCGCCAGCCGGCGCATATCGTGACGCCGTCGACGACCGTGCGCGGCCTGCTCAACATGACGGCGGTTGCCGTCTATGACGCGCAGCTCAACGCGGCACCCTGAGATACCGCGTCGGCTGGCGATCGTTAAGCGAGACTAGCCGCGGTGCTCGCCGCTATGGCCGAAATATCCGAAATGGCGATGCGGCGTCGCGAGGTCGTCCGCGACTTTCTTCTGGTCGGGGCTGAGGCTTGCATAGAGCGGTCGGAAGGCGGCGAGGTATTGCTGCTGTTCCTGATCGCGCATCTGGGCCATTTTCGCGCGCTGCTCGACCCGATCGATCGCGGTCTCGTTCTGCCCGTGACCGCCGCGCATGTCCTCGAAGGTTTTCTGGGTCGTCGCGGCGTTGTCGCGGATGATTTGCGCGTATTTGTCGAACGCCGTCTCTTGCGCCGGCGTGATCTTCAGTTCGGCCTTGACGTAGGCGATGCGTGCCTCGGCGCGCGCGGTGAAGTCGAAGCGATGATGCGGATCGCCGTGGCCTTGCATCATGCCGTGATGCGGGCCGGGTTGATGCGCGTCGCCGTGCCGCTGATCCCAAGGCGCGGGGCCCAGTGCTGGCGCTGGCGCGGAAGATGCGGATGCCGTGGAGGCCTGGGCAAAGGCGGCCGACCCGCCGAGGGCGGTGGTGGCGCCGAGCGCGAGCAGTAGCGCGGCAGGAAGAACGAATTGCTTTTTCACGGATGTCTCCTAGAGCGACGATGAAGATGGCCCATCATTGGGCGTGCTTCGTTCTAGGGCTTCCGCGATTGCGTCATCCCTCGATGCTCATGGAGCGGTGATTAAATCCCGGTAACGCGGCGCTTAGTCGATGCCGGGCTTATCCGCTCGGGATCGAGCACCTCGATGAAGCGAATTTCGGCTTCACCCCGGACGACGCGCCGACCGTCACGCGGCACCTGGTCCAATTCGCTTTGGCGGGCAGTGCCGCCACCGCGCGCACGGCGCGTAAAGATCGCTAGCCGCTGCTCGCGGTGCTAAAAGGGCGGACTCCATAATACTTGACTCCGTCAAGCAAATCCTTGACAATGCTCGTCGATGATGGATTCGCTGACGGAATACGTCGCCGCCGTGCGGCGCTTCAATCGCGTCTACACGCGAAAAATAGGCGTGCTTCAGGAGGGGCTGCTGGACAGCCAATTCTCGCTGACCCAAGCGCGCGTCCTTTACGAACTCGCGCAGCGCGGGCCGGCGATCGCGAGCGACCTCGCGGCAGACCTCGCTCTTGATACGGGCTATCTAAGCCGGATTCTGAAAGGCTTCGAGCGCGGTGGTCTGATCGTGCGGCGGCGCTCTGCCGCCGACGGCCGCCAGGCGTTGGTCGCTTTGACGGCGCGCGGCAAGAAAGCGTTCGCGACGCTCGACGCGCGCTCGGACGGCGAGTCGCGCCAGCTCCTAAACGGACTATCCATTGGCGAACGGCGCCGCTTCGTGGCGGCCATGGCAGCGATCGAAAATATACTCGGCGATCCGCCGACGCCACGCGATCCCTATCTCTTGCGGACCCATCAGCCGGGGGATCTCGGCTGGATTGTCTCGCGTCATGGCGCGCTTTATTCGCAGGAATACGGTTGGAACGACCGCATCGAGGCATTGGCGGCGGAGGTGGCGGCGAAATTCATTCGGCATTTCGACCCGCAGCGCGAACGCTGCTGGGTCGTCGAGCGAGATGGCGAGATTGT